>JAENXK010000108.1 GCA_016649615.1 Thermoleophilia bacterium
GTCGCCGGCGTCCGCCAGGGCCGGGGCCAGGGCGCCGAGGTCGTCCACCTCGAGATCACTCCGTTCGGCCAGCCTGCTTATCTGGAGAGCGTTCTCGCGCTCCGAGATCGTGCAGGTCGAATAAACCAGGGTGCCGCCCGGTTCGAGCATCCCGGCCGCCCGGTCGAGGATCTCGGCCTGAAGTGTGCTGACCCGCTCGATCAGGGCCGGCGACTTTCGCCAGCGGGCGTCGGGTCGCGAGGCCAGCGCGCCGAGGTCCGAGCAGGGGGCGTCGACGAGCACCCGGTCGAAGCTCGCCAGAATCTCGCCCTCGCGGGCGTCTGCCTCGATCACCAGACCGTTGTGGAAACCGAGACGCTCGAGCTGGGCGGCGACGTCCTCGGCCCGGCCGGCGTCGGACTCGATCGAAACGAGGTTGCCCTGTCTCCCGACACGGGCGGCGATCTGACCTGTCTTGATACCCGGGCCGGCACACAGATCAAGGATTCTCTCTCCCGGCTGGGGATCCAGTACCTCGACAACAGCGGCCGAGCCGCGTGACTGGATCACGAGCAGGCCGTCGGCGGCGGCCCGCTCGACCTCGGCCAGGCTGCCCCGGGCGATCAGCAGTTCGGCCGGAGCCAGTGGCCATTCACCCTCGGCCGGAGACAGCTCGAACCCCTCCCCCGCAATCCGGCTGACCGCCTCGTCCCGGCCGAGCCGGGCCGTGTTGACCCGGACCGCCCGCTCCGACGGACGGTTCGCTGCGGCCAGGAGCGAGCGGGTCCGCTCCGGCCCCAGCTGCTTCCACCACATCTCGACCAGCCAGAGGGGCGCCGAATGAGCCAGCGCCGCCGCGGACGGCGTCGAATCGTCGCTCAGTCTTTCCCTGATCCGGTCGCGCTCGCGAAGGGTACGGCGAAGCAGCGCATTGACGAAGCCGGCCGCGTGATCGGCTCCCGCCTCGCGGGTCAGGCTGACCGCCTGGTCGACCGAGGCATGATCCGGGGTGCCGTCGGCAAAAAGCAGCTCGTATATCCCCAGCCGGAGCGCCGCCATAACCGGCGGCGCCGGCCGCCGGCCCGCTTTTCGGGTGAACCCGGAGACGATCGCATCAATCGAACCGCGCCGCTGGACCGCGCCGTAGGCCAACCGCTGAGCCTGCGAACGGACCCTGCCACTCAAGCCGTGACGGGCGGCCTCATCTCGGAAGGCGACCTCGGTGTACTCCTCCTCTTCGAAAGTCCTCCGAAGGACGGCATAGGCCGCCAGACGCTCCGGTGTGACTCTGCTCATTCCGGATCGGCGGCGAGGACCGGCCACCCGTGGCCCTGGAGGTATGCCGTTCCCTCCATCGCTTTCCCGCCGGCGGGCAGTACGACATCGAGCCGGATCGCCCCTTCGCCACAGCCGAGCACAAGCTCCTCGCCGCCGGCTTCGAACTCGCCCGGGGTCAGGCTGCGGTCCCGGAGCGGAGTCACCGACCGGACTCCGAGCCGGTCGCTGTTTTCGAGCCCGATCCAGGCGCCGATGTGAGGCGTCAGCGCGCGAACCTGATCGTGGATCGAGGTGGCGCTCAGAGCGGGGTCGATCCGGCGCTCGTCCGGTTCGATCTTCTCCGCATATGTTGCGGTCCCGTCGTCCTGTTCGGTCCACCCGATGCCGCCTTCACCGGCCGCGGTGTGCGCCTCGCCCAGCAGGCGACCACCGATCGCGGCCAGCCGGCCGGAGAGAGTCCCGAAATCCTCATCGGGGTCAACCGGGGTCTCCTCAACCAGCGCCACCGGCCCGGAATCCAGGCCCGCGACCAGTCTCATTATCGAAACACCGGTCCGCCGGTCTCCGGCCATGATCGCCCGTTCGATCGGCGCCGCCCCCCTCCAGCGCGGCAGAAGAGACGGGTGCACGTTCATCATCGGTACCTGGGAAAGCAGCGGATCCCTGACCAGCTGGCCGAAGGCGCAGATCGAGGCCCACTCCCCTCCCGCGGCGGCAATCCGTTCGCGGTCCGCCGGCGCGTTCACGTCTCCGCTCTTCATGAGCTCGATCCCGAGTTCATCGGCCCGCTCGGCCACCGGCGACGGAAGCTCACGCCGGCCGCGGCCACGACGCCGGTCGGGCAGGGTGACCACCAACCCGGGCCGGTGGTCGGTCCCGGCGAGCACCTCGAGAACGGTAGCCGCGAATTCCGAGGTACCGAGAAAGGCGCTACCGCTCACATCTCCTCATCTGCGGCTTCATCCGGGGCCGGCGAGTAGGTCTCGCCGCGCCGGAGCGCCTTCATCGCTCCCCGGCGCTGGCTCCGCTCCGTGCGGTCGAGGATGAGGACGCCATCAAGATGATCGATCTCATGCTGCAGCACCCGGGCCTCATGACCGGCGGCCTCGATCAGTACTCCGGCTCCGCTCTCGTCCTGGCCGCGCACTCTTGCGAACAGCGGTCTTTCGACGTCGACCACGACTCCGGAGATGCTCAGACAGCCCTCGGTCATGGTCTCGGACTCTTCCGAAAGCCACTCTATCTCCGGGTTGACCAGTCCCCGGGGCTCGGCGTCCGGATTGGTCTGGAAGACCAGCAACCGCCGCAGGCGACCGACCTGGGTTGCGGCCAGCCCCACGCCGAGACCGTCCTGCATCAGCCCGATCATGCGCCTGATCTCCTCGAGCAGGGCCTGATCGAACTCAGTCACCGGTGAGGCCTTGCTCTTCAGCACCGGGTCGCCGTACTGGACGATCTGGGCGAGCGCGGCCTCGCGCCGCCGCAGGGTTGCTTCGTCGAGTCCGCCCTGAGGACGGTCCTCCTCCGGCGCGGGAGGCTCCTCCAGAGCCGTCTCGGTGGCGTTTTGCTCTAACTCGGACATCGCCTCCGAGTTTACCCGGGCGCCGACGTCAGGCCCGTCTGGCGACCTCTACTGCGGGTCCACATCGATGCTCAGGCTGATACCGCGAAACAGCTTCTCCCGCACCATTTCCTCGACCGCCTCCTGAACCGGAGCGGCCGCCTCGGCCTCCGGGCCGGACTTGATCAGGAACCTCCGCCGATGGCGGTTCCTGGCCCTGAACATCGGAGCCGGCCCGAGCAGCGTAGATTCCGCAGGCAGGGCCTCGGCCAGGCGCTCTCCGACGACTGCGGCCGCCCGGTCGAGGGCGGCCTCATCCTCCGCTCCCATCTGGATCCGGATCAGATGGGAAAAGGGTGGATAGCGAAGTACCGATCGCCGTTCGAGCTCACCCTCCAGGAATCCGGGCGAATCGTGACGGGCGGAATGGGAGATGCTGGGGGAATCAGGGGCGAGTGTCTGGACGATCACCTTTCCGCCGGCACTGCCCCGCCCGCTCCTGCCGGCCAACTGGGTCACCAGCGAGAAGGTCCGCTCTTCGGCGCGGAAATCGGGAAAGCGCAGCGTGGCGTCAGCATCGAGGATCACGCTGAGAGTGACTTCCGGAAAGTCATGGCCCTTGGCAACCATCTGGGTGCCCACCAGGACCGCACTTTCGGCCCGGTCGAACTTCCCGAGAATGCGCCCGTGACCACCGGGACCGGCGCTGGTGTCGGCGTCGAGCCTGATGATTTCCATCGGAGCGAGGTGCTCGGCCAGGATCCGCTCGATTCGCTGTGTGCCGGCCCCGGACTGGGAAAGCGTCGTGCCGCCGCAGGACCCGCACCGGCCGGCGAGCGGCTCGACGTGATTGCAGTGATGGCAGATCAACTGGCCGGCCTCGCGATGGACGATCAGTGAGACGTCACAGTTGGGGCAGCCCCAGTGATCGCCGCAGGTCTGGCAGGTCAGCCAGGGGGCGAAGCCACGACGGTTGATCATCACGATTGCCTTCTCTCCTCTGCTCCGGACTCCGACAAGCGCCTCCATCGTGCCCGGGTGGATCGGACCACTTTTCGGGTCTGCCTCACGCATGTCGACCACCTCGACCGGCGGCATGCCGAGACCGTCGACCCGCTCGGGCAACTCGATCCGGTCCAGCCTCGACCAGGTCTCGGGCCTCGGCGTGGCCGTGCCGAGGACCAGCAGGGAACCTGAAACCCGGGCCCGCTCCCGGGCGACATCCCGGGCGTCATACCGGGGGTCGCCCTCCTGTTTGTACGAAGGATCGTGCTCCTCGTCGATCACGATCAGCCCGAGGTCTCCGACCGGCGCGAACACCGCCGAGCGCGGCCCGACGCAGACCGTGGCCTCCCCGCTTTTCAGGCGCTGCCACTCGTCATAGCGCTGGCCCGCCGACAGGGCCGAATGGAGCACCGCCACCCGGTCGCCCAGCCTCGCCTGGAACCGGCCGACCGCCTGAGGGGTCAGCCCGATCTCCGGAACCAGCACGATCACGCTCCTCCCCCTGGCCAGAACCTTCTCGACCATCGCCAGATAGACCTCGGTCTTGCCCGATCCGGTCACTCCGGCCAGCAGGACCTCCGAACCGGCGGCCGCCGCGTGATCCAGGCGGGTGGTCAGGCCGGCCACGGCTTCGGATTGCCGCCCCGACAATTCGGGCGGCCGGCGGGCGGCCGTGCCCACCTCCGGTCCACCCGGCCTCCGCCTCACCCTCACCTCCTCGCGCTCGATCAGCCTTCGTGCTTCGAGCCGCTTGAGGGTTGAGCTGTCCGCCCCGGTCCGCTGAAACAGCGTGCCGGTCGTCATCTCGCCTTCGAGCAGCGAACGCAGGACCAGTTCCTGGCGGCTGCCCAGACGACTCCCGTCGGCCGGCGCCTCACGCCCGGCCGGAGTGGCCCGGACCAGCATTTCCATCCGGGCCCGGGTCCGCGCGCCGCCGGTCCCGGTGCCCGGGGGAAGGACCAGCCCGAGGCCGCGAGCCGGGGTCGAGCAGTACTCCCGGGCCACCCAGAGCCCGAGGTCGATCAACTCCGGAGTGGTCCCACCGCCCACTATGCGAATCGGCTCGGCAAGCCGATCGGG
Source organism: Thermoleophilia bacterium (assembly GCA_016649615.1). Classification (GTDB taxonomy): domain Bacteria; phylum Actinomycetota; class Thermoleophilia; order Solirubrobacterales; family 70-9; genus 67-14. The sequence continues at coordinate 4,904 of JAENXK010000108.1, forward strand.
CTCGATCTCCGAAGACCCGGCGACCTCGACCACGACTCCGGTCAGACGTCGCGGTCCGAACGGCACCTCGACCACCGATCCGACCTCGATCCCGGCCAGTCGTTCGGGGATCAGGTAGTCGAACGGTCCCCGCAGCGCGCGGGCCGTCGTCAGTGGCTCGACCCTGGCGATTGACATGCGAACCAACCTAGGGCCCGGCTCGGACGGCCGTCCCCGCCGGATCGGGGCTCCGTCCGACCGGCCGATCACGACCCGGCCCGCTTGGATTATGCTCGTACCGATGGCCTTCACCCCCAGTTCGGGCGAACAGATCATTTTTCAGGGACACCCCTCATGGCGGGCACTCCTGGCCTTTTATCTCAAGGGGCTTCTGATCGGCATCGTGATCGCCGTGATCGCCAAGTTGATCGGCAAAGGAACATTTACGGTGTTCCTGATCATCCTGATCGCCCTGGGGCTGACGATCCTGATCGGTTTCGTCAAACGGATGGCGACCACCTACACGATCACCAACCGGCGGCTGAACATAAAGCGCGGAATCTTTGCCCGCGATATCCAGGAAACCCGCCTCGAACGAGTCCAGAACGTCAGCTATTCGCAGACCGTGTTCCAGCGCGCGCTCCAGGTCGGCGACGTCGACTTCGACACCGCTTCGTCCGACTCCGAGAATGAATTCGTCTTCAACGGGGTCGCCGATCCGCAGGGGGTGGTCACCCAGGTTGACCGGGCGACTTCCCAGGGTGCCGCCGGATCTCACGGGCTCGGCGAACCAAGCGCCACCTATTAGGACGGTTTCGCGATCCGGGCCGGCCCACAGACATCACGGCGGTTCAGAGCCCGGGATAATCTAGGATCATGCCCGTGACCGACACCCTCGAATCCCAGAGTCCTGCCCAGCTGAGCATCAATACGATCCGGACCCTGTCGATCGACGCGATCGAGAAGGCCAACTCCGGTCATCCGGGCGCAGTGATGGGCATGGCCCCGGTGGCCTACAAGCTGTGGCAGGAATTCCTCCGCTACGATCCGGCCGACCCGCACTGGGCCAATCGCGACCGTTTCGTGCTGTCGATCGGTCACGCCTCGATGCTGGTCTACTCCCTGCTTCACCTGGCCGGGGTCCGCAAGGTCGAATCGGACGGCACGATCACCGACGGGCTTTCGGTCACCATGGACGACATAGAGCGCTTTCGTCAGCTGGGCTCATCCACCCCGGGACACCCCGAGTCCGACCTGACCACGGGAATCGAGACCACCACGGGCCCGCTCGGACAGGGCGTTGCCACCTCGGTCGGCATGGCGATCGCCGGGCTGTTCAAGCAGGCCACCTTCGGTGAGGACCTGTTCGACTACGACGTCTACGCGATCTGCGGAGACGGAGACATGATGGAGGGTGTGTCCCAGGAGGCGGCGTCGCTGGCCGGCCACCAGAA
>JAENXK010000027.1 GCA_016649615.1 Thermoleophilia bacterium
CTCCGCCCGGGCGCCCCGGACAACATCACCGTGCTCTCGGCCGCCGGCATCCTGGCCGACTCGATCCGGCGGATCTTCACCGACGACTCGGTCTCCGAGATATTCGCCGGCGAAAACCAGCTCTTCTAGGCCCGGAGTCGGGCCCCGTCCCCGGGCCCGGGGCCGCATAGAGTCCGCCCATGACGATTACGCGGATAGGCCACAAAGGGGCCGACGCGCTGGTTCCGGGCAACACCGTGGCCAGCTTCGAAAAGGCGGTCGAGGTCGGGGTAGACCTGATCGAGTTCGACGTGCTCTGGCTTGACAACGGACGGCCCGAGGCCCCGCCGGAGGGACGATCGCCTCTGGTCGTGGCCCACGACTGGCATGCGGCGGCCGCCAACCCGCGGCTCACCCTGGACGATGCGCTGGCGGCGTTCACAAGGGCGCCGCTCGACCGGGTCGCGATCAACCTCGACGTCAAGCTGCCGGGCCGGGAAGAGGAGCTGGTCGACTCGGTCCGCCGACACGGTCTGATCGAGCGGACCACGATCTCGACCATGGAGCTCTCCACGGTCCGCCGGATCGGTGAACTGGAACCGGCGATGGGCCGTGGCTGGACTGTGCCCAGGGTGACCCGTGACTGGACCGCAAAGTCTTACATGAAGCCGGTCGTGCTGGCCGGGGTTGCGGCGATGCGCCGCAGGCTGCCGGGCGAGGTCCGGCGGAAGCTGCCCGAGCTCGGGGTCCAGTCGGTCTGGGCCTTTCAGGGCATCGTCACGCCACGTCTGATCGAGGCGACGGTCGAGGCGGGGGTTGCGCTGAATGTCTGGACCGTCGACGCCGCCGCCGGAATCGCCCGGTTCCGTGAAATGGGGGTCAGCGGCATCTGCTCGAACGACCCCCGCCTGCTTCAGCCCGGCCCGGCTCCGGCCTGATCCGGCCGGCCCGGGTCAGATCGTGCCGGCCGACGGGGTCGCCCCGCCGCGTCCTTTCTTCACCCGGACCGCGCTTTCCACCTCCTCCTGGGTGAAGCTGCCGACCGCCTCGCCGGCGGCGGCGTAGCGATACAGAGCGACGCCGAAAATCGTGGAGAGGGACTGCTGGACCAGCATGGCGACGATCAGGACGACCGCACCGATCCCGATCAGGATGCCCCCGCCGACTCCGCTGGTGGCCCAGAGGAGGATGCCGCCGGAGATGAATATGACCGCGGGCAGGATGCCGATGAAGAACACCGCCCCGCCGATCGCGATGTTGCCGGTGATCTGCTCCCCCCAGCGGCTCTTGAGCAGGTGGCTGCACCGCTTGATCGTCGCGAACGGGCCGGTACCTTCGAACGCGATCACCGGGACGGCCAGGAACGTGATCAGGGCCCAGCCGACCGCGGCGAGCGCACCGAAGATCGCCCCGGCGACGCCAAAGCGCTCCTGGATCGCCCGGATGATGGTCATCACCACGGTCGCCACAAACGCCCAGCCGGCGATCGCCGACATCCTCGACGAGGCGACCTTCATGCCGGTTCCGAAGCTGATCTCCTCACCGCGCATGTGGCGGTCGGCGTTGGCCGCCAGGCCCACCGAGAAGTAATAGCCGGCAAAGGCGATCAGGTAGGCGCCGATGGCGATCAGCACGACCCCGAGCGCGGCCGGGTCACCGTCGAGGAAGTAAGCCCCCGGAGCCAGAAAAACGACCGCGATCGCAAGGCTGATCAGCCCGCCGACTATCGGGAAGCGGATCAGGTTCGGCTCGGACCTGAGCACCCCCCAGCTCTTCCTGGTCAACTGCCAGCCACTTTTGATTCTGCGGAACACTCGATCTCCTCGGCGTTGGAAAGGTCCGGCTCATCTTACCCGCGCGCAGGTACGTTTACCCGCGCGGGTCTGCGGTTCAGCCGGCACCCCGGAACCCGCGGCTCAGTCCGTGGCGGCGATTCCCGGGACCTGTCGTACTCCCCGGGCTTCGAAGTACTCCCACTCGAGGCGTCCCAGCTCGGTTGAAGGTGGATCGGCGTAGACCCACTCGCGCATTATCCGGTGCCAGTTACGGCGCGCCCTGAGCTGGCCCAGCACCGCAAATACGCCGATCTCCATCCGGCGGCCCATCAGTTCGTTGGCCGGAATCGATTCCCGGCGCATCAGGTCGAAGTACTCCGACCGCGGGTCGTGGGTCGCTTCGATCATCTTCATCACCAGGGTCGGGGTGATCTCCGTTTCCCGGTCGTTCATGTACCAGCCGCCGACCACCTTGACGTGGTCCATCAGATGTTCGGCGTCGAGCTTGGACGGCTTCTTGATGAAGCCGAGGTCATGGAGGGCGTCCCGCAGCTCCTCCGGGTCGTCCCTGACCGCGGCGTCGACTGCCCGCTGCTCCAGTTCGATCTGCTCCCGGTCTAGTTTCTTGGTCATGCCGAAATCGAGGAAGGCGACGCGCCCGTCCTCCATCAGCAGGTAGTTGCCGGGATGGGGGTCGGCGTTGAAGTGCTGCAGGTGGTAGATCGAGCCGAAGCTTCCGCGAAAGACGATTTCGCCGAAGCGGCTCCGCTCCTCCTGGTCGAGCTCCTTCACCCGGTCGAAGTTGAGCCCCTCGACAAATTCGGTCACCAAGACCCGCCGGCGCGAGAGCCGGGTCACCACGTCGGGAACGAAGACGAACGGGTGGTCGCGGTAGGCCCGGGCGAACGAGCGCTGGTTCTGCGCTTCGTACTCGTAGTCGAGCTCTTCCAGGACCCGTTCCCTGAGCTCACTGGTGACCTCTCTGGCATCCAGTCCCGGCGCCATCACCCGGGCCAGCTGCATCAGGGAGCCGGCGTTCCTGAGATCGGATTCCAGCGCCTCGGCGATTCCGGGGTACTGGATCTTGATCGCGACCTTGCGGCCGTCGATCAGGGTGGCTCGGTGAACCTGTCCGATCGAGGCTGCCGCAAAAGCCTCCTTCTCGACCGAGGCGAACAGCGACTCGACCGGGACGCCGTCGTATTCCTCCTTCAGCACCTCGTTCACCTTCGGCCAGGGCATGGCCGGCGCGTCGCTTCTCAGCTTGGCAAGCTGTTCCTGATAGGTCTCGCGATACTCCTCGGGGATGAACTCGGTGTCGATGAACGAGGCGAACTGGCCCATCTTCATCGCCGCGCCTTTCATCTGACCCAGCGCCTCGACCATCTTCGCCGCCGTCTCCAGGTGGCGTTTGTCCAGCTTTTCCTGGGCGGAATCGCCTTTCCGGACCAGGTTCGAGGCCTTTGTCCCGGCGTACTTCGCCCCCTGGGAACCGATCACCGTCCCGAGCTTGGCCGAGCGCCTGATTCTTCCTTTGGGGATCCGTGACCCATCCGTCATGCCCTAAGGCTACGAGGTTCTCTATGCTCTCCCGTCCAATGTCTTCAAAGCGCGCAATCCTGACCGCATCTCCCCGCACCGAATTCGGCACCCGGACCACCCGTCGCCTCAGGCGTGACGGCAAGATTCCGGGAGTCGTCTACTCCGGTGGTGAAGATGCGACCTCGTTCCAGGTGGAAAGCCGTGAAGCCCGGGTGATCCTGGGTGAAGGCCACGCCCTGTTCGACCTCCAGATCGAGGGATCTGATGCGGTTCCGGTCGTGATCAAGGAACAGCAGCAACACCCGGTCCGTGGCGACCTGCAGCACCTGGACCTTCAGAAAGTCCGCCTCGACGAGAAGATCCAGGCCGAAGTCGTGATCGAGCTGGAAGGCGGCGACGACGCTCCCGGGGTCAAGCAGGGCGGCGTGCTCGAGCACGTGACCCGCGAAATCACGGTCGAGGCGCTGCCGACCGAAATCCCCGACAGCATCACGCTCGGGGTCTCCGAGATGGAGATCAACGATGTGCTTTCGCTCGCCGACCTGGTCATTCCCGAAGGAGTCACCCTGGTCGCCGACGATCCGTCCGAGATCACCCTTGTGACCCTGTCGCCGCCCCGGATCGAAGAGGAGCCCGAGCCCGAGGTGGAGACCGACCCGGAACTGATCGGCGAAGAGGGCGAAGAGGGCGAGGCCGCCGAGGCACCCGAGGCGGGCGACGACTCCTCCGAAGAGGAGTAGGCCCTGCCGCTGTTTCGCCGGACCGGCCGTGGCGACGGAGGTTCAGACGGCGACTCTCCGATCCTGATCGTCGGTCTCGGCAACCCGGGACAGAAGTACGCCTCAAGCCGGCACAACGCAGGCTTCATGGTGGTCGACACCCTGGCGGAGAGATGGGGGCTTGCCCGGTGGAAGGAGAAGTACCGCGGGCGGATCACCGAAGGCCGCGCCGGTCCCGGCGGCCCCCGGGTCGTCCTGCTGTGCCCGCAGTGCTACATGAACGAGTCGGGCAGTTCGGCGGGCCCGGCCCGTGGCGCGAAAGGGGTACCCTTGGACCGGGTGATCGTGATCCACGATGAAATCGATCTTCCGTTCGGCGAAGTACGCACCCGGCTCGGCGGCGGCCTGGCCGGGCACAACGGGCTGAAGAGCCTCAAAGCCGGATTCGGCAGCCCCGACTTCTGGCGGGTCAGGGTAGGCGTCGGCCGCCCCGACTCGACCGACCCCGACCGGGTGGCGTCATACGTACTCGGCCGCTTTTCCGAACCCCGGGACCAGGTGGAGGGCCTGATCGCCACCGCCGCGACAGAAACTGAAAGATTGGTCGAGAAACCAGCGGCCGGACCGGCCGGCGAGGAGACGAGCAAATGAGCGACGACGCGTCGATGAGCCTGACCAGCTACCAGGTCGATGACCGGGGTGTAGCTCTGCTTCAGCTTGACCGGCCGACAGCCCTGAACGCGATCAACGGCGTGATGCTCGACGAGCTGATCGCTCATCTGGCGACGGCCCGTGACGACGACTCGGTCCGGGTGCTCGTCTTCTCCTCGACTGACTTCATGGCTTTCTCGGCCGGCGCCGATATCAAGGAGGACCTGGACAACCAGGGCCAGGTGGACCGCATGCAGCGGTTTGCCGACCTGTACGACGCGGTGGTCCGGTTTCCGAAGCCGACCATTGCCGCCTGTCACGGGTACACGGTCGGCGGTGGCGCCGAGATCGCGATCTCCTGCGACATCAGGGTGGGAGGTGCGAACCTTCAGATGCGGTTTCCGGGGGCCGACCTCGGGGTGCGGGTCGGCCCGGCCCGGCTGATCACGCTCTGCGGGCTGTCCGCTGCGAAGTACCTGCTCCTGAGTTCGAAAATGGTCAAGGCCGACGAGGCACTCCGGATCGGCCTGGTCAACGAGGTCTCTCCCGGTGCGGCGACCGAGAACGCGGCGCTGGATCTGGCCGGCCGCATAGCCGCCTACGACCCCGAATCGGTCGGCGCGCTGAAACAGATGCTGCATCGCTGGGATGGCATCGAGGACCGCTCCGCCGACGAGGGCCGCGACATGGTCGAGTGGCTGCGCCGCGGCGCCGACCCGTCCTGAGACGTCCGGAAGCCTGACCGGAGCCCGGCCCTGTCTCTTCGCCCCGCAATAGGACTGCTGCTCGAGGACGACCGGGTGGCCGCGCTGTCCGGGCGGGTCTCGGCCGCGGCGGGGAAAGCGGGCGGGGCGGTTTCGGCCGGGGTGTCGACGGCCCTGAGACCTGCCCTGCTGGCGGCTCTGCTTGAAGACGATCGCGGACTGGCCGACCGGCCGGCCCTGATCGTCACCCCGGACGACCGCTCGGCCAGGGATATGGCCGGCTCGCTCCGGGCCTACCTGGGCGGACGCAAGGTCCGCTCCTATCCCTCTCGCGGGACCGGCTACGCCTCGCAGATAAGTCCGCCTCCCCACCTGATCGGCCTGCGCATAGACGCACTCGATTCATTCGGAAAGAGCGAGGCGGCTCCGGCGGTGGTGGTCGCCAGCGCGGTGGCCCTGGCCGAGGCGATACCCGACGCATCGCTCCGGCCGGCCGGCTTCACGATCGCCCTCGGTGAAGAGCACGAACTCCCGGGACTGGCCCGTGACCTCGACGGGGCCGGCTACGAACGGGTCGACCAGGTGACCGAGCGCGGTCATTTCGCGATTCGCGGGGGAATTCTCGATGTCTTTGCGGCGACTGAAGACCAGGCCGCCCGGGTCGAGTTCTTCGGCGACGAAGTCGAGTCGATGCGCTGGTTTTCAACTTTCACCCAGCGCTCGCTCGGCGACGCCGAGCAGATCGAGATCGCCCCCGCGGCCGAACTCGACCTCGGCCACCGCGAGCTGGCCGAACTGGCGATCGAAGAGGCCAGGGAGGAGGAGAAGGACGTCGACCTGGCCGAGGTCCTGCCGCTCGAGCACTTCCGGGCGCCGCTGGAGCTGATCCCCGGGGCCGCCGCGGTGATCCTGGTCGCCGCAGAGGAGATCGAGCCGGCGCTGCACGACCACTGGGAGGACGCGACCACGGCGATGCACGCCGATGACGCGCGGCATCTTTATGAAGACGTGGCCGGCCCGCTGTCAGAGCGGGCGGCGCTGGTGCTGTCCCGGCCCGTGGATGATCAGGGCCACGATCCCGGGGAGCCGGCCGGCGATGGCCGCGCCGCGGAGGCGCCGATGCGGGCGATGGTGGCGGAGACCCCGGCCCGCAACCTGAAAGAGGCCGAGGCCGAACTGCTGAAGCTGGTCAAGGCGAGCTACCGCACCGTGGTGGCGTTCGACTCGAAAGGAGAGGCCGAGCGCACCCGCTACGCGCTGGACCGGATCGAGGCACCGATTCTGGAGTCCGGCCGGCTGCCGTCAGAGCCCGGAGTGAGCCTGGTCGAAGCCCGGCTCAGTGAAGGCTTCATCTCGCCCGAGACAAGGATTGCCGTACTCCCGTTCAGAGGGTTGCTCCATCGCCGCCGCCGGGCCGACGAGCGGGCACCGGAAGCGGTTCGCGGCCGGCTCACCTTCTCGGAGCTCAGAGTCGGCGACCACGTGGTCCACGAAGACCACGGGGTGGCCCGGTTCGCCGGATTCGAGACCCGGGAAGTCGGCGGCATAACCCGCGATTACCTCTACCTCGAGTACCGGGGCGAGGACCGGGTCTATGTGCCCACCGACCAGTTCGCCAAGCTTTCGCGTTACGCCGGTGGCGCCGATTCGCCGGCGCTCTCGGCGCTGGGTGGCAAGAAGTGGCTGAACATGAAGGCCCGCGCCCGGCGTGCCGCCGCCGAGATCGCCGGCGAGCTGGTCAACCTCTACGCCGAACGGCGGACGCGCAGCGGCCACTCCTTCGGGCCCGACTCCGAATGGCAGATGAGTCTCGAGGCCGCCTTCCCGTATCGCGAGACCGCCGATCAGATCGAGGCGATCGAGGCGGTAAAGGCGGACATGGAGTCCGAGAGGCCGATGGACCGGCTGGTATGCGGCGATGTCGGCTACGGCAAGACCGAGGTGGCGATCCGGGCCGCGGTGAAGGCGGCGTCAGACGGCAAGCAGGTGATGATCCTCGCGCCGACCACCATCCTGGCCCAGCAGCACCTGGGCACGTTTCGCGAACGCCTCGCTGACCTGCCGTTCCGTGTCGACGGGGTCTCGCGCCTGCGCAAGCCGGCTGACGTGAAGCGGATCCTCGCCGACTACTCGGCCGGCAAGGTCGACGTGCTGATCGGCACGCATCGCCTGCTCTCCAGGGACGTCCGGGCCGATGACGTCGGCCTGATCGTGGTCGACGAGGAGCAGCGGTTCGGGGTCAAGCAGAAGGAGTTGCTGCGCCAGCTCAAGCTCAAGGTGGACGTTCTCTCGCTCTCGGCCACTCCGATACCCCGGACCCTGCAGATGTCGATGGCCGGGCTGCGTGACATCTCGGTGATCGAGACCCCGCCCGAGGGCCGGCGGCCGGTTCGTACTTACGTCGGGCCGTGGGACGAGGCGCTGGTCGAGCGGGCGGTTCGGCGCGAAGTGGGGCGGGAGGGTCAGATCTTCTTCCTCCACAACCGGGTCGAGTCACTCGATGAAGCGGCCGACCGGCTGCGGGCCCTGGTCCCCGGGGTCAGGGTCCTGATCGCCCACGGGCAGATGGTAGAGGCGGAGCTCGAGGAGGCGATGCTGACTTTCATGCGGGGAGACGCCGACTGCCTTGTTGCGACAACGATCATCGAATCGGGAATCGACATCCCGGCCGCCAATACGCTGATCGTCGAGCGGGCCGATCACCTCGGGCTGGCCCAGGCGTACCAGATCCGGGGGAGGGTCGGGCGCTCCCGGGAGCGGGCGTTCGCTTACCTGCTCTACCCCAACGAGGAGTCGCTCACCGATGAGGCCTCGACCCGGCTGGCGACTCTCGCCGACCATACCGAGCTCGGTTCCGGATTCAGGATTGCGATGCGCGACCTCGATATCCGCGGTGCCGGCAACCTGCTCGGAGACGAGCAGTCGGGTCACGTCGCCGCGGTCGGGTTCGAGCTCTACTGCCAGCTGATCGACGAGGCGGTGGCCGAACTCTCCGGCCGCGAGGGGACCGGGGCTCCGCCCGAACCGGTCCGGCTCGACGTGGGCGTCGACGCCTACCTGCCGGCCGCCTACGTCCCGTTCGAAGCAGCCAAGATCGATGTCCACCGGAGGATCGCGGCCGCCCGGCGGTCCAGCGAGCTGCGCCAGATCACCGATGAACTGGTTGACCGCTTCGGCCCCATGCCCCCGGAGGCGGTCAACCTGCTCGACCTCCAAAAGGCCAGGATCGAACTCGGTCAGGCCGGCGCCACCGCGGTCCAGTTCCGCGGGAGCAGGCTGACCGTCTCCGGGGTCAGGCTGGATTCGGACGGGGCTGAAAAGCTCCGTGGCTCGATCGACGGCGCGGGCTACGACTGGCGCGCGGAAGAGGTTTCGCTACGGATCCCGGAAGATCCCGAGGCGAGGCTGGAGGCGATCTCGGCATTGGCCGTGGGCATCACGAAGGCCCGGGAAGATATGCTTCCGGATTCGTAAGCGATTGCCAGATTCGGACTGACTTCAGGAGGCATTACTGCATGAGCGGGGTACGCAAACTCGGGCTGATCATTTTCGGTGGACTTCTCGTCCTGCTTTTCGCGGGCTTCGCGATCGGACAGGGGATCACCCAGCCCAGCGTTCCTGACGGCGACATTGCCGTGGTCGAAGAGGTCCCCGACGGGCTCGGCAACATCAGCCAGGAGGACTACGACCGCAGCTTCGAGCAGACCTGGCGACGCGGCGGGCTCAACGCCGAACCCCAGCCCGGAGACGCCCAGTACGACCAGGTCAGGGAGACGGCGATCGGCGACCTGCTCGATCGGGCCTGGCTGACCGGCGAAGCGTCCGAACTCGGGATCCAGGCCAGCGACCGTGAGGTTGCCAACGAATTCGCCACCGTGCGGAACGACCAGTTTCGCGACGATGCGGCGTTCAAGAAATTCCTCAAGGACAGCAACTTCACCGTTGAAGAGGTGCGCGATCGGGTCCGGCTCCAGGTTCTGAGCACAAAGATCCAGGATGACATCACTGGCGGGATCACCGAAGTCAGCGATGACGAGGCCGAAAAGTTCTACGAGGCTTCAAAGGATAACTTCGCGACCCCGGAGTCACGTGACATCCGCCTGGTGGTCACCGACGACGAGGCCGACGCCGAGAAGGCCAAGGCCGAGCTCGACAAGGGCTCGGACGACAAGCAGTTTGCCAAGGTGGCCAAGCAGTATTCGACCCAGGGCAGTTCGGCCCAGGGGGGGAAGACGGTCGCAACTGAAGGTGCATTCCCGGATCCGGCCGGCAGCGAAATCATGTCGGCTCCGGAAAACGAGGTGATCGGGCCGGTCGAGGGCGGTGGCCAGTTCTACGTCTTCAAAGTCGTCGGCGTGACCGAGGCCGAGACCCCGACCATCGACGACGTCCGCGACCAGATAGAGCAGCAGCTTCTGCCTTCTCTCCAGCAGCGGGTGATGGCCGAATTCGTCTCCGACTACAACGCCAAGTGGACCTCACGTACCTTCTGCGCCCCGGACTACACGATTTCGCGCTGCGCCAACTTCGAGGGCGACGGCCGGATCGAAACCGCCGATCCGGCCTGTTACGAGGAAGGCGCCGCCGATGCCGATCCGCCGCTCTCCTGCCCTGCCCCGGTCGCTCTGCCCAGTCCGATCGAACCGGGCGGAAACGCCGGTACCGGGGCGCTCAACCAGGGCATTGCCAATCTGCCCCAGGGTCCGGTCCCACCGGGCGATGCCGCCGACGCGGCGGCCCAGCCCCCGGGAGCACCCGGAGCCATCGATCCGGCCACCGGAGCGCCGACCGGCGCCGCGGGCGGAGACGCCGCGGCCCAGCAGGCGGCGGCAGCCCAGGCGGCGGCAGCTCAGGCAGCAGCCCAGGCGGCCGGCCAGTAAGCCGGCGAGACCGCCCGGGTTGAAGGAAGCCGGCAGCCGGACGTGGCTGCCGGAGGCGCGCAATGAGTGAAGGGGATGAACCGGCCGGAGCAATCGGCAGGTTGGACGAGGTCGCCCACCGGCTCCGGCTCGAGTGCCCCTGGGATCGTGAGCAGGATGAACGCTCGATCGTCCCCCATACGATCGAGGAGGCCTACGAACTGGCCGAGGCGGTCCGCAGCGGCGATGACGAGGCGACCCGGGACGAACTCGGCGATGTGCTTTTCCAGGTGGTGTTCCTGTCGCTTCTGCTCGAAGAGAGGGGGGAAGGTGACCTCGCGCAGGTCGCCGACCAACTGTGCGACAAGCTGATCCGCCGCCATCCACACGTCTACCCGCCGGCCGAGGTCGAGCGGCCGGGCGGAGCGGGGCAGTCGGGCGAGGTCGATCCGGACGAAGGGGAAAGGCCGGTCGAGACGGTCGGTGACGTGCGCCGGCAGTGGGACAGGATCAAGCGGGACGTCGAGGGCAGGACCGCTGAGAACGACTGGAAGAAGCCCGGCCTCCCGGCTCTCGTATACGCGGGCAAAGTGCAGTGGAAGCTCGATCCGTCGGAGCGCCCGGCCAACGCCGGTGCGCACAATCCCGACCGGGAAGCCGACGAGGAACGGATCGGCCGGCTTCTCTGGGAAGTCGTGGCCGAAGCCCGCCGGGCAGGAGTGGATCCCGAACTGGCACTTCGGGCCGAAGCCGAGCGCCGGGCACCGGGCGGCGGCGACCAGCAATAAGGACCTGTCCCGGCAGGCAGAGCTCGCCATGGCACCGCCCTGCGGCGCCGGATGGCCACCGGGCCGCTCGCACGGGCCACCGGCCCGCCCTTCGCGCCCCGTCGACCCCCGGCAACCACGGATCGGCACCCTGACGTCGCAGCCCTGCCGGGATAGGTCCTAAACTGCTTCGCCATGAGCACAGTAGAAGCCGTTCACGCCCGCCAGATCCTCGACTCCCGAGGCAACCCGACGATCGAGGTCGAGCTGACCGAGGAGACCGGCCACACCGGACGCGCCGCAGTGCCCTCGGGCGCCTCAACCGGAGAATTCGAGGCAGTCGAGCTCCGCGACGGCGGCAGCCGGTGGCTCGGAAAGGGCGTGGGTCAGGCCGTAGCCAACGTCAACGGTGAGATCGCCGACGCCCTGATCGGCTTCGACGTGACCGATCAGGCCGGACTGGACCGGCTGATGATCGAGCTCGACGGGACGGACAACAAGGGCCGGCTGGGGGCGAACGCGATCCTCGGGGTGTCGCTGGCAGCGGCTCGTGCGGCCGCCCTGATGGAAAAGCGCCCGCTGTACAGCTATCTCGCCGGCCTCTATGGCGGTGGCGATCCGGAGCTGCTGCCGGTGCCGATGATGAACGTGCTCAACGGTGGCGTCCACGCCGACAACTCGGTCGATTTTCAGGAATTCATGGTGATGCCGGCCGGGGCCGGCAGCTTTTCCGAGTGCCTGCGCATCGGGACCGAGGTTTTCCACTCACTCAAGAAGATCCTCTCGGGACACGGCCTCGCGACCTCGGTCGGGGATGAAGGCGGGTTCGCCCCCGACCTCCCCTCGAACGAAGCCGCTCTGGAGATCCTCATCGAAGGGATCGAGGGGGCCGGCTATCGTCCGGGCGAAGACGTCTTCATCGCGCTGGACCCGGCTGTCAGCGAGGTCTTCGAGGACGGCCTGTACCGGCTCGAGCATGAGGACCGCTCGCTCACCGGCGAGGAGATGACCGCTTACTGGGAGAGCGCCGTCGACCGCTACCCGATCGTCTCGATAGAGGACGGCATGGATGAAGAGGACTGGCAGGGCTGGAAGCACCTGACCGAACGGCTCGGCAACCGCATTCAGCTGGTCGGCGACGATCTGTTCGTCACGAATCCGGTCCGGCTCAAGCGCGGGATAGACATGGGCGTGGCCAACTCGATTCTGGTCAAGGTGAATCAGATCGGGACCCTGAGCGAGACCCTGGAGGCGATCCGGATGGCCACTGACGCCGGTTATACGGTGGTTATTTCGCACCGCTCAGGCGAAACGGAAGACACGACGATCGCCGATCTCGCCGTGGCGACGTCGGCCGGGCAGATCAAGACCGGTGCTCCGTCGCGATCAGACCGGGTCGCCAAGTACAACCGCCTGCTGAGGATCGAAGACGAGCTGGGAGATTCCGCCCGATTCGGCGGAACGGCAGTCCTGAACCGGGACGATTGAAGGGTTTGAGCGTCCGGCCGCGAAGGGCCGGGTGTGTCAGAACGCGCTCGGGCAAAGCGAAGTGGGACTCGGCGCGTCCGGGCCGGGCAGAGCCGGGGAAAACCGAATGGTTCGGCCCGCCGCCGCCCGGCACCCAGGAAGAATGCCGGAAGCCAGGGCGCCGGCAGGATCCAGTGGGACCGCTTCGGCCGGATCGCCTTCGTCATCGTCTGCTTCGCTCTGATCGTCTCGGCGATCGGCCCGCTGATCCATCTCGGCAAGACCTACCGCCAGGCCGGGGCCACCAAGGCCGAACTGCGGCTCGTCCAGGCCGAGAACGGCCGGCTCGAGCAGCGGGTGAAACACGTTCGGTCCGACGCGGTACTGCGTCGGGAGGCCCGCCGGCAGGGAATGATCGTGCCGGGCGAACAGGCCTACGTCGTAAACGGCATCAAGCCCTGAGGCCGGCCAGGCCCGCCCGGTGGCCATGAGCACCGCCGCCTCGATCAGTCCGGTCCCCTTCTACCTGGACCTGGCCCAGGTCGGACTGCTGGTTGTCGCCCTGGGCTTCGCCGCGTATCGGTTCAGGGCCAGATTTCTCCCCGGTTGGACCGGCGCACCGGGCCGGCTGGTCGAGGTGGTCACGGGGTTCGGAACGCTCATCCTTCTGGCCGAGTTGACCGGCCTGCTCGGGCTGTTCCGGCCCTGGGTGCTGCTCCCGGCCGCGCTGCTGATCGCCCTTCTCGCCTGGTTGCGGCTCTCGCCCGCCGGCGAATCCGGCGGCTCGGTCCCGCCGGTTCCCCCGCTCGGCCGGCTGCCCGAAGTGATCGCCCTGATCGTCGCCGCCGTGGTCACCGCCGAATGGGGAACCTTCGCCTCTTACAGCCTCGATCACGGCATCACCAACTTCGATTCGGTCTGGTACCACCTGCCGTTCGCCGCAGACATGTTCCAGTCCGGTTCGGTGACCGGCTTTCACCACACCGAGACGGTCTTCATCAACTGGTTCTACCCCCAGAACGCCGAAATCATCCAAGCTGTCGGGATTGTCTTCACCGGTAACGACTTTCTCTCGGTATTCATCAATTTCAGCTGGCTGGCCGTGGCACTGCTGGCCGGCTGGTGCATCGGCCGGCCCTATGGCCGGCCGCACCTGACTCTTCTGGCGGCAGCGGTGCTGCTGGTCGCCCACACCATGCTGGTCAGGGAGCCCGGGACCGCCAAGAACGACATCGCGGCCGTGGCGCTGGTGCTTTCGACCGTGGCGGTCCTGATCAATCGCGGAGCGGCAGCCAGGGACGGCGTCGGGCGCATATCTCCGGGCTGGGCCGTCGCCGTGGCCGGCCTGGCGATCGGCATGGCGGCCGGCACCAAGGTGACGGCCCTGGCGCCGGCCATGCTGATTTCGTTCGCCGTGCTGGTCGCTGCCCGGCGGGGGACCCGGCTGTTGACCGCGGCGGTCTGGTTCGGCGCAGGCTTCCTGGGAGGGGCGTGGTGGTACATCCGCAACCTGGCGGCGACCGGCAACCCGATTCCCCAGGTGGAGTCGATCGGGCCGCTGGCCCTGCCGGGCCCGGAGCGGCTGCAGACCGGTCGCCCGGATTTCAATGTGTTCCACTACATCACCGATTTCGACATCTGGAACGAGTACTTCTTTCCCGGCCTCGAGCGCGGTTTCGGTGTTCTCTGGCCGTTGCTCCTGTTCGTCGCCGTGGCCGGAGCCGCCGCACTCGTCTTCCGGGGACCGGGCCGGCTCACCAGGGCCCATGGCGCGGCCGCGCTGGTCGCGATCTCGGCTTACCTGGTAACTCCACTCGGCGCCGCCGGACCGGAGGGGGCGCCCAGCGCCTTCGCGATCAACCTGCGCTTCCTGGTGCCGGCTCTGGTCATGGCTGCGGTGCTGGTCCCGCTGCTGCCAGTGTTCACCAAGCGGTGGGCGGCGACCGCCCTGATTCTGGTCCTGGTCGCGCTGCTGCTGACCGGGGGCCGTACCGAAGCGCTCTATTCCCTTGCCGGCTGGCGTTTCGGGCTGGTCGTGGCGATCCTTTTCGTCGGCCTCCCGGGGACGGTCTGGCTTTTCCGGTTCAGGATTTCGGAGGCGGTCGGCGGGCGGTCGCCTCTCGCCTGGACCGGCCTGGCCCTGATCGCGGTCTCACTGCTTGTGGCGTTCCCCCTGGCCCGCTCCTATTTCGACAACCGCTACGCCGATTTCGAGCCCGAGTACGGTCTCGCCGCGCCCTATCGCTGGGCCAACGACACAAGCGATTCGAAGATCGGCCTGGCCGGCACAACCGCCGGCTTCCGCCAGTACGGCTTCTTCGGCGAGGACCTCTCGAACGAGGTCACCTACATCGGCCGCGAGACCCCGAAGGGCGGCTTCAACGCGATCCCGGACTGCTCCGGCTTCCGCCGGGCGGTCAACGACGCCCGGCTCGACTATCTGGTCACCTCGCCGTTTCTCAATTTCGACGATCCGGGCAAGCCGATCCGCTCTCCCGAGCGGCGCTGGCTGCGGGGTGATCCGGCACTCAGCCCTGTGGTCGGCCCGGGACCGGTCGAGGTCTGGCGGGTTGACGGCCCGCTGAGCCTGCGAGGCTGTCACGGAGTGAAGCCGGAAAAGGAGTTCATACCGGGACTCGCCGACCCGGACCGGATGCCCTGATTCCCGCTCCCGCTAGCATTGCCGGCCTTGAGCTACTCCCTGGAAAACGCCCTGTTCAACTGGGAGGCCGGCATCGAACGCCTGCGGGACCTGGAGCGGGCCGGGGCTACCAGGGGCGACCGGGTCACGATTCCGGTCCGCGATGAGCTGCGCCGCCGCCTCGGGGCGACCTTCTCGGCCGGTGAACTGGCCGAGCTGTACGGGTCCGGCACCGACTGGGCACTTCAGCTGAGCGGGATCGACCCCGGCATGTCCGATCTTCAGGATCTGGTCGACGCCGCCTTCTGGCTACACCTGCAGTCGGCCAGTGATTTCGCCGGGGGCCGCCGGATCAAAATCGAACGCTGACCCCGGCTCCGGGGAAAACTACCGGTCGTCAGAGTCGTCGGAACCGGCCCGGCGGATCACGATCTGGTCGGCCTCGATCGTAACCGTCACTTCGCGCTGGCCGGCCCAGTTGTCGCTGTAGGCAGGCAGATCCTGGACGGCGGGGTCGAGCCACAGCCCATAGCCTTCATCGCCGTGATCGAAGGTGCCCTCAAGCTGGTTGTTCGACTCGGAGCGGCGGCTTCGGCGACCTCTTCGCCGGCGGCGCGGGCGGCCCTCGGCCTCGCCGCCGTCAGATTCGGTGTCCTCAGCGGCACGGTCGTCGGCGTCCTCGTCCGAGTCGCCTTCGACTTCGTCGGAATCCGCGGCGGCCGCTTCGGCCTCGGCCAGATTCTCTTCCTCCGCGGCGGCGGCCTCGATCTCGGCCTCGATCTCGTCCCGGAGGTCGACATCGGTCGTCCCCTCGGAGTCATCCTCGGGCGAGAGGTCGTGCTGGCGCCGGAACTCGCGTAGCTCCGAGGCGCTGACCTCGAGTTGATGGGCGATCCAGGCATCGGTGCGTCCCTGGCGGACCCAGGACCGAATCTGGTTGAGTTGTGGGCGAAGTGAGCGTCGTGACATAAGAGAGGCCGAGTTTAGTCAAACCTCGAGACCGGCGACAGCCGGCTCATTCGGCCTGACCCATAACCGACCGCGCCGGTGCGATAACCTTCGGTTCGGTAGATGGAACTACGTATCAGCATTTGGATCAAATTCAACCGAACGGAGTTCGCATGTTGGTTTTGACCCGGAAAAAGGAACAGAGCATCATCATCGGCGACGAGGTCGAGATCATGGTCCTCGGGGTCTCGGGTGACAAGGTGAGGCTCGGAATCACGGCGCCACGTGAAATCGAGGTATTTCGCAAGGAGGTGATTGCGGACCGCAGCAACGGCAACGGCCCTCGGGCGGCGGAAGCCCAACCCGACTCTTCACCACGAGCGGCGGAAACCCAGCCCGACTCTTCAGCCTGACCGGGATCGTCGGGCCGGTCTGACCCGGATTCGGCGGACCGCCCGCCCGGGGACCGGCAGGCTCGGGACGGCAGGGCCTCGCAGGCTCGGGACGGCAGGGCCTCGCAGGCTCAGGACGGCAGGGCCTCGCAGGCTCAGGACATGATCAGGGTGAGCGCCTCGAACATCGCCACCGTGACCAGGACGACGGTTACCGTGAGGCAGACCGCGAGCACGCTGAAGCGGACTTTTCCCTGTTGCTGGCTGCGCGAGACGTGACGGGCCCTTGAGCGGCTCGCAGCCCGGTGTCGCAGCTGTTCGCGACGCCGCTGTTCCAGCACCTTCTGCTGCTCGAAAGCAGTCTCAAACTGGTTCACGCTCTGGCGCATTCGCAATGTACTCATGGCGTCTGTCCGGACCGCGGGACGTAAAAGCCGTGCACGGACCGGGATCTGACCGTAGCAAAGAGGGCCCGGATAGCCAAGCTCCGGCTTCGGCTGTGTGATTGACGTCTCATATATGGGGCATCCAAGTCGCTTCGCACAAAGTATCCAGGTCGCTTCGCTGTGCGACTTGGATGTTGGTCTGCCGTGGCGGGCGGCGACCGGTCAGTCCACCGCCTTCGGCGCTGGAGGGTTTGATCGCCGCCTGCTGGGTTCCACGCCCGGGCAAAAGCTCCAGACCTGGAAACTCTCCAAGCCCGGGGTTTCCCGACCGGAAATTCAGGCCCGGGGTCTCCGGGCCTCGGTCAGTGCTTGCTTACGGGGTTCTTTTTACGTTGGCCAGGAGGGATTCTTTGATGCTGGCGATGATCTCCAGGGCATCATTCCACTCACGCTGCCAGACGTTGCGTCCGAAGATCACGCCGGAACCGCCCGCGTTCATGACCGACTCGGCGTGGCTGAGCACGGTCTCGTCGTCGACCTTGGAGCCGCCGGAAAGGACCACGAGTGACCTGCCGGCTGATTCGACGCACTGCCGGATCGCCTCGTCCTCGCTGACTTCGAGCTCGTTGTACGGGGCGGGCGCGTCTTTGTCCTTGGCCGGGTCGATGGTCGGCATGGGCAGCTTGACCACATCGGCCCCCATCTCCATCGCCATACGGGCGGCGTAGTCGACCGCATAAAAAGAGGTGGCTCCGCCCTTGCCGTCGATGGCCTCACCGCGCGGGTACGACCAGACGAACAGCGGCATTCCGTAGCGGTCACAATCCTCACGGACCTTCCGCAGCTGGGCCAGGTCCTCGTCCTGGCGGGGTGTGCCTACGTAGAGCGTGTAACCGATTGCGTCGGCCCCGAGCCGGACGCCGTCTTCGACCGAGGCGTTGCAGGACGAAAATGCCGCGTTCGAGGGCGGGATATCGGTCTTGCCGTTGACCTTGAGGATCAGCGGTACGGCCCCGGCGTAGTCGGGGTAGTACTTCTCGGCCATACCGATCTGGCAGGCGAGCGCCGAGTAGCCGGCTTCGGCGGCCAGCCGGAACTGGTAGTCGGGGTCCTTGGAGGCCGGGTTGGGAAAGAAGTCGCGCGGACCATGCTCGATGCCCTGGTCGATCGGCAACAGCATCATGGTGCCGTTGCCGGGGCCGAACTCGTAAAGAAGGCGGTGAAGGCGTGCCCGTTTACCGGGGGGCAGCATCGCTAGCAGGGACTTCTGGGCGGTCAGGCTTGTGGCTTCCATTGCTTTTCGGTCCTCCTGGGGAACGGTTTGACTGCACTCAGTATGGCACTGGTCGGGGGACTCCGGCGCCCCGGACCGGGTACATCGCCCGGCCGGATATCCTCGGAGGACGAAATGAGTGAAACCGAACTCAGAGTCGTCTGCAAATCCTGCGGTGCGGAGGTGAGTCCCTACGTGACCGAATGCCCCTACTGCGGGGCCCGGGTTCGCAAGCGGGCTCCAAAACTCGAGCGCCGCGGTGGCGGGCTGGAGCCGAAGCTGTCACGCCGCGAGCGTCGTCGGGAACGCCAGGCCCGGATTGCCACCGAGGTCGACCGGCGCCCCGTCGTCACGGCGGCCGCGATAGCCATTCCTGCACTGGCGCTTCTGGTCAGGATCGCCAGTGGCGGCGACCTCGAGACATTCGGTGCGGTGGCAGTGCCCCTAGACAACGAATGGTGGCGTTTCGTGACGGCACCGTTCGCCTACCTGAACATCGGTTACCTGTTCGTCGTGGCGCTGGCATTGGTGATCTTCGGCCCCGGGCTGGAGCGGCGGCTCGGCCCGTTCGCGACGGCGGTGCTGTTCCTGGCCTGCGGTTCACTCGGAGTGCTCGCCGCTTACGGGATCGCGGAGCAGCGCGGCGCGGTCGAGGTGATCGCCGGGGGCAACGGGATGGCGCTCGGCGCGATCGCCGCCTGGTGGGTGATCGTCAGGAGCGAGGCCGGGCGGGAGGGGAGCGGGGCGCAGATCGACTCCCTCGGCGTGCTCGTCTCGGCGGCCGTCGTGCTGCTCCTGCCGGTGGTCGTGGATCTGGCCAATCCCTGGGCCGGACTGGCCGGTGGTGCGGTCGGCGCGCTGGCCGGGTGGTCCGCCGCCCGGCTGAAGCGCTGACCGGCCTGGTCCTTCGTTACCCTGACTTGAATGGCAGAGCCGGGCTATTCGAAAGAGCAACTGGAAGCGGCGGTCGAACGCCTGAGCGAGCCCGAGCGCTTCCGTGAGGCCGAGCAGATGGTGGCTTCGGTCGCGCCCGAGCTCCAGTCCGTTCTCGTGAGTGCGCTCGGCAGCGGCGGATGGTTCGGTGAATCGCACCAGTCCGAGACTCTCAAGGCGGCCACGATGCCCGACCAGGATCAGCGGCTGACCGCGATCCGGTCGTTGCTGACCGAAGAGACCCACATGGGAATGATGGTCGGTGTGGCAGTCGGCTGGGCACTGAGCCAGGAACTTGATCAAGAGACCACCCCCACGACAGAACAAGGAGAGAACTGATTATGGAAATCCTCTACCACGGCCATTCCTGTTTCGAGTTGATTGACGGAGAGACCAGGCTGCTGATTGATCCCTTCCTGGCCCCGAACAACCCGGTGGCAAAGGCGACCGCCGAAGATGTCAACCCGACCCACATTGCTCTGACCCACGGGCACGCCGACCACGTCGCCGATGCGGCGCCGGTCGCCAAACGCACGGGCGCCCAGGTCGTGGCCTGCGTCGAGCTGGCCAACTGGCTGGAGGAGCTTGGCGTGGAAAACGTTTCCGATCCGAATCTCGGAGGCACGATCAGCTTCGACTGGGGTTCAGTCAAGCTCGTTCCCGCCTGGCACACCAGCACCGCCCCGGGATCGTCTGAAAGGCCCTTCAGTGCCGATCTGGGCGTTCCGCTCGGGACTCCGGCCGGCCTGGTCATCGAGATCGGCGGCCTGACGATCTACGACGCCGGCGACACCTGCCTTTTTGGTGACATGGAGCTGATCGGCCGCCGTCACGGCGTCGACGTGGCACTGCTGCCGATCGGCGGCCACTACACGATGGATCGCCATGACGCGGCGTACGCAGCCGGGCTGATCGGGGCCAAGCGGGTGATCCCGATCCACTACGACACGTTCCCCCCGATCGAGGTCGACGTCGAGGCCTTCAGGACCGATCTGGCCGCCCAGGAGATCGAGGCTGTAGTGCTCGGTCCGGGCGAGACCGCGACCCTGTAGCGCTCAGGCGGACTCGTAGCGGTCAGGCGGATTCTGCGGCGGTCCTGTGCGATTTCCCATGTATGCCATGGGTGATTGCACAGAATCGGGGCGATTGGTCCCCTTGTCCGGGGTTCCGCGACGCTCCCTCGTCGCCGGCCGGCCTGCCCGCCCGGTGATCAGGGCGCGGTCGTCGTGCCCGAGGCCGGAGTGGGAA
>JAENXK010000044.1 GCA_016649615.1 Thermoleophilia bacterium
CGAAGTAGCGGCCATCCGTGAGGCGGAGTCCCTTCCGGAGGCGATGCCCGTCCTGCCGTTGCGTGAAACAGTCGCCTACCCCGACACCCTGACCCCGCTCGGGGTCGGTCAGGAGCGATCGATCAAGCTGGTCGACGACGTGCTCGCCGGCAACCGGATGCTGGTCATGGTCGCCTCGCGGGACCTGGAAGAGGACACCCCAGAGCCGAGCCAGCTATACGACGTCGGGGTGGTCGGCGTAGTCACCCGCATGCTCAAGGTGCCCGACGGGACCATCCGGATTCTCGTCCAGGGAAGCCAGCGGGTCCGGCTCGGCCCGTACATCGCCGAGAGGCCGTATCTGGTCGCCCGGATCGCCGAGCTTCCCGATGTCTATGAGCCCAGCCCTGAACTCGAGGCCCTGACCCGCAACGTCCAGCGCACCTTCTCCGACATCATCGAGCAGATTCCGTACCTGCCGGAAGAGCTGCAGATGGCGGTCACCAACGTCGACGAGCCTTCGGCCCTCTCTCACCTGATCGCCGGGGCGCTGCGCATATCGACCGAGGAAAAACAGGGCCTGCTGGAGGAAGTCGACGTCGCCAAACGGCTGCGGATGCTCTCCGAGATCCTTGCCCGGGAGCTGGAGGTGATCCAGCTCGGATCCCAGATCCAGTCGGAAGTGCAGTCCTCGATCGACAAGGGCCAGCGCGAATATTTCCTGCGGGAACAGCTCAAGGCGATTCAGGCCGAACTCGGCGAAGAGGACGAGCAGGTAGCCGAGGCAAACGAGCTGAGAGAACGCATCGAAGGAGCCGGTCTGCCGGAGAAGGCCCGCGAGGCGGCCGACCGGGAGCTCGCCCGGCTGGAGAAGCTGCCCCCGGCAGCGGCCGAGCACGGGGTGATCCGGACCTATCTGGAATGGATGGTCGAGCTTCCCTGGCAGGCCGAGACCGAAGACAACCTCGAGATCGGGCACGCCCACGAGGTGCTCGATGAGGACCACTACGACATGGAGGAGATCAAGGACCGGATACTCGAGTACCTGGCGGTACGAAAGCTGAATCCGGATTCGCCCGGTCCGATCCTCTGCTTCGTCGGTCCGCCCGGGGTCGGAAAGACCAGCCTCGGCAAATCGATCGCGCGGGCGCTCGGCCGGGAGTTCGAGCGGATCTCGGTCGGCGGTGTGCGGGACGAGGCCGAAATCAGGGGCCACCGGAGGACCTACATCGGGGCGATGCCGGGCACCATCATCCGGGCGCTACGGGATGCCGGGTCCCGGAATCCGGTCTTCATGATCGACGAGATCGACAAGATGGGGTCGGACTTCCGCGGCGACCCCTCTTCGGCCATGCTCGAGGTACTCGATCCGGCTCAGAACGACTCGTTCCGGGACCACTACCTGGACGTGCCCTTCGACCTCTCCGACGTGATGTTCATCGCCACGGCGAACGTGCTCGACACTGTTCCCGGTCCGCTGCGGGACCGGATGGAAGTGATCCAGCTTGCCGGGTACACGGTCGACGAAAAGCGACACATCGCGAGGCGGTACCTGGTCCCTCGCCAGATCGCGGCGAACGGGCTCAGGCCGGGGCAGATCAGCTTCGCCGACCCGGCATTGACCGCAATCATCGAGGAGTACACCCGGGAGGCGGGAGTGCGCAACCTCGAACGGGAGATCGGCACGGTCTGCCGCAAGATCGCCCGGGGATTCGCCGAAAAGAAAGGCAAGGGCAAGAAGGTCACCGTTTCCGGCAAGAAGGTGCGCGAGCTGCTCGGCCGGAGGCGCGTATTCTCAGAGACCCGTCGCCGGACCCGGGATCCGGGGGTGTCTACCGGCCTGGCCTGGACCCCGACCGGCGGGGACGTGCTGTTCATCGAGGCGACCGCGATGTCCGGTAGCGGCAAGCTCTCGATCACCGGGCAGCTCGGCGACGTAATGAAGGAATCAGCACAGGCGGCGCTCTCGTATGTCAGGGCCAACGCCGGCAAGCTTTTCCCTGAGGCCGGAGATGACTGGTTTTCGTTACACGACATCCACATCCACGTTCCGGCCGGGGCGGTGCCCAAGGACGGTCCTTCGGCCGGAGTGGCGATGACCGTGGCTCTGGTCTCGCTCATTTCCGGCAGGCCGGTCAGAAATGACGTGGCGATGACCGGCGAAGTGACGTTGACCGGCCAGGTTCTGCCGATCGGCGGCGTCAAGGAAAAGTCGCTGGCTGCCCAGCGGGCCGGGATCAAGCTGGTGATCCTGCCGAGCCGGAATGAAGGCGATGTCGAGGAGATCCCGGACCACGAGCGGGCCGAGGTCGAGTTCCGCTATGCCGACAAGGTCGGCGACGCTCTGGCGATCGCCCTGGAGGGCAACTAACACCGGGCGGCCCGCCGACCGCTATTCTGATTGAAAGCTCACCCGACCAAGCGAGGACGAAATGGCCAACGAGAAATTCTCCACCAAAGCCGCCAACTATTACGCCGGCGCCCGCGACAACCAGTACGTCCGACGCGTGGTCGAAGACGAGGAACTGCGCGACAGCCTGATCGCTGCCTATTTCGCTGCCCGCAAGGCCTACAGTCGGATCTCGGCCAGCAATGCTTCTACGGTGGAGTCGGTCACCGGTGACCGCAAGGTCAAGCGTGAACTTCAGAGGGCGGCCGATTCGCTCCGGGACGCCTCGGAGAGAATCCGCGAGCCGAAGAAGAAGCGCCACCCGTTCCGCAAACTGTTTGCGATCAGCCTTCTCGCCACCGGTCTGGTTCTGGTCTTCAGCGAGTCGGCCCGCCAGACGGTTCTCGATGCCGTGTTCGGGGCCGAGGAGGAGTTCGTCTACACCTCGACCACATCTCCCGACTCGGCTCCTGACTCGGCGCCGCAGACCAACGGAACTCCGGTAAGCGACTGAGGCCGGCCCCTCGGGCCGGCTGAGGACCGGTCGACTCACCGGACCGGCCGCGGCAGTCTCCGCCGGCCTCAACCGGCGGCCGGGGCCACGGTCGTCCGCGGCCGGGTACGCCGCTTCCCTAGTATCCCGCGTCCTCATGGAGCGCCGGGAAGACATAAGAAACATCGCGATCGTCGCCCACGTCGATCACGGCAAGACGACTCTGGTCGATGCCATGCTCTGGCAGTCGGGCGCCTTCCGCAAGGGCCAGGACGTGAACGAGCGGGTGATGGACTCGATGGACCTCGAGCGGGAAAAGGGGATCACGATCCTCGCCAAAAACACCGCGGTCACTTACGGCGGGATCAAGATGAACATCATCGACACCCCCGGGCACGCCGATTTCGGCGGCGAAGTCGAGCGCGGACTGACCATGGTGGACGGGGTGCTGCTGCTGGTCGACGCCTCCGAGGGCCCACTGCCGCAGACCCGATTCGTCCTGGGCAAGGCACTCGAGGCCGGGCTGCCGGTGATCCTCGTGGTCAACAAGGTCGACCGGCCCGATGCCCGGATCGCCGAGGTCGTGGACGAGGTCTACGAGCTGTTCATGGACCTCGGCGCCGATGGCGAGCAGATCGAGTTTCCGATCGTCTATACGAACGCCAGGGCCGGCTGGGCAACTCTGACCGAGGGCACCGAGGGCGAGGACCTGAAGCCGCTCATGGAGCTGATGGCCGAGCGCATACCGGCGCCCGAATACGACCCGGACCACCCTGCCCAGGCGTACGTGACCAACCTCGACGCCTCCCCGTATCTCGGCCGGCTGGCGCTGTGCCGGGTCCGCCAGGGCACGATCCGGTCCGGGGCCCCGATCGCCTGGTGCCGGGCCGACGGTTCGATCGAACGGGCGAGGATTTCCGAGCTGTTCGTGACCGAAGCCCTTGAGCGGGTGCCGGCCGACCAGGCCGGACCGGGGGAGATCATCGCGATCGCCGGGATTCCCGAAGTGACGATCGGCGAGACCCTGGCCGACCTCGATGATCCCCGGCCGCTGCCGGTGATCCAGGTCGACGAGCCTTCCCTCTCGGTTGAGATCGGAATCAACGCTTCGCCTCTGGCCGGCCGGGAAGGCACCAGGTTGACCGCCCGCCAGATCGAGAGCCGGCTCGAGCAGGAGTTGCTCGGCAACGTCGCGATCCGGGTGCTGCCGACCGAGCGACCCGACGCCTGGGAGGTGCAGGGGCGGGGAGAGCTCCAGCTGGTGGTCCTGCTGGAGATCATGCGTCGCGAAGGGTTCGAGTTGACTGCCGGTCAGCCCCGGGTTCTCACCCGGGAGATCGACGGCGTCGTCAACGAGCCGATGGAGCGGCTGGTGGTCGACGTGCCGGAGGAATTCGTCGGCCCGGTGACCCAGTTGCTCGCCGGGCGCAAGGGACGGATGGAGAATATGACCAGCCAGTCCGACACCCGCAACCGGCTCGATTACGTGATTCCGGCCCGCGGCCTGGTCGGGTTCCGGACCGAGTTCCTGACCGAGACCCGGGGAACCGGCATCCTTCATCATGTCTTCGAGGGCTGGGAGCCCTGGGCAGGTGAGATCAAGACCCGCGCGACCGGTTCGCTGGTAGCCGACCGGGCCGGAACCACCGCCAGCTTCGCCCTGTTCGGCCTTCAGGAGCGGGGTGCTCTGTTCGTCGGTCCGGGTGAGGATGTCTACGAGGGAATGATCGTCGGCGAACACGCCCGTGGCAATGACCTCGACGTAAACGCGGTCAAGGAAAAGCAGCTGACCAACATGAGGTCCTCGACCTCTGATGTCCTGGTCCGGCTCACTCCTCCGAAGCTGCTCAATCTGGAGTCGGCGATCGAGTTCCTGCGCTCGGACGAGTGTGTCGAGATAACGCCGGACTCGATTCGTCTGCGCAAGGTCATCCTCGACGGCAACGAGCGCATGAAGGCCGCCCGCAAGATCAAGAACCTCTCGCGCTAGCCGGCCTGCAGGACAAACGGTGAGGTCAAAGACCTCACCGATTGCCCCCATCCCCCATATCAAGCCCCTGCCTTGCATCCCTCCCGGCAAGTGTCGGACTTGACTACCTAAACAGTCGCCACGGGCCAGTGTTGCGCTGCAGCTCAGAACTATTTACTTCGGTGTGAACACGTTGCGGAGCGTGTCGAAGGCCGGCGGTGGCTCTGTCGGCCGCACGCAGTCTGCGGGCCGCCACCGACTTCAACGGACTTCCTTCCTGCATCGTGAGGCCGGCACACTCGGACCGGTCGGTCCCCAGGGTCAGATATCGAGCCGCCGACGGGCTGAGCGGACTTCGTCGACCGCTTCGTCCTGGCTCATGCCGAGACTCAGCAGCAGGTCAGTCGCGGTCGTGCGGACCTGGCTGACGATCACGCTGACCGAGAGGTTCGAGGTCTCCTCCAGGGCCGCGGTCGAACGGGCCGCCGCCCTCAGGGTCGCCTCGACCGTGGCCGATTGGCGGGGCGACCCGGCCAGATACTGGTCGAGTGAGTGAACCGCCGTCGCCAGGTCGCGAATCGATTCGGTGACCAGCTCCGGCACATGATCCTCGAGGTCTACCGCCCTCAGCGCGTTCCGGGCCAGGACCCTGGTGCTGCGGATCATGAAGTCGATCGGTTCGGCCGCGGTCGCGAACTGCTCCACCCGGCCCCTGGATCTTCGCCGCAGGGGGCTCAGCGAAATCGTCTCCTGGCTTGCCTCGATCGCGATTTTCATCTCGCGGACCGCCGGGTCGAGACCCCGGGCCCGCTCGAGCGCGGCCGCGGCCTGCTCGTGGTTGCCCAGGTTGAGCGCGTCGGCGACATCTATCAGAGTGCCGGACAGCCTCAGGAGCAGGGGCTGGAGGTGCCTGCGCACCAGGCGGACGGGTTCGATCGGGGTGACCGCGTTCGCTCCGAGGGCGATCGTTCCGCCGACGAGCGCATCGACGAACCGGTCCATCGAGGCCGCGACATCGGGCGCCGGCAGGGTCGCCACCAAAACGGCCGAGACGGCCGCCTGGTTGACCAGCATCACGCTGCCTCCGGAAAGCACCGCCGCGGCCATGGCCAGCCCGATCACCAGTACCACCTGCCAGGTACCGGTCCCGGTCAGCAGCACGATCAGGTCCGCGACCCCGATTCCGATCGCCACCCCGAGTGCGACCTCATAGGCCCTCCTTCCGCGGCGCTCGATCGCCAGCCCCAGCACCAGGACGACCGCGATCGGGGCGAAGAACGGGGTTTCATGGCCCAGGACCTGGGCGGCGACGAGCCAGGCAAGCCCTGCCGCCAGGGAAACCTGGACGATCCTGAGCCAGGTGAAGCGGAGGGCGGCCAGGCGGTTTGCCGCCAGTGGCCTGAGCCGTTCCCGTTTCCGGCCGGAGTGTTGGGCGGTGGTCGAAGACACGTTCGATCCAACTATCGCACCAGCAGCCCCGGGCAGTCCGCGGGCAGGTGCCCCGGGCATCCGGGCCGGGTAATCGAGCCCGGATCCGGGACTGGAGTCCGAGCCCGAATTCGGGCCGGAAGCCCGGCCAGGAAATCCGGGCAAATGAGTGAACCGCCACGACCGCGATCTCATTCGCGCCGGGGAGTCATTCCCCGGGTCCGAAGTCCATGCCGGAATCGCGGCGGTTCGAGTAAAGCGTCGGCCCGGGATGAAGCGATCTGACGCCCTCTGCCGTTGTCTCGCCCGGGTGGCGCCCGGGCATTGAGGTGGGCCTGGACAGACGAACGGCCGGAGGACCTTTCGAAACGGATGGATTCCGGCTTTGAACGGGTCGACCGGGAGTTCCTGGACATACGCGGCGAGATGCGAGCCATGAGATCCGACCTGACTGCTCACCGACGCCGTCAGATCCGACCTGACTGCTCAGGTCGATTCACTGCGAAGCCTCACCACCCGGCTCTCGCTGGGTACGACCCTGGCGGTTCTGGCCGCGATAGCGACCCGTTCACTCTGACCCGTCGGCGCGGTGCTCGAGAAACGGCTCGCCCCAGCCCGCCCCGAAATCAGCCCGGCTTCGGGCTGCGCCAGGGTGAGGCCAGGCGGGCGGCGATCTCACCGGGCACATCGGCGACCGGTATGCGGACCTGCTCGAGCGAGTCGCGGTCGCGCAGGGTGACCGAGTCGTCATCTTTGGTGTCGAAGTCGACCGTGATCCCCCAGGGGGTACCGATCTCGTCCTGACGACGGTAGCGCTTTCCGATCGAGCCACCACTGTCGTACTCGGTCTGAATCCCGGCCGCTCTGAGGGTCTGATTGATCTCCTTCGCTTTCTCCGGCATGCCCTCCTTGTTGAACAGGGGCAGTACAGCGACCTTCACCGGGGCCAGCCGGGGGTGGAGGCGGAGCACGGTGCGCTCGCGGCCCTCGATCTCTTCGACCTCGTAGGAATCGACCAGGAAGGCGAGCGCGGCCCGGTCGGCCCCGGCCGCCGGCTCGATCACGTGCGGCAGGTAGCGCTCCCCGCTCTGCTGGTCAAAAAATTCGAGCTTCTCGCCGGAATGCTCCTGGTGCTGGGTCAGGTCGAAATTGCCCCGGTTGGCGACGCCTTCGAGCTCGGACCAGCCGATCGGAAAGAGGTACTCGATGTCGCTGGTCTCCGACGAATAGTGGGAAAGCTCGTCGGCTCCGTGTGGGCGGACCATCAGGAAGTCGGACCGGATGCCGAGGTCGAGATACCAGTCGCGGCGGATCTCGATCCACTTGCGGTACCACTCATCCACCTCGTCCGGCGGTACGAAGAACTCCATCTCCATCTGCTCGAACTCGCGGGTCCGGAAGATGAAGTTGCCCGGCGTGATCTCGTTGCGGAACGACTTGCCGATCTGGGCGATGCCGAAAGGCGGCGATTTGCGGGCGAAGTTGAGCACGTTCTTGAAGTTGATGAATATTCCCTGGGCGGTCTCGGGCCGAAGGTAGACCGAATTGCCCTCCTCGGCGACCGGCCCCATATGGGTCTCGAACATCAGGTTGAAGTTGCGTGGCTCGCTGAGTTCACCCCCGCACTCCGGGCAGCGGAGTTCGCCCCCGGGATCGCCGCCCTCGGCTTCGATCTTTTCGCGCAGGTGATCCTCGCGCCACCGCTTCTTGCACTTGCCGAGGCACTGGACCAGGGGGTCGGTGAAGCCGGCCAGATGGCCCGACGCCTCCCACACCTTCGGGTGCTGCATGATCGCCGAGTCGAGCGCGACGATGTCATCGCGTTCGGTCAGCATCGAACGCCACCACTCGTTCTTGACGTTGTTCTTGAGCAGAACTCCGTAGTGGCCGTAGTCGTAGGTGGAACCGAGTCCGCCGTAGATCTCCGATGAAGGAAAGACGAAGCCGCGCCGCTTGGCGAGGGCGACGATCTCCTCCATGGTGACTTCGGTATTTATCCCGGTGGTCGGTTCAGCTGCCATGGGCGAACGGTATCGGGACGCATCTCGCGGCGCGCTGCGATAATCAATGGTTGATGCCGCTCTACGAATACCGATGTGAAAAGGGCCATACCTTTGAGGTGATCCAGTCGATCACCGAGGATTCCCTGACCGAGTGCCAGGAGTGCAGGGCCCCGGCGCGACGGGTCCTGCATTCGCCGGCGATCCATTTCAAGGGCTCGGGATTCCACAACACCGATTACGGCACCCGCTCCTCGAACAAGGCCAAGCAGGCCGCGGCCGCGGCCAAGAAGGAGGCCGGCGGAGACTCCGACAGCGGGAAATCCTCCGGATCGGGCGATTCGTCCGGATCCTCGGACTCTTCGGGTGCCACCGGAACCTCCGATTCTTCCAGCGGCTCGACTTCGGGCTCATCCCCATCCGGCGGCAGCAAGTCGGAGAAGTCGGCCTCTTCGACCGGTAAATCAGACTGAGCGGATCCTCCGCCGGCCCCGCCTGTTTTCGGCAATTCGGCGCAAGCGCCACCCGCCACCACTCCTCGAATTGAACCGGAATCGAGACGTAGTCGAGGCATGACCGAAACGGGGGTAGGCTTGAGGCATGTCAGAAGTAATCGAGAACGGGGCCGGCCGGGTGGTGCGCCAGTTGACCAGTCTGGATGCCCAGTTTCTGGCGATCGAGAACGGCCGGAATTTCGCCCACTTTTGCGGTCTGGCCGTCCTTGACCCGTCGACTGCGCCGGACGGCACCCTCACCCTGGAGGACATGCAGGAGCTGATCGAGCAACGGCTTCACCTGCTGCCGCCTTTCCGCTGGCGGCTGGAGGAGGTCCCCCTGGGGATCGATCACCCCTATTGGATCAACGACCCGGATTTCGATCTCGAGTTCCACGTTCGCGAGCTCGCCCTGCCGGCGCCCGGGGACGATGCCCAGCTCTCGGCGCAGGTGGAGCGCCTGGTGGCGCGGCCCCTGGACCGCTCTCGCCCGCTGTGGGAGCTTTACGTGATCCAGGGCCTTCAGGGAAACCGCGTGGCGCTTCTTTCAAAGATCCATCACTCGGTGATCGACGGGGTTTCCGGGGCCGAGATAATGGGCACCCTCTACGATCTGGACCCGGCCGGACGTGAGCTGCCGCCACGGCCCGAACCCGGAAAAGCCGGGGGCACGCCGAACCCCGTGGGGCTGCTCGCCAGGGGCGCGCTCAACACACCGAAGCGGGTCGTTTCCGCGATCAGGGACATTCCCAGAACCCTGCCCAACCTCGACGAGATCGCCACGCTCAGGGGTGTGCCCGGAATCGCCACCATCGGAAGGATCTCCGACCGGGCTCATCTGGCAACCCACAAAGACCGCGACGGCCACGTTCTCGAGCGACCGACCGCAAGGGCGCCGAGGACTTCGCTCAACGGTCCGGTCTCGGCTCAGCGCCGGTTCAGCTTCGGATCGCTCTCGCTTGATGCGGTCAAGCGGGTGAAGAACGCCTACGGGGTGAAGGTCAACGATGTGATCGTCTCGCTTTCGGCCGGCGCGCTGCGTGATTTCCTGCTCGCCCGGGACGACCTTCCGGACGAGCCCCTGGTCGCGATGATTCCGATTTCGGTGAGAACCGAGGACGAGGTGGGGACCTATGGAAACCGGATCTCGACGATGGTCGTGCCGATCCCGACCGACGAGCCCGATCCGGTCGAGCGTCTGCGGCGCGCAAACGAGGAGCTCTCCCGGGCCAAGGACTACTACGGTGAGCTGCCGGCGGACCTGCTGACCGAAGTCAACGATGCCTTCCCGCCGGCGCTCTTCGCCCGGGTAGCCCGGGCCGCCGTTTCGCTGGGCGCTTCTCCCCGTTTCCACCCTCACTTCAACGTCACCATCTCGAATGTGCCCGGCCCGCCGGTACCGCTCTATGTGGCCGGGGCCCTGCTCGAGCACAACTACCCGGTCTCGGTCATCGTGGACGGAGTGGGGCTGAACATCACCGTGCTCAGCTACCTCGACGAGGTCGACTTCGGCATCATCGGCGACCGCGATCTGGCGCCGGACTTCGATTCGGTCATGGACAGCGTGCGCAGCGACCTCGAAGCCCTGGAAGAGCAGGCCGCGGAGCAGGCCGCGCTAGATTGAGCGTGTGACCGGTCCGGTTCGGCTCGGGCCGGAGTTATGGGACAGGAGGAGATCAGGAAAATGCCGACAGAACAGCAGTCCAGTTCCGCACGGTTGGTGAGGCAGCTGACCAGCGTCGACGCCTCCTTTCTCGCAATGGAGGATGCCCGCACCTTCGCCCACGTCTGCGGGCTCTGCATCCTCGATCCTTCGACCGCACCCGGTGGCACTTTCACCCTGTCGGACGCGCTCGAACTGATCGAGCAGCGGCTTCACCTGCTGCCTCCCTTTCGCTGGAGGCTGGCCAAAGTTCCCCTGGGACTGGACCACCCTTACTGGGCGGTCGATCCCGACTTCGATCTCGAGTTCCACGTTCGCGAACTGGCCCTGCCCGCACCAGGCGACAACGAACAGCTCGCCGCCCAGGTGGAGCGGCTGGTCGCCCGGCCTCTGGACCGGTCACGGCCGCTGTGGGAGCTCTACCTGATCCAGGGGTTGAGCGGTGATCGCATGGCGCTGCTGACCAAGATGCACCACGCTCTGATCGACGGGGTGTCCGGGGCGGAGATCCTGGGAGTACTTTTCGACACCGACCCCGAGGGGCGGGAGCTCCCGCCGCGTACCGAAGGGGACGATATGGACCGCCTCCCAGCATCACTCGAGCTGGTTGCCAGGGCAGCGTTCAACTGGCCGGTGCGGGCCGCTTCGGCGGCGAGGGGCATCTCCAGGACGCTGCCAAAGCTTGAAGGTTTTCCCACCGTGGATGATATTCCGGGCGCCTCCATGGTCGGGCGCATGATCGGCAGGTCGGTTTCCCCCGGATCGCGTGACCGCGACGGCGAGGTCGTCGAGCACCCCTCCACCCGCCCGCCCAGGACCTCGCTCAACGGCTCGATCTCGGCTCATCGCAAGTTCTCCTTCGGCTCGATTCCGCTGGATACCGTCAAACAGGTGAAGAATGAATACGGGGTCACGGTCAACGATGTGATCGTGGCGCTTTCCGCAGGAGCCGTGCGCGAGTTTCTGATCCGCCACGACGACCTGCCGTCCGAACCACTGGTCGCGATGATCCCGATCTCGACCAGGAAGCCCGATGAGAAGGGCACCTACGGCAACCGGGTCTCGGCGATGATTGTGCCGATCCCGACCGATGAACCCGATCCGGTCGAGCGGCTGCGCCGGACCCACAGCGAACTGGCGCGGGCCAAGGAAAAGCTCGGCGCGCTGCCGGCCGACCTGCTGACCGATGTCACCAACTTCGTCCCGCCGGCGCTCTTTGCCCGGGCGACCCGGGCGACCACCAGGCTCGGGACCTCGCAGAGGTTCAGTCCTCTTTTCAACCTGACTGTCTCCAACGTGCCCGGCCCTCCGGTTCAGCTCTACGTCGGCGGAGCCAGGCTCGAATCCAACTACCCGGTCTCGGTGATCACCGACGGCGTAGCCCTCAACATCACCGTTCTCAGCTATCGCGACCAGGTTGATTTCGGCGTCGTCGCCGACCGCGAACTGGCCCCCGATCTTGATCTGATTCTCGACACGGTTCGAGCTGACCTGAAGAAGCTGGAGGAGATGGCGCCCGAGACGGCAGGCCGGTAATCCGGCTGCAGGCCTGGCCCATGCCTGTATCCGGCGAAGTGATCCAGGAACGCGCAACTGCCCGGAAGGCGCACCTCGGCTACTGCGACCACCTCGACCTCGGCGTGATCGGTGGCCGGCAAATGAATATCCGGAACCACGCGGTTACACTCGTTTCATGTCGGATAAAGATGGAACGCAGCAGGGCAGGGAAAACGCCACCCATCAGCACGCGCATCAGCTGACCAGCGTCGACGCGCAGTTTCTGGCGATCGAGGACGCCCGTAACTTCGCTCATGTTTCGGGCCTCGTGATCCTCGATCCATCGACCGCGCCGAACGGGGCGATCACTCTGGACGACGCGCTGGATCTGGTCGAGGAGCGCCTTCACATGCTGCCGCCCTTTCGCTGGAAGCTGCAGGAGGTTCCGTTCAACATCGACATCCCGTACTGGGTCGAAGACCCCGATTTCGACCTCGAGTTCCACGTCCGGGAGCTTGCCCTGCCGGCCCCCGGAAGTGACGAGCAGCTCTCTGCTCAGGTGGAACGAATCGTCGCCCGGCCGCTCGACCGTGCCCGCCCCCTGTGGGAGATGTACCTGATTCAGGGTCTGAACGGGGGTCGGGTCGCCCTGCTGACCAAGATCCATCACGCGGTGGTCGACGGAGTGTCAGGGGCCGAGATTCTCGGAACGCTTTTCGACATCGACCCTGAAGGCAGCGAATTGCCTCCGCGGCCCGAGCCGGGGGAACCGCAGCGCGCCAAGAGCGAACTCGAGCTCTTCGCAAGGGGGGTTCTCAACGTACCCTCGCGGACCCTCAGCTCGCTCAAGGACCTTCCTAAGATTCTTCCCAAGCTCGACGACGTACCTCAGCTGAGGGGCACTCCCGGCCTTGCGTTTGTGGGGCGGATCGCGGACCGGGCGCACATCGCCGAGACCCGCGGTCGCGACGGACATGTTCTCGAGCGGCCGAGCGCCAGGGCGCCCAGGTCGGTGCTCAATGGAACGATCTCGGCCCAGCGCAGATTCTCTTTCGGCTCACTTTCGCTGGATACCGTCAAGAAGATCAAGAACGTCTACGGAACCTCGGTCAACGATGTGATCGTTTCGCTGTCGACCGCGGCCCTGCGCGATTTCCTCCTGGAACGCGACGAACTTCCGGATGAACCACTGGTCGCGATGATCCCGCTCTCGATACGCACCGAGGACCAGACCGGGGCCTTCGGCAACCGGGTCTCTGCAATGATCGCGCCGATCCCGACCGATGAGCCCGATCCGGTCGAGCGGCTGCGGATCTGCCACGGCGAGCTCTCCAGAGCCAAGGACTACTACGGGGCCATGGATGCCGACATGCTCACCGATGCCCTGAACTTCATTCCGCCGGCCCTCTATGCCCGCACGGCCCGGTCGACAACGGCGCTCGCCGCCTCGCCCAACTTCCAGCCCCACTACAACGTCACTATCTCGAACATCCCCGGTTCGCCCGTGCCTATGTACGTCTCGGGCGCGATAGTCGAGCGCCATTACCCCGTGTCGGTGATCACCGACGGAATGCAGGTCAACATCACGGTCTTCAGCTATCGCGGCAAGCTTGACTTCGGCATCGTCGGTGACCCGGAGCTGGCCCAGAGCTACGATTCGATGATCGAGAGCCTGCGCAGCGAACTGGACGCCCTCGAGCGGTGGGCCGACGCCGAACAGGTCGCCATGGACGCCGAATCGGCAGCCGGCGCCGGGACAAAAGCGCGCGACAAAGCCAAACCCGGAGCACAGTCGAAGCCGGGTGCCAGGCAGTCCTCCAACGCCTGACCTGTAGATTCAGGTCAGCGCCCCTCGAGCGCCCGGGCGGCCCGCCGGCGCTCTTCGACCGGGATCTCGAGGCTGCCGCCGGGGCCGGGGCCGGACGGGACCAGCACGTCCGGTTCCGAGGAGCCGGCGAAGATCGAGGAGAGCCCGAGCTGCGGCATGGCGATGAAGCCGATGTCTGAAACGAAGGCCTTCGGGGCGGTCCAGCCGATGATCGGGCCCTTGACGAAGTTGTAGGGAGCCCGCAGGGGAGAGGTCAGGCGGTCCTTGATCCCGGTCATGATTGACTGCTGGGCGGCGGCCCGGTCGAGGTCGTCGTAGCCCTCGGAAAAGGCGCTGGTCCCGTCGCCGGGGCAGGGGCTCGGCTTTCGCGTCCGGGCGTAGGCCAGTGCGTCCTCGCCGTTCAGGTTGTTGTCACCCTTTTCCAGCTGGATCGTCCAGCCGCCGTTGGCCTCGCCGCCCGAGATGTCGGCGCAGAGGGCCAGGGGGACGTCGACCTTGACCCCGCCGATCGCATCGATGAAATCTTCGAAGCCGGTGAAGTTCATGATCACCACGTGGTCGATCGGGATTCCGAGGAAATCCGAGACGGTCTTTTCCTGGAGGGCGGCTCCGCCGAAGGCATAGGCGGCGTTGATCTTCTGCGCGGTATTGCCGGGAATCTCGGCGAAGCTGTCGCGGGGGATCGAGAGTTTTCTGAACTGGCCGCCGCCCGCCCGGACCACCATCAGAGTGTCGGCCCGGGCGCCGCCGCAGCCGTCGTGCGGGGCCTCGCCCGTCGCCTGCTGTTCGTAGCAGCGCTCCTCCTGGGCCGCTCCCGGCTCGAGCGTGTCGGGGCTGCGCGAATCGGTGCCGATCACCAGGATGTTCTGAGCGCTCGGCAGCAGCCAGGGGTTGCCCTGCAGGGCGTCTTTGGCGTCGCCGTCGAGCTTCATCGACTGGATCTGGGCCGATACGGAGAAGGCGAGCAGGCTGAGC
This sequence comes from Thermoleophilia bacterium, assembly GCA_016649615.1. GTDB lineage: Bacteria > Actinomycetota > Thermoleophilia > Solirubrobacterales > 70-9 > 67-14. The sequence continues at coordinate 14,716 of JAENXK010000044.1, forward strand.
AGCAGCCAGCCCCCGGCCGCGATCAAGATCCACTTCGGCCAGCGTCGCTTGCGCTGCGGCTTGACCCCCCTTGATCTGTCCGTGCCTCCGGGGGCGGGGCGCCGCCTTGAGGCGGGTCCCTGGCGGTGGACCTCATAGGGGGGTTCCTCACGCCCGCCACCGCCCTTTTTCTGCGGGCGGGACGCCTTCGGCTGGGACTTTTC
>JAENXK010000103.1 GCA_016649615.1 Thermoleophilia bacterium
CGAGATGTCGAGCTCTCCCTTGAGCGCCTGACCGGCAAGCAGCCCACGCCGGGGCAGCGTGGTCGTGCCGCCCCCTTCGAGCAGAAACTCGTGCATCCGGGTATCCCTTCGCAGCGCCACCAGCGAGGTCTGGTAGCGGCGACCGTTGGCGCTCAGGGTCACCTCGGCGTTGAGCGCCGGCTCGACACGGGCGACCCCCGCAGTGCTCCGGACGGCTTCCAGATCGGCCGGGCTCATCTCCTCCTGGTAGTAGAGCTCCGCGTCCTGGCGCTCGATCTCCTCGAACTGCCGGTCGACCAGGGTCTGCACCGTGTCGACCATGCCCCAGGAGACCAGGATCAGGACGAGCGCCAGCACGACTCCGAGCGCGGTGGAGAAAGTTCGCCGGCGATTGCGCCCGAAAGAGCGCAGGGTCATCCGCCAGCGGGCCGGCAGCCGCCTCAGAGGAGGCGCGATCCGCTCGAAGAGGCTGATCGAGCCATCTCCCGCCGGTCCGAAGCTCCGCATCGCCTCCGCAGGAGGGACCCTGGACGCACTCCACGCCGGCAGCCCGGCGGCGATCGCGCCCGTGATGACGCCGAAGGAGATGCCGGCAACCAGGGTCATCGGCCGCAACTCGGTGACCATGGTCGGGATCGAAAGCTCGCTCGTATAGACCTCGGTCGCCTGGCCTGCCAGCAACAGCCCGACCACCCCTCCGAGCAGGCCGCCGATCGCGCCTGCCAGCAGTCCGAAGCCGAGGTAGTGCCGCAGCAGCTGTCTGCGCGAAAAGCCCGCCGCGCGCAGCATGCCGATCGTCGACCGCTGCGCGTCCACCAGCCGGCGCATCAGCACCGCCGTGGCCAGCGCTGCAGCGGTCAGGAAAAGCAGCGGAAACATGATCGCCAGCTCTTCGAAGCCGCTCACGTCTTCCTGGAGCGCCGAGTTCGACGGCTGCCGCGCCCTGGTCATTACGTCAGCGGCACCGGCGCGTCCGGCGCTCCGGGCCAGCTGTTCGGTCAGGGCGGCGTTTTCGCGGCCGCGGTCGTAGTAGATGACAACCTGGTTCGGCCCCTCAAGCCCGGCAAGCTCGCGGGCGACCGGCTCAGGGGCGAAAAGGACCCCGAAGTCGTCCGGGGAGGCGATGATCTGCTGGCGGCTCGGCGCCGGCCAGAAGTATTCGACCGAGGCGGCGGTACCGACCGGGTCGAGCCGCCGCCCGGCTCCCGACTCGTCCAGGATGGTGACCGGGGATCCCGGCCGGAGATCGAAATGCTCGGCCATGTGCTGCTCGACCAGAACCCCTTCCGGTCGCCCGGGTGAGAGGTAGCTGCCTGTCTCGACGTCAACCTGGTTGACCGGGGGCTGGCCGCTCGCCGGCAGGCCGACCACGCGGCCGAGCAGCTTCGTACTGCCCACCTGAAACGGCAGGTCAACCTGCGTCCGCTTCCCGACGCGGGCCACTCCGTCCGCGGCACGCGCCTCGGCGGCGATCTTCTTCGTATCGCCGCCGGTGATGGTCAGGTTGGCGAACTTGAACTCGGTGAACGCACGCTGGTAAGAGGTATCGAGGTTGCGGTAGGCGTCGTAGCTGGCACCGAACAGCGCCACGCCGAGGAAGATAGTCACCCCGATCGCGATGAACTGACCGCGCTGGCGGCGCACGTCGCGCCGGAGCTTGAGGCGCAGGATCCTCACGCCGGACCGCCTACCACTCGAGTTGCCCGGCGCCGACCGGCTCGGGATTCACCTCGTCCGAGACGATCCGCCCGTCACGCATGCGGAGCACCCGGTCGGCCATGCGGCCGATCACCGCGTTGTGGGTGACCAGCACCACGGTCTGGTTGTGTTCGGCGCTGACCTCCCGCAGCAGGGCGAGCACCTTCCTGCCGGTATCGAGGTCGAGCGCACCGGTCGGCTCGTCACCGAGCAGCAGCCGCGGCGTTCCGGCCAGTGCCCGGGCGACCGCGATGCGCTGCTGCTCACCGCCCGAGAGTTGCGAGGGGAAATGACCACCGCGCTCGGCCAGACCGACCCGGGCGACCATCTCCGGGGCCCGCTCACCTCCACCGGTCAGCTCGGCGATCAACTCGACGTTCTCGGACCCGGTCAGGGTCGGGATCAGATTGAAAAACTGGAAGATCAGCCCGACCGATTCGCGGCGAAAACGGGTGCGCGCCTCCTCGTCGAGGTCGGCCAGATCCACCCCGTCGACCCGGATCTCCCCCGTGCTCGGCGGCTCGATTCCGGCGATCAGGTTGAGCAGGGTCGTCTTGCCCGAACCGCTCGGACCGAGCATGACCACGAAGCTGCCGGCTTCGACCTCGAGATCGACGTCGCGGACGGCGCGCACCTCGGCCGCACCTTCGCCATAGGTCTTGCCCAGACTGCGTGCCTTGATCGCGGGCTCTTCGGTGTCGATATCGCCCATCGAACGGACGATACCGACAGAGAGCCCGACCGACGGCGCACGGCGTCTGCCGTATCTAATCCGGCTCTAACCTGCTCTTCCTAATCTCGTCCGTGTGTGTCAGCGAAACGCCTCAATTACCGTCCGACAGGAGGAACCGATGAACTCGATGGCATCGATCAAGCGGTCGAAGGTCCGCCTCCCCGCAGTCGCCGCGCTCGTGGCTCTGGTCATAGCCGGCTGTGGCGGCGGCGACGAGCCGTCGGCGACTGAAACGTCCACCCTGCCTCAGGGCAGCGAGCCGGTCGAACTGGATCCGGCCCGGTTCACCACCGACACCGACAACCGCTGGTGGCCGATGAAGCCCGGCAGCCGCTGGGCGTACCGCGAGACGGATACGACCGGCACCGAGCAGAAGGTCGTGGTCGAGGTGACCGACAAGACCAGGAAGATCGCCAACGGCGTCGAGGCGCGGGTGGTCCGGGACACGGTGACCGAGGATGGCGAGCCGATCGAAGTCACGGACGACTGGTACGCGCAGGATTCGGAAGGAAACGTCTGGTATCTGGGCGAGGACACTGCCGAATATGAGAACGGGAAAGTGAGCAGCAGGGCAGGTTCGTTCGAGGCCGGGGTCGACGGCGCCCAGGCCGGGATCGCGATGCCGGCTGATCCGAGGCCCGGAATGAGCTACCGCCAGGAGTACTACGAGAACGAGGCCGAAGACCGGGCCGCGGTCATCACCGTCGGGGAAGAGCAGGTTCAGGTGCCGTTCGGCTTCTTCGATTCGGGCGTCGTGATGACCCGGGACCTTGTTCCGACCGAGCCCAAAGTCCAGGAGCTGAAGTATCTACGCCCCGGACGTCGGACCGATACTCAGCGTGCACACCGACGGCGACGGTGGCCGGGCCGAACTGGTGAGCTTCCGGCCGGGAACTGGTTAGGGCCTGGGGCCGCCTCACTGACCAGTCCGGCGACGATGTTGAACAGCGTCGACTTGCCGCACCAGGACGGACCGACGATCGAGACGAAATCGCCGTCACCGATCTCGATGCTCACGTCCCGGAGCGCGATGACGTGCTCGCCACCACCCGCGCCCCGGTAGGTCTTCGAGAGACCTTCAACCGCCAGTTTCGCCGCCGCTGCCTGCAGCCCGCCCCCCTTTTGAGCGCCGGTCCGGACCCTACCCACCGCCGGTGAGCTTGTCGCCTCCGGTCCATTCGTTGGTCGCGTAACGGCCGGGTGCGATCGGCTCCATGGCCAGATCGTTGCCGACCAGGAACGTCGACAGCTCTTCAAGGCTCTCGTTGGTGAACCGGCCATACGTGTCCGGGCCACCCATCAGCGGAATGTACGCGTCGAGCTGCGCCGCCGCCAACTGCCCGTCGACTCCCTGGGTCTCACTGACCAGGTTGTCAACGCCCTGCTCCGGGTCGTCGAGCGTGTCCTGGTAGCCCCTGGTCGTCGCCTCGACGAAACCGCCCATCAGGTCCGGATCGTCGGCGATCCTGGATTCGGTCGAGAAAGCGACCAGTCCCGGGTAGGACGGTCCGCCGTACTCGTCCAGCGCAAACGACCTGGTCGGGAAACCTTCTTCCTCTACCTGGACGCCGTCAGCCGGAATGAACCCGGTGATCGCGGCGACCTTTCCGGTCATGAGCGACTGCACTCCGTTGAAGCCGAGCGTCACTTTGTCGACCGAGTCCGAACTGGAGCCGTCGTCGGCCATGATCGTGTCGAGAGTGGCGTCGTCTGACGGCACACCGGTCACGCCGACGATCTTGGCCTCCAGGTCGGACGGGCTCTCGATGCCCTCTTCCTCGAGGGTGATCAAACCGCCCGCGGGACGCTGCAGGATCGCCATCACGCCTTTGACTTCACGCCCGCTTTCGATCTGTCCGGCCAGGTCGACGACGTCCGAGATGCCGATTTCGGCCTTGCCGGCGGCGGTCAGCCGCAGCGTGTCGGCCGTCGAGGTCGGCTCGATGATCTTCAGGTTGATTCCGTTGTCCTCGTAGTAGCCGTTCGCCACCGCGGTGTAAATGCCCGCGTGTACGGCGTTCGGGATGAAGTCAAGGACGAGTGTCGCGTCCCTGGTTCGGGCCGTCGTGCCCGAGCCGCTCGAGCTGTCGTCGTCCGCACCGCAGGCCGCAAACCCTGTTGCCAGCACCATAGACGCCACCAAAATCAGCACGATTCGTTTCCACCTGTTCTTGATAATCGTTGATTCCTCTCCACCGGTTTCCAGAACGGAATCGGTCAGAATTCCTGGACCTCTGCTCCCAGGCTGAACTCGCCCCGGATCCTGCTTGGTTGCTTATGCTTTTCTGGCGCCATCGCTCAAACCCCCCGGTCGTCCGGTTCTGCGGCCCTGTGGAACACCACCCCGGCCTCGCTCATCGCCGATTCGGCCACCCCTCTGAGCAGCTCGCCCGTTTCTTCGAGCCGGTCGACAGTCGAGCGGATCAGCTTGACCTGACGCGTCGCCGCTGTTCCCAGGGGGATCAGGGCCGATCCCAGCCGATAGGTCTTTGTGCTCTCTTCGCGGCGCACGAACTTGTGTGCCTCCAGGGTCGAAAGCAGGTTGTGCATGGTGCTCTTGGAAAGCCCGGTCGCCTCGACCAGCGCGGTCTGGGTGGCTCCCTGCTCGGCCGGGCCGGACAGTATTTCCAACACCTTGATCGCCCCGACCACGGCGGGTACCTGGTACTTGCCGTCTTTCTTGCTCATCCCGTCCCGTTCCTATCCCGGTCCGACCCGGAGGCGCCGGAAGATGATCGTCTTTTCTCGGGTCAGCTCCTCGCGTGCGTAGCCGTGTCCCTCCCGGCCCCGCCCGGACACCTTCGTCCCGCCGAAAGGAATGGCGGGCGGGTGGTATTTGTCGCTGCCGTTGATCACCACCCGCCCGATTCGATCTGCTCGGCCACGTGCAGCGCCCGCTGCCGATCGCGGGAAAGACGCCGGCAATCAGGCCGAACGAAGAGTTGTTGGCGACCTCTACCGACTGCTCGGCAGAATTGACCGGGATCACGTTGAAGACCGGGCCGAAGTAGGCGCCCTCGTGCCGGCCGAGAACCTGTGACTCCTCCGGTTTTTTAACTCGACGTTGTTCACTTACTCGAACCGGGTTCAAAATAGCCGCCCTACGGGACCCGGTGGACCTCGAACAGGTTGGTGCCGAGACGGAGGTCGGAAAGTCCGGCGACGATCGCGATCAGGTCGCCGGAATCGGCCGCCCCGTACTCGACGGCCGCGTCGGCACACTCATACAGCAGGTCGCGGATCTCTCTGGTCTGGTCGTGCAGCACCGGCTCGACCCCGAAAACGGCCCGCAGCCGCCGCAGGGTCTGCAGGCTGTGGGTGACCGCCAGCACCGGCACTTCGGGCCGGTGGGCGGCGACCACCGTGGCGGTGCGCCCGGAGGCGGTCGGGACCACGATCGCCTTGAGACCGAGCCGGTAGGAGGTGATCACCGCGCTCTGGGTGACCGAGTCCGAGACGTCCATCTCGTCCTGGCTGGTGCGGTTGAGCAGCCAGTCCCAGTAAGGCAGGTCGGGCTCGGTCGCCCGCGCGATCTGGTCCATCACCCTGATCGTCTCGACCGGATGGGCGCCGACCGCGGTCTCCTCGGAGAGCATCACCGCGTCGGTACCGTCAAAGATCGCGGTCGCCACATCGGACACCTCGGCCCTGGTCGGCCGCTTTTCGGTGACCATCGAGGCCAGCATCTGGGTCGCGGTTATCACCGGCCTGGACCAGTGCCCGGCCTCGGCGATCAGGTGCTTCTGCAGGACCGGAATCTTTGAAAGCGGAACCTCGATCCCGAGATCGCCGCGGGCGACCATGATCCCATCGGCCGCCTCCACGATCTCCTCGATCGCCTCGGCCGCCTCCGGTTTTTCGATCTTGGCGACCACCGGGATGTCGGAATCGAGTTCCCTCAGCCGCTCCATCACCGGGTCGAGGTCCGAAGCCTCCCGCACGAACGAGACCGCGAGCAGGTCGATCTGGTTGGCGACCGCGAAATCAACCCATGCGAGATCGGTCCCCGAGACCGCCTCGAGTCCGGCGTCGATCCCGGGCAGGTTCATGCCTTTGTTCGAGGACAACGGACCACCGATATGCACGTGCGCGGTCAGCGATC
>JAENXK010000049.1 GCA_016649615.1 Thermoleophilia bacterium
ACACCACCGGAAGCGATTATCCGGGCAGCGGTCGCCGATGCCACCCGCTTCAGTTCCGGGAGGTTGGGGCCGGTCATCATTCCATCAACCTCGATCGGTGTGAACAGAAAACGCTCGACGCCGATTCGGGTCAGATCGGCGACGGCCTCCGCGGCGTCGACCCCGCTGCTTTCCGTCCAACCGGCCAGGAAGACTTTCCCGCCGCGGGCGTCAATCGAGACCACGGTCTTCTCCGGACCGTGGTCGCTGATCACCCGCTCGAGGAACGCGGGGTCCCGCAGCGCGGCCGTCCCGATCACGACTCGTCCGGCCCCGGCGCCGATCAGATCGGACACGGCATCGCCGTCCCTCAGCCCGCCACCGACCTCGATCGGGCATTCGACCGCCTCGGCGATCCTCCGCACCGTCTCCAGGTTGGCCGGCCGGCCGGTCCTGGCGCCGTCGAGATCGACGACGTGGAGATACTCGGCACCACCATCCGCCCATCGCCGCGCGGCATCGACCGGATCGTCGTCGTATCGGGTTTCCCGGTCGTACTCGCCCTGGGCCAGTCGTACCGCCTTGCCGCCGCGGATGTCGATCGCCGGATAGAGAATCATTTCGCGCCTTCCGCTTCGTCACAGATCCGCGCGAAGTTTTCGAGCATGCGCAACCCGGCAGCGCTCGACTTCTCCGGGTGAAACTGTACCCCGAAGATGTTCCCGCGACCGGCGACGCAGGCAAACCGGCCTCCGTAGCCGGCAGTCCCGATCAGGTAGTCCGGGGCCGGGTCGACCACGAATGAGTGCACGAAGTAGAACGGCTCTCCGGGTCTCAGGCCCTCGGTCAGGGCCGAGGGCCGTTCCCAGGTCACCGCCGCCCAGCCGATGTGGGGGACCTTCCGTCCCCCGGCGGGGATCTCGACCACCTCGCCTTCGAGCAGACCGAGACCGTCCGCCCCGCCCTGTTCGGTCGAGCTCTCGAACAGCAACTGGAGTCCCAGGCAGATCCCCAGCAGCGGGACTCCCCGCGAGACCGCGTCATCGATCGCCCGGTCAAGCCCGGCCTCCCGGATCCGGCTCATCGCCCGGGGAAACGCACCGACCCCGGGCAGGATCAGCCCGTCGGCTCCGGAGATGGTCTGCGAATCAGAGGTGATGACCGGTTCGGCGCCCACCCGCTCGAACGCTTTCTCGACCGAACGCAGGTTGCCCATCCCGTAGTCCAGGATGGCGAGGGCCGGCCCCGGGCTCAACTGTTCAGCGTGCCCTTGGTGCTGGGCACGCCCTTCTCATCGGGGTCGACCGAAATCGCCACCCGCAGTGCCCGGGCGAACGCCTTGAATGCCGCCTCGATCATGTGGTGCACGTTGGATCCGTACCGGATCTCCAGGTGCAGAGTCATCTTCGCCCCGCTCGCGACTGCCCGGAAGAACTCCTCGGTCAGTTCGGTCTCGTAGTTGGCAATCGAAGTCGACGGGACCTCGCCCCTGAAGACGAGCAAGGGCCTCCCGGAAATGTCGAGTGAGCACCCGGCCGAGGCTTCATCCATCGGCAGGACCGCCGAGCCGTATCGCCGGATTCCGCTGCGGTCGCCGAGCGCCTGATCGAGCGCCTGGCCGATCGCGACGCCGACGTCCTCGACTGTGTGGTGTGAACCGGTCTCGAGGTCACCGTCGGCTTTCACGACGAGCCCGATGTTGGCGTGGCGGGCGAGCAGGTCGAGCATGTGGTCAAAGAACCCGACCCCGGTGGCGGCCGAGCGTTCCTCGCCGTCGAGATCGAGAAATACGTCGATCCCGGTCTCGTTTGTCTTCCTGGTCACGCTAGCCTGCCTGGTCATCGTCTTCCTCTGTGTGTCCAGCCCTCGCCCGGGCTGAAAGGCCGTGTACCGGCAGCCCCTCTGCTTTCGCCAGGACCTCGAGGGGCCCGGCCAGCGAGGCCGCCGCTTCCGAACTCAAGCTTACCCGCGCGGTCTTCCGCCGGAAGGTCGCGGGCGAAAGCGGGCCGAATATTCGACCGGTGCCGCCGGTCGGGAGAATGTGGTTGGATCCGGCAAGGTAGTCGCCGAACGCGGTTCCCGACTCAGGACCGGTAAAAACGCATCCGGCGGTGCGGACCCGCGGAGCAAGTCCGGCCGAGCCCGGATCCATGAGCTGGAGGTGCTCGGGTGCGAACGCGTTGGCCAGATCAATCGCCAGTTCCGGTTCCGGCGCGGCAACCAGGGCCAGCCGGCAATCCTTGACGCTAGGTTCCCGAGCGGCCACCGCTTCAACCTCGGCCGCGAGTCGGTCGAGGGTGGGGTCGTCCGGGCCGACCGCGACCAGCGGGCTCTCGCTGCCGTGCTCGGCCTGGGCACAGAGATCGAGCGCCGCCGGTCCCGGCCGGGTGTGGCGGTCGACCACGACCATCAGGTCCGACGGGCCGGCCAGCGAATCTATCCCGACCTCACCGAACACTTTCCGCTTGGCTGCCTGGACCCAGTCGTTTCCCGGCCCGGCGATCACGTCGACCGGCGCGATTGATTCGCTGCCCCTGGCCAGGGCGAAGATCGCCTGTGCACCGCCGACCGCGTAGATCTCGTCCACGCCGCAGAGTGCCGCGGCCGCCAGAGTGGTGGCGTCGATCCGTCCGTCCGGGCCGGGCGGGGTCGCCAGGACGACCCGCCCCACCCCGGCGGCTCGGGCCGTCACACAGCCCATGACAACGGATGAGGGGTAGGAGGCCCGGCCTCCCGGTGCGTAGATCCCGGCCGAAGCGACCGGGACCTCACCGGTCGTCACGGTCTGCCCCTGGTCCAGTTCAACAACGGTTTCGCTGTCGTCGACCTGGGCGCGCGCAACGGCCGCGACGTTCTCGACCGCCAACCGGAGCGCCGCCGCGACATCGTCGTCGGCCGCATCCAGGGCGTCGTCAGCCTGATCAAGATCGACCCGCAGCGCCGTCGGACTCGATTCAGTGGCGTCGAATCTGGCCGTCAGCCGCAGCAGTGCCGCATCGCCGCCCTCGGCGACCGCCGCCTCGATCGGGCCGACATCGACTTCGGGAGCCGAAGCGCCGAACCATTCCCGGAGATCTTTGGCCAGATCAGAGGGTGGCGCCCACTCGAACCGGCGGAAGATCATCCCGCCGCCTCACGGAGCCTTCGGACCAGAGAGTCGACCTCGCCTGCTCTCAGTTTGTACGAGACCCGGTTGGCCACCAGTCTGGCCGTGCACTCGACGATGTCCTCACGCACTTCGAGGTCGTTCTCGGCGAGAGTGCGACCGGTGGCGACCAGGTCGACGATCCCGTCGGCGAGGCCGACCAGCGGCGCCAGTTCGATCGAGCCCTTGACTTCGACGATTTCCACCTGCCGGCCCCGGCTTTCGAAGTACTCCTCGGCGATCCGCGGGTACTTGGTCGCGATCCGCATCATTCCGAGACGCCTCTGGTGCTCGCTCGGACCGGGGTCGCCCTTGCGGGTGGCCAGCACCATGCGGCAACGTCCGGCTTTGAGATCGGCCAGCTCGTAGACCGGCCGGTCCGCCTGCTCGAGCAGGACGTCCTTGCCGGTGATCCCGAGGTCGGCCGCGCCTCCCTCGACGTAGGTGGGCACGTCGTACGGGCGCATCGTCACCAGGGTGAGTTCACCGCCATCGAAGACCAGCGAGCGGGAGTCGCCGCGCACGGCACCGGTTTCGACCCCGATCGCGTCGAGCAGGTCGAGGGTCTCATCGAACAGGGCACCCCGGGGCACCGCCAGCTTGAGCGGACCCCCCGGCTTTCTCAGCGAGTCAAGCACCGGACAGCCCCCCTTCAATCTGGGCCTTGTGGATGCGCTCGATGTAGAGGGTGAAGCCGGCCGCGGCATGATCGGCGCCGAAGCGGCGCATCAGGCCGTCATAGCGGCCGCCACCGCCGATGATCTCGCCGAGCGAAGGATCGTAGACCTCGAGCGTGGAGCCGCTGTAGTAGCCGAGTTCCCTCATCAGTCCGAGGTCCACCTGGACGCGGTCGGCTCCGCCCCTGGCCGAAATCGCAGAGTAGGTCGATTCAAGCCTGTCCAGACACCGGCCGAACCGCTCGCCTCCGAGGCCCCGTGCGGTGGTGATCACTTCGGGTCCGCCCCGTAGCTGGATCATTCCCAGGAGCGATTCGGTCTTGTCCGGGCCGAGGTCCGCGGTAACGAGCGCCGACTCGATCCCGACGATGTCGTGACGGGCGAGCAGGCCGGTGGTCTCTTCCAGGAGCGTTTCGTCACCACCGAAGTCGGCGAGCATGCTGCCCCACAGGCCCGCCTCTCCGAGCCCGATCCGTGCCTGTTTCAGGCCGACCGCGTCCAGGGTCTGCCCGAGGACCTCGACGACCTCGGCGGTTCCCTCTGCCCCCTCGGCCCCGATCAGCTCTATCCCGGCCTGACCGAACTCGCGCAGTTCGGCCCGCTGAGGGGTCACGGCCCGGTAGGCGTTGGCCAGGTAGCTCAGGCGATATGGCGGTTCGAGGTCGCTGAACCTGGTCGCGACCAGCCTGGCGATCGGGATCGTCATGTCGGTCCGCAGTGCCAGCAGTTCTCCCCGGTCGTCAAAAAAGCGATAGGCATTCTCGGCGCCCCTCTCGACGACCTCGGCGTACTCGATCGTCGGGGTTCTCACCTCGCGAAAGCCGAACCGTTCGAACACCCCGAGCAGCGACGACTGAAGCTGACGGAGTTCGGCCATCTCCTCTGGTAGCACGTCACGGGTGCCTGGTGGAATCGGGTGGATCAACTGAAACCCCCCTCAGTCGTCCACACGGGTGATGTGCGCGCCGAGCGACTGCAGCCGGGACTCGATGTCCTCGTAGCCGCGGTCGATCTGGCGGATGTTGCCGATTTCCGAGGTGCCCTCCGCCGCCAGGGCAGCGATCAGCATCGCCGTCCCGGCCCGGATGTCGGGGCTGTCAACCCGCTCGCCGTGGAGCCGGCTGGGACCGCTGACGATCGCCCGGTGGGGATCACAAAGCGTGATCCTCGCCCCCATGGCTACCAGCTTGTCGACGAAGAACAGGCGGTTCTCGAACATCTTCTCGAAGATCAGGATCTCGCCTTCGGCCTGGGTGGCCAGAGCCAGGGCGATCGAAGTCAGGTCGGCCGGGAAGGCGGGCCAGGGGCCGTCCTCGATTTTCGGAATCGCTCCGCCGACGTCGGACTGGACCCGCATGTTCTGGGACGGCGGCACAATCACGTCGCGACCTTCGACCACCGACTGAAAACCGAGACGGCGGAACTGACGGCGGATCATGACCAGATCTTTGGGCTCGATCGCCCGGATCCTCAATTCCCCGCCGGTGGCCGCGGCGAGCGCCATGAAGCTGGCGATCTCGATGTGGTCCGGGGTGACTTCGTGCTCGGCGCCCCCGAGTTTGTCGCGCCCGGTCACGGTCATCACGTTCGAGCCGATTCCGGATACAGCCGCGCCCATCTTCACCAGCAGGCGGGCCAGATCCTGGACGTGCGGCTCCGAGGCGGCGTTGAGAATGACCGTGTCGCCGGGGGTCAGGGCCGCCGCCATCAGGGCGTTTTCGGTACCCATCACCGAGGGCTCATCCATGAAGATCTCACAGGCGCGAAGTCCGCCGGGAGGCGCGTTGAGTTCGATCCAGCGTTGTCCGCCGACCCTGGCGCCGAGCTCCCGAAAGGCGTCGAGGTGGGCGTCGAGGCGCCGCCGGCCGATGAAGTCGCCCCCGGGTGGTGGCATGTGAACTTCGCCGAAGCGGGCCAGCAGGGGCCCGGCCAGCAGGAATGAGGCCCTGATCGCGGCGGAGAGTTCACGATCGATCCTGGTGTCGCTCACGTTTGCGGCACAGAGCCGGACTGTGTTGTCGGCGGTCCACTCGACATCTACCCCGAGCTTTTCGAGCAGGGCGATCTGAGCCTCGGTGTCCCGTATCCGGGGTACGTTGGCGATCACCAGGTCCTCTTCGGTCAACAGGCAGGCCGCCAGGATCGGCAGGGCCGCGTTCTTGTTTCCGGCTGCGGTGATCTCTCCCGAGAGCGGCACCCCGCCTTGTATGACGAACTTCTCCATAAGATCTTTCCCCGCATGTAGACGGTTTCTTCGGACCGGGCCCGGGGCGGATCGACCCGACCGGAAGCCGGACTAGGGTAACACCGCAGATGGCACGATATTCCTCACGTTCAGCCCAGGGCGAAACCTCCCGGACAAGTCGCGGGTTCAAGGTCCTGATGGCAGTTCTGCTGGCCTTTGTGGTTGTTCTGGTACTGAACGCGGTAGCGCTCGACAACGAAACCGAGCCGGCCTCGATTCCGCCCGAGGGAATGCGCCTGGTTGATACGACTTCAGGTCCGCTGCAGGTTCTGGATACGGGTCCCGCCGCAGACCCGGGAGCGACTCCGATCGTTCTCATCCACGGCACCGGCGGAGCGATCAACTGGTGGGACGAAGTCGTGCCGCTGCTCGAGCCCGGGCGCCGCGTGATCGCGATCGACATGCTTGGCTACGGCGGCTCAACGAAGCCCGAGTCCGATTACTCGGTCGAGACCCAGGCCGGATTGATATCCCAGGTGCTGGCCAGGCTCGGGGTCAGCCGGGCGGCGGTGGCCGGTCACTCCCTCGGCGGTTCCGTCGCCACTGCCCTGGCCGTCAACTCGCCGGACCTGGTCGCCGCGGTTATCCTGGTCGACTCCGCCCCGGACAGCTCGTTCGGAGGCCTCAGCGGCAGCGCCAAAGCGATCAAGATCCCGCTGTTCGGACAGGCCCTCTGGCGGATCGCGCCTGACGGCCTGATCCGTCAGAACCTGGAGCAGGCGTTCGTGCCCGGTTTCGAAGTGCCCGACAAGTTCGTTGATGACGTCCGGGCCATGACCTTTCCCGCATACCGGAAGTCGCTGGATTCAGGCGAGGATTTCACCGACGGGAATCCGCTCACCGATCAGCTTGGCAGGACCGGTGACCCCCTTCTGGTCATCTTCGGCGAAGACGACCAGTTTTACCCGGCCCGCGAAACGATCAGCGCCTACGCCACAGTCCCCGGAGTGAAGACCCTGCTGATCCCCGGGGTCGGCCACTCTCCCCAGGTCGAGGTACCCGAGCGGACCGCGGCCGCGATGGCGGCCTTCGTCAACGGCCTGCCTCCGCAAGTTGAGATCAAGCCGCCCGTGACCGCTCCCGACAACGGCAAAGAGAAGAAGGGCAACGGCGGCGGATCGAAAGAGGAGAAGGCCGGAAAGCAGTCCGGCTCCGGCAAACAGCAGAACTCCGAAGGCGGATCACAAAAGCAGAGCAAAGACAAGTCCGGATCCGGTAAGTAGCTCCGGCCGGGCCGGCCTCAGTTCGAGGCCCAGCGCCCCCCGGCTTTGGCCCAGGCAAGGACCGCGTCTTTTGAGGCGAACCCGTCGGCGACTTCCATCCCTCTCCGGTCCCGAACAAGATAGATCGCGCTTCCGTCCAACTCGACGCCGGTCTCGGCACAGTCCGGTCCGGCCGATTCGGGCACCTCGACCTGGTCGCGGATGTGCCAGTCATCTTTCTTCATGAGCCAGGGCACGACGTGTTCCAGCCGGCAAAAAGAGGCCCCCAGGTTCCGGCTCGGCTGGAGCAGCTGCCAACTTTCGTCCTGCTTCAGCCCGATTCCGCACCAGTCACAGTTCACTGTCTGACCATCCTCGGGCGATCATAGCCCCGATGCCCCGTCCGCGGGAATGCAGCGGGACGACCCGGGTTGCAACGGACCCGGGCTTGACCGGCGCCCCCTTCATATGCGAACATACGTTCGTCTATGGTCGCTTGCGCAATTCTGCCCCTTCTGGCCCTCCGGGCAGCGCTCGGAGACGCCCAGAATCGCCTTCTGGAGCCGATAGCCCTCGCCCCTCAGCACGACGCCGCTCCCCGGATCGGTGAGGTCTCGGAGATCGCCCGGGAATTCGGGGTGCGGCCGGGCATGGGACTGGGCGAGGCGATTGACATCTGTCCGGGACTGAGTCTGGTCACACCCGATCCCGGCCGGGCCGAGAGCATCCGGGAGGCGGTGCTGGCCAGGCTGGAAGGAATCGGGGCCGGAGTCGAACCGGGTCGTCACGGCGAGGCCTTCTTCTCGGCCGGCCAACTCGAACGGCTCTACGGAAGCCTCGACCGGGTGCTGACCGCAGCCGCAGAGGGTCTCGGTCCCAGTGCCCGGATCGGGGCCGGGCCGACCCGGCTCGCGGCCTACTCCGCGACCCGTCAGAGCGATACCCCCCAGGGGCAGGTGGTGCCGCCCGAACGGCTGCGGGAGTACCTCGGCGCTCTGCCGGTCACGATCCTGGGCGACCGGTTGTCCGGAGCAGAGGCGAAGAATCGCCGCCTGGTCACCTCCCTGCTCAAGCTTGGCATCAACCACCTCGAAGGGCTGGCCGATCTGCCCGGCGACGCCGTCGCCGACCGCTTCGGCCCGCTCGGCACCGAAGCCCGCAACCTCGCTCTCGGCCTGGAGCGGCCGCTCCGGCCCCGGCCCCCGCGCGAGTGGATCGCCGAATCGCTGGAGCTGCCCGAGGTGGCCTCCGGCAGCCATCTCCAGGGTGCCGTGACCATCCTCACCGACCGGCTCGCGGCCCGGCTCGCGGCCCTCGGGGTCAGCGCGCGCAGCCTGACCATAGAAGCCCGGCTCTCCGGCGGCGGCAGCTGGATCAGGGATGTGACGCCCCGGCAGCCGACCTCCCGGGCCGACCTGTTGCGAATGATCCTGATGCCGGGGCTGGAGCACCTGCCACGGCCGGCCGAACGGCTGAGGCTGCGGGTCACCGAACCCGGTCCCGGCGACTCTGAGCAGATCGAGCTCACCCACCGGCCGGAACAGACCCGTCACCAGCGGCTCAGCGAGGCCGCCCGGCAGGTCCGGGCCGCGGTCGGAGAGAGCGGCCTGGTCCGGGTACTCGACGCCGAAATCGATTCCCACCTGCCCGAGCGGCGCCTGCTGCTGACCCCGTACCTCCCGGCCACCTCCGGAGAGACCCGGTGACCGGTTCGATCCGCCTCTACGAGCCGCGTCCGGTCGAGGTCGCCAGTGACGCCCGGCGCAACCCGATCCAGGTCAACGATGTCGACGTCGTCGCGATCCGGGAAGAGTGGATCGTCGAGGACGGCTGGTGGACGGCTGCGCCGATCAAGCGCTGGTATTTCGAGCTGGTCCTGATCGACGGCCGCGACCTGACCGTCTTTCAGGCTTTCCCTTCCGGGCAGTGGTTTGCTCAGCGCGCCTGAGGGGGCCGGCATTCCTTCATACGTCGAGCTCCACTGCCACTCGTCCTTTTCTTTCCTGGACGGCGCCTCCTCTCCGCTCGAGCTGGCCACCCGGGCAGCCGAGCTGGGCTACCCGGCGCTCGCCCTGACCGATCACGACGGACTGTGGGGGTCGATGGAGTTCGCGGTCTCCTGCAAGGGGGCTGGGATCAAGCCGATCACCGGCGCCGAGCTGACCGTCTCGAGCGAAGGACGATTTTTCCACCTGACCCTGCTGGTCGAGAACGCGACCGGCTACCACAACCTCTGCCGGCTGTTGACCGAGGCCCATTCCCATACCCGCGACGGGCCGGCCCGGAAGGCCGGCCGGCCGTCGGTGCCGCTGGATGCACTGGCCGGGAGGGCCGAGGGTCTGATCTGTCTGAGCGGATGCGCCCGCCTGGGCGCGGTCGCTTCCGCCTGGGAGGAGGGCGATCTCGCCCGGGGCGAGCGCATGGCCCGCACTCTGGCCGGCTGGTTCGGTCCGGCAAATTTCCGGATCGAGCTCCAGCGACCCTTCTGGCGCCACGATCGGGCCCGCAACCGCTGGCTCGCCGGCCTGGCCGGCTCCCTGGGCCTGCCGGCAGTGACCACCGGCAACGTGCACGCCCACGAGCCGGAACGGACCCGTCTGCAGGACGCCCTGGTCGCGGTCCGGCTGGGATACAGCATGGAAGAGTCGGAGCCGGGAAGGCGTGGCAATGCCAGCTCCAGTCTGGTCTCGCCGCAGCAGATGGCAGCCCGCTTCAGTCAGTACCCGGAGGCGGTGGCCGAAAGCGCCAGGATCGCCGAGCGGCTCGAGTTCGATCTCGAGCGCGAACTCGGTTACCGCTATCCCCAGGCCGGGGACCCGGACGCAGACAGCGACCTGGCCGAACTCTGCCGGGTCCGGCTCGGCGAACGCTACCGTGGCACTCCCGAGGCCGGGGAGGCAGCGCAGCGCCTCGCCAACGAGCTGAAGATCATCCGTGGTCTGGGGCTCTCCGGCTTCTTCCTGCTGCACCACGACCTGCTCGAGCTGGCTCGGGATGTGGCAGTCGAGGTGCGCGGGCCGGAGTCGGCCCGGGCGGTGCTGCCACCCGGCCGGGGCCGGGGCTCCAGCGTCAGCTCGATCGTCTGCTACCTGAGCGGTCTTTCCCATGTGGATCCGGTCAAGGCCGGACTCTTTCCCGGTCGCTTCCTCAACGAGGAGGTAACCACAGCCCCCGACATCGATCTCGACTTTCCCCGTGACATCCGGGCGAAGCTGATCCCCCGGATCCACCAACGCTACGGCGCCGACCGCTCGGCCCTGGTCGCGGCCTTCCCGACCTACCGGTCCCGTGGCGCGATCCGCGACTTCGGCAAGGTCCTCGGCATCCCGGCCGCCGAAATTGAACGGGCCGCTCGGGCGGTCGATTTCCAGAGCGGCTCCGACGACCTCGAGCGGGATCTGGCCACGGCGATCGGCCGGGAGCGGGCGCACTCACTCGGCTGGAAGAACCTGGTCTGGCTGACCCGCCAGGCCCGGGGCGTTCCGCGTAACCCGTCCCAGCACTCCGGTGGCATGGTGATCTCGACCAAGCCCCTGATCGAGATTTGCCCGATCGTCCCGGCGGCGATGGAAGAGCGCCAGATCGTCCAGTGGGACAAGGATTCCTGTCAGGATGCCGGCTTCCTGAAGATCGACCTGCTCGGCCTCGGCATGCTTTCCGCGGTCGAACGCTGCGTCGACGAGATCGGCCGGATCCGCGGCGAGACGGTCGACCTGAGCCGGATCGACCTCGCCGACCCACCGACCTTCGAGGCGATCCGCAAAGGCGAGACAACCGGCGTCTTCCAGATCGAGAGCCGGGCCCAGATGCAGATGCTGCCCCGGATGAAGCCGATGGACATCGATGACCTGACCATCCAGGTCGCCCTGGTCCGCCCCGGCCCGATCCAGGGCGGCGCGGTCCACCCCTATATCGAGCGGCGCCGGCGTCTGCGGGAGGACCCCTATTACGAAGTCCCCTACCAGCACCCGCTGCTGAAGCCGGTTCTCGAGGAGACGCTCGGGGTGATCATCTTCCAGGAGCAGGTGATCGAGGTGGCGATGAACGTGGCCGGCTTCAGCTCTTCCGAGGCAGAGGGCCTGCGCCGGGCGATGAGCCGCAAGCGTTCACGGGAGGCGCTGGAAGCGCACCATCACCGTTTCATGGAGGGCGCCGTGGCCAGGGGCGTTCCGGCTGCGATCGCCGAGGACATCTACCGCCAGATCATCGGTTTCTCGGGATTCGGCTTCCCCAAGGCCCATTCGGCCGCCTTCGGCCTGCTCGCCTACCAGTCGGCCTGGCTCAAGGTCCACTACGGCCCGGAGTACCTGGCCTCGCTGCTGAACGAACAGCCGATGGGCTTTTACCCTCCGGACTCCCTGGTTCAGGAGGGCCGCAGGTCCGGCATCACGGTTCTGCCGCCCGACCTCAATGCCAGCCGGGTCGACTGCAGTACCGAGTGGCCCTCGGAGCATGACCCGGGCCGGCCCGATGCCGGAGCCGGACCGGCCCCGGCAGGCAGGGAACCGGATCCCCCCGGGCCCGGGCCGGCGGTTCGGATCGGATTGGCCTACATAAAGGGGGCCAACCAGTCAGAGATGGAGCGGCTGGTGGCCGAACGCGAACGGGGCGGGCCTTACCGCGACCTCGGTGACCTTGCCGCCCGAATGCCGCTTCGCCGACAGGAGCTCGAACAGCTCGCCTGGGCAGGAGCCCTGCGCTCGCTACCGCGCGGAGAACGGGTTTCAGGGCTCTGGAGTGTCGGCCTGCTGCCCCATCACCCGGCGTCGGACGGCAGCCGGCAGCTTGCTTTGCCCTTTGAGCAGACAGACCCCCCGGAGCTTCAGGAGCCCGAGTCCTGGAACCGGGTCCAGGCCGAGTACGGGACGATCGGCATGACCCTAGAAGGGCACCCGATGGCCCTCGCCCGGGCCCAGCTCCCGGATACCGTCCTGAGCACGGCAGAAGCCCAGCGGCTCGGGGACAAAAGCTGGACCGAGGTGGCCGGCCTGCAGGTTGCCCGCCAGCGGCCCGAAACGGCCAACGGGGTGATCTTCATCCTGATCGAAGATGAGCACGGCACCCTCAACCTGATCCTGCCGCCCCGGGTCGCGACAAAGCACCGCCTGGTCGTCCGTACCGCCACCCTGATCAAGGCCCGTGGGAGGATCGAGACGAACCAGGGCGTGGTCAACCTGGTGGTCAACAGCGTGGTTGAAGTTCACCCTCCCAACCCCGAAATCAAAGCGGTGGTCCCGGCCGGCCACTCGTTCGGACGACGAGGCAGGTAACCGTCCGGTACCCGGCCAGGGCAAACCCGCGAGTCATGCCGGCGCGGGATACTTCGCTCTGGCAACGGCTTTGCTGGTCGATCTGCACGGAACCCTGCAAACACACGTTCGCGTCCGACCGGGGGCGTACATTACGAACCTATGTTCGTGCAAATGAGACATATCCCGGCCAGAGCAGCAGACATGATCGACCTCGCCATCGAGTTCTCCACCCTCGGCGAATACGGTCTCGAACACCCCGACAGGAGCGACCCGGGACCGTGCGGCCACAGCAACCCGCCCTGCAGGCCGGCCGGCACCTCACGCAGGCTGCGGACCAGGTCCCGTCGCCGGTCCCGGCCCGCGCGAACCGCTCGCCCTCACACGCAGAAGCCACCACGACGCGTCACCGGCGGGGCCGGCGAAACCCGCAGCATCCGTCCCGGTGCTCCCGCTCCGAACGACCGCGCCGGTCAAACGTCCGGCTTGCCGGAAGCGCTGAGGCCACCGCGCATAAAGCTTTCGTTCACCCCGTGATCCCCGGCACTGCAACAAGAAGGGCCACCTGGAGGTGGCCCTTCTGATTCAAAAACCGGCGGCGACCTACTCTCCCAGGGGGTTGCCCCCCAAGTACCATCGGCGCTGCGGTGCTTA
The DNA here is from genome assembly GCA_016649615.1 of Thermoleophilia bacterium. GTDB lineage: Bacteria > Actinomycetota > Thermoleophilia > Solirubrobacterales > 70-9 > 67-14. Next base: position 13,152 of record JAENXK010000049.1, read on the forward strand.
ACTGCTCTGTTCGGAATGGGAAGAGGTGTTTCCACCGCGCTATTGCACCACCGGAAATATGTCGAGACGCCCGATGGAGCTTAAAAACTGCACAATGACCACTGAAATAAATATCCGTCAAGCCCTCGACCCATTAGTACCGGTCAGCTACGGATGTTGCCATCCTTCCACCGCCGGCCTATCAACCTGGTGGTCTACCAGGGGTCTTACTCCCTCAAGGGGATGGGAGAATTCATCTCGAGGACGGCTTCCCGCTTAGATGCCTTCAGCGGTTATCCGTTCCGTACGTAGCTAAGCTGCGATGCCCTTGGCAGGACAACAGCTACACCAGAGGTACGTTCATCCCGGTCCTCTCGTACTAGGGACAAATCCTCTCAATTCTCCAACGCCCACATCAGATAGGGACCGAACTGTCTCACGACGTTCTGAACCCAGCTCGCGTGCCGCTTTAATGGGCGAACAGCCCAACCCTTGGGACGTACTCCCGCCCCAGGATGCGACGAGCCGACATCGAGGTGCCAAACCGCTTCGTCGATATGGACTCTTGGAAGCGATAAGCCTGTTATCCCCGGCGTACCTTTTATCCGTTGAGCGACGGCGCTTCCACTTGCTACCGCCGGATCACTAAGCCCAACTTTCGTTCCTGCTCGACCCGTCGGTCTCGCAGTCAAGCTCCCTTGTTGCCTTTACACTCTACGCACGATTTCCAACCGTGC
>JAENXK010000087.1 GCA_016649615.1 Thermoleophilia bacterium
CAAGATCAGCGGGAACAGCACCCCGAAGGCGTCGTCAAGCCGGGGAAAGAACCACCAGCGGAAGATCGACGGGTCGTCGAAGTAGTGAGCCACGGAGAAGCGGGGCCGGGGGTCGAGTGGCATCTGGTCCGGCTGCGGCAATTTGAGCGGCCCCCAGCCGATCGCCGGAACGGGGTTGCCCCCGGTATAGATCATCGCCCGCACGTACCAGTAGCCACCGACGATCAGCATCGCCCCGCCCAGCCAGAGCGTGGTGACCAGGCGCCTGCCCCGGCCGCTGACCAGGATCATGCCGAGGAAGATCACCCCTACCGGAGCCAGCATCGAGACCTTGACCGAGATCGCTATTCCGGCGGCGATGCCGGCCAGGATCAGTGGTCCCTTGTCCAGCAGTGGTTCGTTCGGGTCCGGCCTGTCTTCCACCGCACCTTCGGATGGGGCACGGCGCTGATGGCCGTTGATCAGGAAGGCGGCGAAAGCGATCAGGAACGCGAAGGCGAGGATGTCGTTTCGGCCTTCACCGGGCTGGGTGATGATCATAACCCCACCCGAAAGCAGGATCGCGCCGCCGACCAGGGTCGCCGGGCCCACGCCGTAAGGACGGCCGACCGTCCAGCAGGCGAGCAGGCCGACCCCGACGCAGAACATGTTGAAAAGCGGCGAGAGCCAGTCACTCTGCATCAGGGCGATCAGCGAACCGTGCAGCAATTCGGAGGACTGGGGGTAAAACCAGACTGCCAGCCGGAGCGGGTCGGTGAAGTGAAGCGGATTGGTCGAGGCTTCCTGGACGAACCGGGCCGCAGCCGGCATGTGGTACCAGGTGGTGTCTCCGCCGAACATGCCCTGATCGAGGCTGAGCTGGGATGGAAAGCTCCACTCGGCGACGACCCAGGAGGCGACGGCTACGGCCAGGAGAAAGGCCCAGGTCGGGACTTTCGGCGCCGCGACCGGCTTAACGCCGCGTGGCGCGAAGCGGTAGCCGAGCCCCGCCGCCGCCAGCGGCACCAAGACGCAGCCGACGACGATCCAGCCCAGGGTGAGGATCGAAAGCGTGCCGAGGATCTGGAGAGCGACTATCAGCAGCGCCACCCCGAGGGTCAGCTCCGACAACCGGGCCAGGGCGCCGGAGAACTCGGGCACGATCCAGCGCCTGAGCCAGTAGGCGCCCAGCCAGGTCGCAAGGACGATCGCCGCGATCGCAACGGTCCCTACGACATAGGAGGAGAGGGTCGGGGTCAACCCCGGCCTTTGATCTCGGCGAACACCGGCGTCATCCTAATTGAGAAGCGCCGGAAAGCGGCCCACGCCGACGGGTGCGGTGATCAGGTGGCAGGAGCGGGACCGACCCCGGTTCCGACCTGGCAGGCAACGCCGGTCCCGGCCAGCCCGCAGTAGCCACCCGGAACTTTGTCCAGGTACTGCTGGTGGGGCTCCTCGGCGTAGTAGAAGGTGCCGGCCGGCTCGATCGCGGTCGTGATCTCGCCCTTTCCGCGCTCGGCAAGGGCGGTCTGGTAGCCGTCGCGGACCCGCTCGGCGATCTCGGACTGGTGCTCGCCGACGGTGAATATGCCTGAGCGGTACTGGGTGCCGACATCGTTGCCCTGACGCATTCCCTGGGTCGGATCATGCTCGGTGAAAAAGACGGCGAGCAGTTCCTCGTAGGTGATCACCTCCGGATCAAACGCGACCAGTACAGCCTCGGCGTGGCCGGTCCTCCCCGAGCAGACCTCCTCGTAGGTCGGGTAAGGGGTGGTCCCGTTCTGATAACCGACCGCGGTGGTGTAAACACCGTCGAGCTTCCAGAACAGCCGCTCGGCCCCCCAGAAACAGCCGAGCGCGAAGTAGGCGATTTCGGTTCCCTCCGGGAACGGCCCCTGTATCGAGTTGCCGAGGACCGTGTGGCGGCCGGCCACGGGAAAGGGCGATTCGGACCTGCCGGGGAGCGCCTCGTCTTCGGTGGGCATCGTGGAGTTCTTGCGACCGAAAAGCATGACCCCATCCTACCCGGCGCCTGGTTCGGGCTCGCCGGCTCGGCCTTTCGGGCGACTCCCCCGTGCCGCCGCAAGGCCGGCCGCGGTCTCTTGTATGCCGGAAGCTAAACTGATAGCCATGAGAACCCGGGCAATCGACGAGAGTGAGATCGGGATCACCTGGGTGATGGACGACCCGATGCAGCGGGCGTCGCATGCGCTGGTCAGCGACGGCAAGGTCTGGATCATCGATCCGGTCGACGACCATGAGGTGATGGAGAAGGTCGCCGCGCTGGGTGAGCCGCAAGCGGTGCTGCAACTGCTCGACCGGCACAACCGGCACTCGAAGAAGATCGCCAGTCGCCTCGACATCCCACACGTCTTCCTGCCCGAGGAACTCCGGGGGACTCCGTTTGAGGCGGTCGACGTGGTCAACAACCGCATCTGGAAAGAACGGGCGCTCTGGTGGAAGGACACGAAGACTCTGGTCGTGCCCGAAGCGGTCGGAACCGCCGACCACTTCTTTCCGTCCGAGGCCGGCGCCGGAGTGCACATCGGCCTGCGGCTGAATCCGCCGAAGAAGACGGTCGGGACCTTCATGCCGCAACATCTGCTGGTCGGCCACGGTGAGGCGATTCACGGCCCCGGGGCGACCAAGGCCCTGCAGGAGGCGATCGACCGCTCCGTACGCGACCTCCCCAGGGCGATCGCCGGCATTCCGGGTCAGGTCACCAAGAGGTGGCGCGGGTAACACCGGGCCGGCCCGCGGCCGGCCGTCAGGCGATAGCGGTTTCTGCGGCGCCGGCCGGCGTCCTGCCTTGGTCGCCGGCGAGGAAAAGCCGCCAGGATCCCGGCACACCCTTCAGCTCCTGCTCGCCGCGATCGCTGAACTGGATGCCGGAGCCCACGACCAGGTCCTTGACCGTGGAGGAAACGACCACCTCGCCGGCGTCCGCGGTGGCGCTGACCCGGGCGCCGATATGGACAGCCATCCCGGCGATGTCATCGCCGATGAACTCGCACTCGCCGGTATGGATTCCCGCCCGGATCTCGATATCCAGCGGTCTGACCGCCCTGGTCAACTCGCCGGCGCAGTTGACCGCGCTGGTCGGGCCGTCAAAGGTCGCCAGGTACCCGTCACCAGTGCTCTTGATCGGTCGTCCACCTGACTTCTCGACCTGGCTGCAGGTGAGTTCGTTGTGGCGCTCCAGCACCTGGCGCCAACCGGCATCCCCGAGCTCGCCGGCGCGTTCGGTCGAGCCGACGATGTCGGTGAACATGACCGTCGCCAGGGCACGCTCGGCGACGGGAGCGTGGCGGGCGCCGGTGACGAACTCCTCGATCTCGCCGACAAGTGCGGAAGTATCTCCGACAAAGGGCAAGTGGTCACGGCCTTCCAGTTCAACGAACTTCGCGCCCGGGATCTGCTCGGCCATTTCGCGGGCGCCGGCAATCGGAATGAACTCGTCCCGCCGGTGGAGTACGAGCGTCGGGACCCGGATGTTGGGCAGCACGCCCGAAACGTCGGTTTCTTCTAGGGCGGACACGATCGCGTAGGCCATGCCCGGGCTGGCTGCGGCCCGCTCATACATGCCGGCCCACTCCACGCGCTCCGGGTCCCCGGCAACCCCTGGCGCGAACACGTCGAGTGAATGGCCCTCACCCCAGTGCTCGAGATAGTTCACGATCTCCGGGTTTTTCCCGGTTCTGAGGGCCGCACCATTCGGGAAGCTTCCGTACATGACCAACCCCACCGTGCGTTCGGGATAAGTGGCCGCAAACAGGGCCGACATCGGCCCTCCCTCCGAGTAGCCGAGCAACGTGGCCCTTTCTGAGCCGACGGCGTCCATGACGGCCCTCACGTCCTCCATCCGTTCCTCCAGCGTTGGGATTTCGAACACCGGGTCGGAGAGCCCGGTGCCACGCTTGTCGAGCCGGATCAGGCGACAGAAGGAGGAGAGCGCTTCGAGAAGACGGGTGGTCGCGGGACTCCTCCAGTCCATCTCGAGGTGCGAGACGAAACCGGGAACCAGCACCAGATCGCTCGGCCCCTCACCGGTCACCTGATAGGCGATGTTCACATCACCGTTGCGGGTGTACTGAGTTTTCGGTGCCATGCTGGTCTGAGCCTAGCCGCTTTGCCCCAAGGGCCCGCCGGGAAGCCGCTCTGGCCGGAAGCGCTCCGACCTCGCCGGACGCCCACTGACTTGCCGGAAGCGAAGCCCTGCGGCTAGGGTCGTTGCGTGCAAGCGACACTGACGATCCTCTTCACCGACGCCGTCGCGTCCACGGAGGCACTCGCCCGGCTTGGCGATGAGGAGTTCGGGACGGTCCAGCAAGCACACCTGGAACTCCTCCGCGGACCGATCAACTCCAACGACGGCCGGGAGGTCAAGAGTCTCGGCGACGGCCTGATGGTCGCATTCACCGGCGCGGCCGACGCGCTTGCCTGCGCGGTCGCGATGCAGCAGGCAGTCGAGGCGTCGGCCCGCCGGGGCGACGAAAGTCTGCCCCTGCGGGTCGGCATCTCGGCCGGCGATGTGACCGTGGACGAAGACGATGATCTGCATGGCACGGCGGTCGTCGAGGCGGCGCGGCTGTGTGCGGCGGCGACGACCAACCAGGTACTGGCAACTGAGACGGTGCGAGCCCTGGCCGGCTCGCGCGGCGGGAACGCTTTCACTTCGCTGGGACCCCGGGCCCTGAAAGGACTTGCCGACCCGGTGGCCGCAGTGGAGGTCGGCTGGGCGCCGATCGCTGAAGGCGACCTGATCGCTCCGGTACCGCTGCCGCCGAGACTCGCGTCCGAGTCCGCGTGGAAATTCGTGGGACGTGAAAGCGAGATCGAGACTCTGGAAACGATGTGGGAAAGCGTGGTCCAGGGGTCTGCGAGAGTCGCGCTCCTGGGTGGCGAGCCGGGGGCGGGCAAGACGCGGCTGGCCCGGGAGGTAGCGCTCTACGCCCAGGAGAACGATGCGCTGGTCCTGTTCGGCAGGGTCGACGAGGACGCCGCGGTTGCTTATCAACCGTTCGCCGAGGCACTGCGCCACTACCTGGCAAGCGTCGAAGAAGAGACCCGGAGCCACGTGCTGGGCCTGAGGGGCGGCGTACTCTCGCGCCTTGCTCCCGAAATGATCGACGGCGAGCCGTCGGGGCCGGCCGACGCCCTGACCCTCTTTGACGGGATCGCCGACTGGCTTTCAGACGAGTCCCGGCGACGGCCGGTCCTTCTGATCCTCGACGACCTTCACTGGGCCGGCAGGCCGACCCTCCAGGCACTGCTGAATCTGGTGCGGAGCGAGCGTCTGGGACGAATCCTGATCGTCTGCACCTACCGGGACACCGAACTGGGGCGCAAGCACCCGCTTTCGGAGAACCTTGCCGACCTGCGCCGTGAGGAGGGGGTGGAGCGGCTGTCAGTTCGCGGTCTCGATGAGCCGGGAGTCGAAGCGTTCGTGCGGTCGGTCCTGGATGGAAGCCTGAACGGATCCGGGGCGGACCTGGTGCACGCGGTGAGCGAGCAGACCCAGGGCAACCCGTTCTTTATCGGCCAGGTCCTGAGCCACATCTCCGAGTCGGGCATGGTCGAGGGGACCGATGAACCCGGGGTCGTGGTCACGCGGGTCGAGGACCTTGAAGTACCGGAGGGGGTGCGGGACGTCGTCGGGCGCCGCGTCTCGCGCCTCTCGGAAAAGGCGGGTGAACTGCTGACCGTCGCCGCCGTCGCCGGACCTGAATTTGACACGGTCGTAGTGGCAGAGGTGGCAGGGCAGGACACCCCGGAGGCGCTGGACGGATTTGACGAGGCGATTGCGGCACGGCTCGTCCTCGAGACCGACACTCCCGGGCGCCTGCAGTTCGCGCACGCCCTTGTCCGGCATACCCTGGAAGACGAGCTGTCCACCCTGCGCCGTCTGCATCTGCACCGTGACATCGGGCTCTCCCTGGAAAGTCACTTCAGCGACGCCCCGACAGCAATTACCGAGCTGGCCCATCATTTTGCCGAAGCGGCCGCAGTCGGTGAAGGCAGGCGCGCCGCCGGCTACGCCGAGCGCGCCGCCGGTCAGGCTCACGAACGCGGAGCCCCGGGCCGGGCCGCGGAACTGTTCCAGCAGGCGCTCGACCTGCTTCCCGAGGATGACGACCCGGACGGACGCTGGCGCGATCGGCTATTCGCGCAGCTGGCCTTCCAGCAGTACATCCTTTTCGACCAGGAGCGAATGGAGGCGGTCGCCCGCGCCTGGATGACCCTGGCCCACAGGCACGACGACTACGGCATGCGGGTCTACGCGACGGTCTATCTGGTCGTTTCCGGGCTCTGGCACAGAGACCCGGAGCCGGGTGACCTGGACCTGATCGCCGAAACGCTGCGCATCGAGCCGGACGAAGCCGATGTCGAGGGGGCGCGACGGCTTTCCTTTCGGGGGATCTGGTGCGAAACCGATGCCGCGGGCTACCGTTCGGTCCTGCTCGGCACGATCGCCTCCAACTGGAACCTCGGGTATCGGATCGAGGGCCTCGGCGAAGACCTGCCGGCCCCGGATCCGCTGACGCTTTTCGAACAGGCGAGCAGACTGTCGGCCGAAAGCAGCGACCCCGAAATCGAAGACGAGACGGGCTGGAGCAGGGTGACCGCGATGCTCGCCGCTCCCGACGCGGAGGGCCTGCTGCGCGAAGCGAGGCGAATCACCGGCCTCGGGTTTCAGTCCGCCGGAGGCGGATGGATCCAGTTCGTACTTGCCCATGTCCGGCTGGGACGGCTGGACGAGACGAGAGGCATCGCCGACGAGCAGATGAAAATCGCCGATGAAACCGGCGACCGGGCGATGGAGATCGGCGCCTGGTGCACCCGGGCAAACGAGGCGCTCCTCCGGGGGCGCTTCGAAGACGCCCGACTCGCGATCGAGGAGGCCGCCAGGGCGGCCACCGGCCAGCCCCCGCTCCAGGCATTGGTCGCCATGGTGGCTGCCGGTCGCCTGATCGCGATGGACCGGCTGGCCGAAGCGCGCGAGATCCTCGAGGGAATCGCCTCCCTTCGCGCTGCCGAACAATCCCACCTGATCGGCGCCGTCGCTGCCGCCCAGGGTGACCTCGAGACCGCCCGCGCGACACTGGAGACCTGGAGCTCGGCGGGTAATCCACTGATGCTCAACCTAGGCTTCCCGGGGAAGCTCTGGGGTTACGCCGAGTGCGCAAACGCGACCGGCGACAGCGACGCCGCCCGCCGGCTCTACGAACCGCTGGCCGCTTATGACGGGCAGCTGCTGCTCGTCGGCATGGCCTTCTTCCCGGCGAGCGCGGCTTACACGCTCGGCCTGCTGGCCGAGAACTTCGGCGACCGCGATCGCGCGCTCGCCCACTTCACCGACGCCCTCGAGTTTGAAGAGAGGATCGGGGCCGAACCGCTGGCCAAAAAGACCCGGCAGGCACTGGCCCGGATCGCCTGACCGGGCCAACCGGTTCGTTCACC
>JAENXK010000194.1 GCA_016649615.1 Thermoleophilia bacterium
CGAGCGGCGGACGGCGGGCAGGCCGCCGGCTCTCCGGGTGAGAGCCGAATCGGCCCGGATCGGCTTCAGCGACCTGGTCTGCGGTGAGATCGAGCGCGCGGTCGATGATTTCGTGGTCCGTCGTAACGACGGCGATTTCGGTTACAACCTGGCGGTCGCGGTGGACGACGCCCGGCAGGGGATCGGCGAGGTCGTGCGCGGCGCCGACCTGCTCGATTCGACTCCGCGGCAGCTCTGGCTGCTCGACCGGCTCGGCCTCTCCCCGCCCGGCCGCTACGCCCACGTTCCGCTGATGCTGGGCCCGGACGGCAGCCGTCTGGCCAAACGCCACGGTGCGGTCACCCTCGAACAGCGCTTCGAGCGGGGCGACACGATCCCCGAGATCGTCGGGGAGCTGGCCGCATCGGTCGGCCTCTGCACCTCCGGCGAGATCCCGAGACCCGAAGACCTGATCGCCGGTTTCAACTGGGCGGACGTCTCCGGGTCGGCCGGGTGAGCCGCCGCCGCCGCGGGCTCACCCATGCTCGATCTCCCGGAGCTGGGCCGACATGTCCCGGATCGCCTGAGCCGTCCCCCGCACCGTGCCGGTCACCTTCGACCGGCCGGAGCGCGCCCTGAGCGGCACGGGTACCTCGGCGATGTTCCACCCTGCGGCGGCCGCTTTCAGAACCATCTCGAGCGGCCAGCCGCTGCGACGGTCACGCAGCCCGAGGTCGATCAGTGCCTCTCTTCCCGCCATTCGCATCGGCCCGAGGTCGCTCAGATCAAGTCCGGTGCGCCGGCGAAGCTCGAACGCGAGCGCCCGGTTGGCGATCCTGGCGTGAACCGGCCAGGCGCCGCGCTCCGGACGGCGGGCACCCAGCACCAGGTCGGCTCCGTCGTCGAAGGTCGCCTCCAGGGAGAGCAGTTCGACCGGATCCAGCGACCCGTCGCAGTCCATGAAGCAGACGACGTCACCTGTGGCGGCCATCAGCCCGGCGAAACAGGCCGAACCGAACCCTCGCCGGGGCTCGCTTATGACCTCGGCGCCGCAATCGGCCGCGATCCGCCCTGACCCGTCGGTGGAGCCGTTGTCAACCACGATCGGGTGGAAGCCGACGGGCATCGCTGCGAGTACGGGCGGAAGTGCTGCGGCCTCGTCGAGTACCGGCAGGATTACGTCAGGCACAACTAGATTTCATCAGCTTCGCCACCCGGTCCGTGCGCCGTGCGACGCAGGCGAAGCGCGTAGGCGATCGCCGACCCCAGAAAGAGCACCGCGCAGATCCCGAGCCAGCGGCCGAGGAACACGTCGATGTCCTGGCCGGTGCTGGCCGCGTAGCGGTCAGCACTCAGCCCGAGGATCAGCGGGAAAAAGAGCAGTAAGCAGAAAGCGCTGAGGATGAACGGCACCCGCAGATAATTGATCGCCGGGACCCGTTGGTCATCGTCGGGTCCGCGGGAACCACGCCCGAGCGACCGGCCGGCGACACGGTTGAGGCCCGAGTACAGCGGGAAAGCGATCATGTCGTGGGCGAAGATGGCCGCCACGAAGAAGATCAGCGTGCTTTCGGGCGCCGGGCTCTTGAAAATCATGAAAAAGCCGTAGCCGACCAGCGCGAAGCTGGCGATCACGGCGAGCAGGTGAAGCGGTGAAGCGCCGTAGAGCTTCTTGAATCGATTCACCTCAGGCCGCCTCGAACTTCATCGACCTGACCCACTTGGTGCAGTGAACCCCGGGGAGGGCCGGAACGATCACCCGGGCAGGAAAACCGTGGTCGGGCGAGAGGTCGACCCCGTTGACCCGCAGGGCGAGCAGGCTCTTCTCGTCATCGATCTGGGCCGAGCTCAGGGTCGCCTTGTTGAAAGAGCCGGCTTCCTGGAGAGACTCGACCAGAACCTGCGAGGCCCCTGTGGCCCCGGCCGCGTCGGCCAGGTCACGCAACCGGACACCGGTCCAGGTCTGGGTCGTCGACCAGCCCTCGACGCAGGCGATCGGCAGGTCATAGGTGTGCTGCGGCATGGCCAGCAGCTGCTCCCGGGAGAGCCCTACCGTCCGACCCCCTTCGAGGTTGAGCCGCCAGCCGCGACCGGTCTCGCCCGGCCCGACCCCGGCCGCCTCGGCGGTCCTGTTGATCTGGAATCCGTTGGGGCCGTCCCCCGGATCGGTCCCGTGCGGGGCGAGCAGGGCGATGCTTCGGAGCGGCCCGCCGATCACCTGTCCGGCCATCATCGCGCCGATGCCGATCGAAGCGGCGCCGACGCTCGCGATCAGCGCCCTCCTCGAGAGAGTTGCCGCGGCCGGCTCCAGCGGAGTGGTCGTTCCCTCCTGGTAGGGCTCGGCGATGGTCTGGCTCAGGTCGGCCTTCAGCGGCCGGGTCACACCACGCTCGCGGAACGCCTTCCGAATGGTCGGGACTTTCAGTCCGACGTGCAGCGCCAGGGCGGCCAGGAAGACGATCGCCGCGTAGTAATGGGACGGGACGAAGCTGAACGACCAGGGGTAGTAGAGCTGGATGTTCAACACCCCGGTGAAGAAGACGAACAGCGCGCCCCCTACCAGCAGTGCCAGCGACAGCCGTTCGAACAGATGGGCGACCGAGCGTAGCGGCGGCCACTCGAACAGCTTCGGCATGACCGACCAGAGCTTGGCGAACAGCAGCGGGATCGCGATTACGCCCGAGACCACATGCAGGCCCTGGGTCAGGGCGTAGAGCCAGGCCGGGTTGGTCGGCCACGAAAACGGAAAGAGGTCGAAGCCGAGCCCGCCGTCGGGAAGAATGTTGTTGTCGCCCAGCCCCGGGCTGTAG
>JAENXK010000085.1 GCA_016649615.1 Thermoleophilia bacterium
GCTCAAGCTCGGCGGTTCGGCCGGGATCCTGGTCGCTTCGCACCTGGCCGGCAGGCAGATGAGGCAGATATGGGACCTGCATCAGGCCGGCGACACCGCGGGGGCGGAGGCGATCGACGCCTCGCTCGACCCCGTCTACAGAGCGATGTCGGTCACGACCAACCCGATTCCGGTCAAGGCTGCACTTGAGATGGCTGGGGTCTGCTCAGCCCGGATGAGGTTGCCGATGGTAGGGGCCAGCCAGGCCGAAAAGGACGAAATCAGGAGTCTGATGTCAGAAGCAGGGTTGGATCTCTAGTGGCCGATCGAATCAAAATCCTCCCGCTGGGCGGGCTGGGCGAAATCGGCAAGAACATGTCGGTCGTCGAGTACCGGGGCAAGATCGTCGTGATCGATACGGGGCTGATGTTCCCGACTCCGGAGATGCTGGGGATAGACCTGGTCCTGCCGGATTTCAACTATCTGCGCGACCGGGCCGACGACATCGAGGCGATCGTGCTCACCCATGGCCACGAGGACCACGTCGGGGCGCTGCCATACGTCCTGCGCGAGATCGGCTTCCCGAAAGTGATCTACGGCGGCATGCTCACGGTCGGCATGGTCCGTTCAAAACTGGATGAGCACAAGCTCGGTGGGGCGCCGCTGACCGAACTGCCCACGGGCCAGACGGTCGAGGCCGGGCCGTTCGAAATCGAGCTGGTCCACCTGGCCCACTCGATCCCGGACATGCGGGGGGTGATCCTCAAGACCGACATCGGTTCAGTCTTTTTCACCGGCGACTACAAGTTCGACCAGACGCCGGTCGATGGCCGTCCGGCCGATGTCGCCCGTCTGGCCAGGCTCGGAAGTGAAGGCCTTCTGGTGCTCTGCGGGGACTCGACCAACGCCGACCGCCCCGGGGTCTCTCCTTCCGAATCCAGCGTCGGCCCGGCGCTGGTCGAGGAGTTCTCCCGCTGCAAGGGCCGGATCATCGTCACCTCGTTTGCCTCCAACATCCACCGGGTGCAGCAGGTGATCGACGCAGCCGAGAAACTCGATCGAAAAGTCGCGCTGCTCGGCCGGTCGATGCGCAAGAACTTCAATATCGCCTCGAACCTCGGGATAGCCAACGCTCCCGAAGGGATCCTGATCCAGCCGCGGGACATCGAGGACTTCCCCGACGAGCGGGTCATCGTGATCTCAACCGGCTCTCAGGGCGAGCCTTTCTCGGCGCTCCGCCGCATGGCCAACAACGACCACCGCGACGTTCAGCTCCACTCCGGCGATACCGTCGTATTTTCGGCGTCCCCGGTCCCCGGAAACGAGCGGTCCGTGAATGAGACCATCGACCGGATCTACGAGATCGGCGCCTCGGTGATCACCGCGAAAGACGCACCGATCCACGCCTCGGGTCACGGTTGGAGAGAAGAGATCAAAATGATGCTCAATCTGACCAAGCCGAAGTACGTCTTCCCGGTACATGGTGACTTCCAGCGAATACGCCTGCATTCGGAACTGGCCGAATCGGTCGGCGTGCCCCCGGAGAACATCTTCCGCGGTCGAAACGGCCTGCCACTCGAGGTGGGCCCCGACGGAGCCTCGTTCGGTGAAGAGGAGCGCTCCGGAATCATCTTCGTCGACGGAATCGAGCTGGCCGATCCCAACGACGCCTCACTCAGGGACCGTCGCACCATCTCGGGCGACGGGATCGTGGTCATCGTCGCCACGATTGCCGCCGACGACGGTGAGGTGGTGGTCGATCCCGAGATCATCGCCCGGGGGATCGGTGCGCTCGATGACGAGATCAAGCTGCTCGACGAACTCAAGGACCTGGTCGAAGATTCACTCGAGCGCTCGGCCGACGCCAAAGTCAAGAACCTCGACCTGATCCAGACGGATCTCCACGACGCGGTCGCCGGCTTCATCCACAAACGCCTGAAGCGCCGTCCGATGGTCGTGCCGGTAGTGGTCGAGGTCTGACCGGCGACGCCGGGCGCCGGCATCCATCGCCACCGGTGGGGCCACTCGGGGCCCTCCATCGGCGAAGCTGAGCGGGTCCGGGAAACAACAAGACCGCCGGACCCAAAGGGGGAGGGTGGCCCGACGGTCGTTGCTGCTTTGTAAGTCCGAACCTGCCGAGGCAGTCTGGGGGAGATCCCCGGCAGGTCCGTGTGTCTCGTCCGCAAAGAAAGATAGGCCGCCGCTCTAAATCGGTGCTAAAGGCTGCTTAACGCTTTCTTCTTGATTTGCCCCTCGCAGCGGCAGTTCGACTCTGAACTCGGCTCCGCCGGAGGGAGAGTCGCCGACGGTGGCGGTTCCGCCGTGGCGTTCCGCGATCGCCTGAACGATCGCCAGGCCGAGGCCGGTGCCTTCGCCCCTGCTCCGGTCGGACGGGCCGTCGCTGCGGACAAAGCGGCCGAAGATCTGGGGTCGCAGGTCGGCCGGTATCCCCGGACCGTTGTCGCCGACCACCAGTCGGGCCGTCCCGGTGTCGCGATCGGCCTCGACCCGGACCTCGACCGTAGACCCGGGCGGGGTGTGCCGGACCGCGTTGTCGACCAGATTGGTCACGATCCGGTGGAGCCGGTCACCGTCCCCGCAGACCGGTACCGGCTCGGGCGCGGTCAGGACGATGGTGTGGTCGTCGGTGAGCGGATCCAGCTCGTCCACCGCATGTCTGGTGATCTCGGTCAGGTCACCCGGCTTGAGTACCCGGTCATGGTCGCTGTCGGCCCGGGCCAGGATCTGCAGATCGGCGACCAGGCGTCGCATGCGCTGCGATGAGCGCAGGGCGGATTCGACGCTCTCCAGGTCAAGCTCACTCCCCTCGCCCTCCAGCGAATGGTCGAGCAGTTCGAGATTTGCCAGGACACTGGTCAGAGGGGTACGCAGTTCGTGTGAAGCGTCGGCGATGAAAGCGCGTTGCCGGCTGAGGGCCGATTCACGCTCGGCCCTGGCGAGCGAGAGTTCGCGCAGCATCTCATTGAAGGTCCTGGTCAGTTCGGCGACCTCGTCTTCGCTCGCCGGATCCTGAAGCGTGACTTCGGGGTCCCGCGTCTCGGCGATCTCTCCGGCGGCCGAAGTCAGTTCAGCGATAGGCCTCATCGCGCGACGCGCGAGCAGCACTCCTCCGAGCGCGGCAAGCAGGGTCGCTCCCAGGGTGCCGGCCAGAATCGAAATCCAGATCCGGGTGATTGAAGCCTCGAGCCGGTCGATCGAGCGCCCGTAGCGCACCCATGCGATCGGGTTGAAGCCGGCCACGGGGTCGTTGAGGGCCACGGTCGAGACCTGGAGGTTGCCGACCGTCGTCACGCCGGGCCCGGTGAGCGGTCCCAAGTCGGGTGCACCCGGGATCGCATAACGGGTGTTGTTGGCCGTGAGGATGATGTCGGCGGTGCCGTTGATCGACCTGAGCAGCGGGGCCAGCAGAGAGCCGGGAGCGGAACTGGGGGTCACGATTTCCCGCTCGCGTAGTTCCTGGGAGAGCTCGGTCGATTTCGCCTTGGTGTCAGCCTCGTAGTTCTCCCGCAACTGCTGGGTCGTCAACTGGCCGACCACGAAACCGAAGACGATCAGGATGATGAAGGTCAGGCCTGAGGTGACCGCGGCCAGCTTCCACCGGATCGGCAAACTGGATAGCCAGCGGCGGAAGCGGCGCGGTATGGCCAGCGGCGACATCGCTACGCCTTGATTACGTAACCGGCTCCGCGCTTGGTGTGGAGGATTCGCGGCTCGCCGCCTTCCTCGAGCTTGCGGCGGAGGTTGGAGATGAAGACGTCAATGGTGTTGGTCTCATCGAGAGGGTCATATCCCCAGACCTCTTCCAGCAGGCGCTCGCGCGAGATCACGAGGCGCCGGTTTCTCATCAGGTACTCGAGCAGCTCGAACTCCCGCTTGGTCAGCTCGATCTCGCGATCACCCCTGGTTGCTTCCTGCGAGTCCGGATTCAGGCGCAGGTCTCCGACCGTGACCATGGCCGAGCCCCGGGGCGGATGCCGCCTCAGAAGGGCCCTTATCCGGGCGAGCAGCTCATTTCGCTCGAACGGCTTCACCAGGTAGTCGTCGGCCCCCTGGTCCAGTCCGGTCACCCGGTCTTCGGTGCCGGCTCTGGCGGTCAGCATCAGGATCGGGACCTCGCTGTCCTCCTGCAGCCGCGAGCAGACCTCGAGGCCGTCCATGCCCGGCAGGCCGAGATCGAGCACGACCAGATCCGGCAGGAAATCCGAAGCGATCTCGAGGCCTTCGGGTCCGTCACCGGCTGCCCGGACCTCATATCCCTCCCCCCGGAGCGTCCGGCGCAGCACGTCGACGATGTCGAGATCGTCCTCGATCAGCAGGATCCGCCCGCCACGCTGGTCTTCGTCGTCAAGCATTGCCCGGATTCTACGGACCCGAACTGCGGAACCTTCCGTATCGCGCCGTTCTGGCACTTGCGCTGCGCAGTCTGGAGAAGTTGTCTCGTCATTCAGGCAGCGGAAAGGGAACCTGGTGGACAGACGCTTCAGATGGACGAGACCCTCACCGGGACTTCTTGTGGCGGTCGTCGCCCTGGTGGCGGCGCTGGGCGGCGGGGCGGTCGCGGGGGTGACGGTCAACGCGCTGAACAAGAAGGAAAAAAAGCAGGTCAAGCGCATCTCGAAGAAGCAGGCGAAGAAACAGGTGAAGAAGATACCGGCCGGTCCGCGAGGCCCGAAGGGCGACGCCGGCGAATCGGCGACATCCTACTGGGCCGTTGTGGGCGAATTCGGAAGTCTCGTCCGCGGAAGCCCCGGTGCTTCATCGGCGCAACTTTTCAAGCCTGCTGTCGACGGTTCCTACGAAGTGGATTTTGGCAGAGACGTGAGCGACTGCTCCCTGCTCGCCACTCTGGGCCGAACCGATGCCGAAGAGTTCGAACCCGAGGGGGGGTGAGATCAGCACCGCCTACCGGGTCGGCAATGCTGAAGCCGCGTTCGTGAAGACACGGAACAGTGACGGGACGAAGGCCGACCGGTCGTTCCATCTGGCAGTTCTCTGCTGAACCGGCCGGGGGAGCCGGGGCCGGGCACTCCCGAGCGACAGGCGTGGCGACGTGGCAGCGGGGTACGGAGCGGCCCGGAAGGGTAAAACGGCTCTCTGTAGAAGGGAAAAGCCATGTTTGTACGCAAAAAGCGGCGGGGCGCAAAGACCCGCCCGGTCAAACGTGCCGGCAAGCCCGCCAAAGGCAAGGTCCAGCAAGCCGAGATCAAGCAGCCGATGGACCAGCGGCAGCTCGACCTGATCGGCCTCGGCTGCGCCCTGCTCGGCATCTACCTGGCTTTCGTGCTCTATCTCGGCTGGGACGGAGGAAAGCTCGGGACCGGGATCAGGGACGGGCTCGAGTATCTGTTCGGAGTGCTGGCGTTCGTCGTGCCCCTGGCTCTTTTCACGACCGCGGCGATCCTGATCCTGCGTCCGGCCCTGCCTGCGGTGCGCCCGCTCCGGACCGGGGCCGCTCTCGTGGCCGGTGGTCTGCTTCTGGCCCTGGCCGCCGGCACGCTCGGCCTGTCCGGAGGGCGCCCGGACAATCTCGACTACTTTGATACGGGCTGGTTCCCCGAGCACGGCGGTCTGCTCGGCGAGTCCCTCTACTGGCTTACCGCGACCCTGCTGCAGCCTTTCGGTGCCCACCTGATTGCCGTCTTCGCCCTGATCGGAGGGCTCCTGCTGTTGACCGGCACCACGATCGCCGCCCTTCTTGTCCGCAGTAGTCATGCGATCAGGAAGGCCGGCGCAAGCTCAGCCGAGGCGACCCGGGTCCTGGCCAGGCGGGGAATCCTCGATGAAGAAGAGACGGCCGCCGATCCGGCGCCGGACGGCGACGCCGACCAGTTGCCCGCCTTCGATCCCGAGACGGGTGAACTGACCGCAGAAAGCGAGTTTTCCGAAGGGGGATCGCCTCCGCTGGAGGTGGATATCTGGGGAGAGGCAGGAGAAGGGGCCACCGTCTCGGACCGGACCGAGAAGCTCGAGCCGATCCCGATCTTCGGGGGTTCCGAGCCGGAAGAGGCGGACGCCGGGGCTGCCGGAGATGCAGAAAGCGAAGCAACCGAGACGATCACCGATGACTTCGACGACGAACTGGCCGAACTCGAAGACGAGGTCAAGGGGGGCGGGTCCGCCCCCGAGGAGGCCGGCGCCGCCACCCCGGACCAGCTGCCGCTGACCCCGATGGGTGAAAAACGGGGTGCCACCACCGCCGCCGAAGTCAGCTACCGGACCCCGCCGCTGAAGGCGCTTGACAGGGGAAGCAAAGACGCCGGGCCGGATCCGGCGGAACAGAAGGAACTGGCCCGCAAGCTGGTCGAGACCCTCGGACATTTCGGGGTGGAGGCGTCGATCGTCGGCGTCGTTTCCGGACCGCACGTATCCCGGTTCGAGCTCAGGCTGGCACCGGGGACCAAGGTCAAGAAGGTCAGCGAGCTGGCCAACGACCTCGCCTACGCTCTGGCTTCCACCGATATCCGCATCCTGGCACCGATTCCCGGCAAGCAGGCGGTCGGGGTCGAGGTGCCCAATTCGAGCCGCAACATTGTCAGGCTCGGTGACATCTACGCCAAGCCATCGGTCAAGGTATCCCCGCTGCTCGCCTGGCTGGGCAAAGGGATTGACGGAAAGTCGGTTTCGACCGATCTCGCCACGATGCCGCACGTGCTCGTCGCCGGGACGACAGGCTCGGGCAAGTCCGGCTGTGTGAACGCGATTCTCTCTTCGATCCTGATGCACTCGTCACCGAACGAGGTCAGGCTGGTTCTGGTCGATCCCAAGCAGGTCGAGCTCAACCACTACGAAGCGGTGCCACACCTGCTGACGCCGGTGGTCACGAACCCCAAGCTGGCAGCCAACGTGCTTTCAAACCTGATCGCCGAGATGGAAACCCGCTACGGCCTGATGAAAAGCAGCCGTGCGCGCAATATCGCCGACTACAACGCGATCCAGGAGAAAGCGGGCGAGCCCAAACTGCCGCACATCCTCTGCGTCATTGACGAACTCGCCGACCTGATGATGGTTGCGCCGGCTGACGTCGAGTCTTCGATCATCCGGCTGGCCCAGAAATCGAGGGCCACCGGAATCCACCTCGTACTCGCCACCCAGCGGCCGTCAACCGACATCATCACCGGCACGATCAAGGTGAACATCCCGTCGAGGATCGCGTTCGCGGTTTCCTCGCAGACCGATTCACGGGTGATCCTCGACCAGGGCGGGGCCGAGGCCCTGCTCGGACAGGGAGACATGCTGTTCAGGGGTCCCGGAACGTCGAAGCTGCAGCGAATTCAGGGTGCGTTCGTCTCGGAGGAGGAGATCGCCCGGATCACCGACTACTGGTCGGCTCAGGGTGAGCCCGATTTCGAGCAGGATCTGCTGAACGAGCGGGAAGCGAGCAAGGAAGACTCTGTGGAAGGCGAGTTTGACCCGGACCAGGACGACCTGCTGGACCAGGCGATCCAACTCGTGGTCGACACCGAGACAGCCTCGGTATCGATGA
>JAENXK010000022.1 GCA_016649615.1 Thermoleophilia bacterium
CGACCTCGAAGGAATTCTCGGCGAACGGCAGTTGGTGAAAGTCGCCCCGGATCCAGTCGATCTGGAGATCTTCGGAGTCGGCCCGGCCGGCGGCCACCTCGAGCAGGCGCGGAGCGCCGTCGAGACCGGTCACCCGGGCACCGCGCCCGGCTGCGACCAGAGACGCGTTGCCGGTGCCGCAGGCCAGGTCGAGCAGATCCAGCCCTTCGACCGGCTCGGCTGCGTCCAGCACCAGCGGTGCGGCCGGGAGGCTCTGCGCCGCGGTCAACTCGTAAGAGCCCCGGTTCCAGTCGACCATTTCTCAGGCGGTGGTGTTGATTTCGACCAGTGCCTTGAGCACCACGTCGTCGTGGCGCTTCGGCTGCACCTTGGGGAAGACCCGGGCGATTTTGCCGTCGGGCCCGATGATGAATGTGGACCGCTCAACACCCATGTACCTGTTGCCGTACATCGACTTCTCGACCCAGGTTCCGTAGAGTTCGGCGACCTTGTGGTTCTTGTCGGCGAGCAGGGTGAAGCCGAATCCGTTGTCGTCATCGAACTTCTTGATCGCTTTGACCTCGTCCGGAGAGACTCCGACAACCGTCGCACCGGCATTGCGGTACTCGCTTTTGCGATCACGGATGCCGCAGGCCTGGGTGGTGCATCCGGAGCTGCCCGCCTTGGGGTAGAAGTAGAGAACCACCGTCTCGCCCGAATAGCGGGAGAGGGTCACGGTCCTGCCGTTCTGATCCTTCAGGGTGAAGTCCGGGGCTTTTGAGCCTGCCTCAAGCACATCGGAATCCTAGGCGATCAGGGCACAATCAAGAAGAGTGGCCAGAGCTGCGCCGCTTTGGCCATCCCGGTCCTTCTCGGGGTTGAAGCAGGTCACGCTGATGCCGGCCACCGCGTCGGACTCCGCCAGGGGGCGCAGGATCGCCTTCAGCTCGGGCAGGCTGAGTCCGTCATCCATCAGGTAGTCGGTCGCCGGGAAGGCCTTCGGGTCGAGGATGTCGACGTCGAGATGAATCCAGTAGCGCCCGCCGGCCTCAAGTTCGCCGGCAACCGAAGCACCGAGCCGGTCGAGATCGGCGTGGCGAAGCGCGTCACGGTCTTCGATCCGGCCGATTCCCGTTCCCGCGGGAAGCGGCGCGATCAGCTCGAACTCCTCCCGGTCACGGGCTCCGATCAGAGCTGTCCTGACCGGATCAAGCGGCGGTTCCGGACCGATCGCCGTGAGTAATTCCGGCGGCGCCATGCCGAGGGCGGCTGCGACCGGCATGTCGGCACCTTCGCCGGTCGGCGAGGTCTCCCCGGTGAACAGATCGAGGTGGCCGTCAAGGCAGGCCAGACCGATCTCCCCGAGCGAGTCCCGTGCTCCGGCCAGAGCGCCGGGCAGCAGGGTGCAGCAGCCGCCAAGAACGACCGGGATCCGGCCTCCGGCGATCAGCTCGCCCACCCGTTCCCTGATTTCAGCAGTCACGCCGAGGTTGTCCTCGTAAGCGAGCCAGCCGTTGCGGGGATCACGATCGAGGCCACGGATCTGCCGTTCGGTATCGCCGGCGTCATCAAGACCGGCGGGCTCGAGCAGCTTCCTCAGCGCCCGGGGGCCGAGCTCGGTACCGCCCGACTGGCCGACGCTGTCGATCGGCACCCCCAGCAGGGTCAGCCGACCGCGGTCCATCAGTCCTCCCGGCCCACTTCCTGGCCGTCCTCGCCCTCGTCCAGCTCCTCGTCGCCTTGTTCCAGAGCGGTCTCGGACACAGACCCGCCACCCCCGGAGTGGTAGTGGACCTGAAACTCCTCAAGCAATTCATCCCGGCGCTGCTCGTCGACCGCCGTCTCTTCGGCGATTCGCACCCAGTCGGCGCCCTCGAAGGCCTCCATGTTGAAGATCTCCTGGTCGATCGAAGCCGAATCATCGATAATCAGCACGACCTCGGTCTGGGGATTGAAGTAGGTGCCCGGTTGAACCGCCAACTCCTCCAACTCGTACTTGGACCCTTCGCTTTTCATGGTTCCATCCTAGCCCGGATGCACCCGCCGGCTTCGGATTTCGCCGGTTCCGGATTTCTCTGACGCCGCCCGGGTCTTCCCGGTCAGGTCCATTTCCGGAGCCGCCGCTCGACTTCGTCGTTGACATCGAGCGGATCTTCGCCCCGCCGTTCGCGGCGTTCGTTGTTGGCCACCACCAGTTGGCGGACCTCCTCACGTATGCCGGACGATCCGGCGCCAGGATCTTCGCCGCCGGCCTCCGTCGCCGCGGCTCCGCTACCCGAATTTTCGCTCCCGGCCGAATCGCTCGCCGCCGATTCGCCGCCGCGCGTTGATCCTCCTTCGGCCGGCGGATCTCCCGGACCGGGCTGGTCTCCCGGGCCGATGCCCAGCAGCCGGTCCGTTTCGGCCTCGATGTCCAGCTCCGCCTCACCCCGGCCACGACGGCGGAAGTCGGCCGCCTCAACCATCTGGCGGACCTCGGCCTCACGCTCGGCGGGATCGGTCGTCCCGGGTGTCTCTCCCGGCGACGGCGGCGCTTCCCGGTCGATCGACCAGGCGCCTTTGCCGATGTTTTCCAGGCCTTTTCCCGACTTGGCGAAGGCGATCGCGGCGATCGGGACGACCACCACGCAAAGCAGAATCAGGACCAGCATCAACTCGGAGGCTCCGATCTCGGCGGCCATGGATCCAGACTAGCCCCACCGGTCCGCCACATCCGGTACCCTTGGTTTCCCGATTATTGATTGACATGTCAATCGGGCGCGGCTTTTGCCCATCGCAAGGGCCTCTAAGACAGTTTTAATCGACTGAAGGAGTTTGATTAGAAGTGGTTGATTTCACGCTTACCGACGAGCAGAAGGACTTGCGCGAGATGGCGCATAACTTCGCCGAGAACGAAATGCGCAGCGTTGCCTGGGAGCACGACAAGGACGGCACCTGGCCTCAGGAAGTGATTGACAAGGCCTGGGAGGTCGGCCTGATGAACACCCACATCGCCGAGGAATACGGCGGGCCGGGTCTGGACTACCTCTCCGGCTGCCTGATCGAGGAAGAACTCGGCTGGGGTTGTTCGGGGATAGGCACCAGCGTCGCCGCCAACGGTCTTGCCGGAGCCCCGGTCATGATCGGCGGATCGGAAGAGACCAAGAAGAAGTACCTCGGCATGCTTGCCGACGAGCCGAAGCTGGCCTCGTTCTGTCTGACCGAGCCGGATGCCGGCTCGGACGTCGCCGGGATGAAGACCCGCGCCGTGAAGAAGGGCGACAAGTACATCATCAACGGTTCCAAGTGCTTCATCACCAACGGGCAGTACGCCGACTGGTTCACGGTTTACGCCAAGACCGATCCCGAGGCCGGCAGCAAAGGCATCACCGCGTTCGTTGTCGATGGCAAGCAGGACAGCATCACCATCGACAAGAAGGAAGACAAGATGGGTCAGCGGGCGTCGAACACCGCGACCGTCACCTTCAACGAGGTCGAGGTTCCGGCCGAGAACATGCTCGGTGAGGAAAACCACGGCTTCAAGCTGGCGATGATGACCCTCGACCGCACGCGTCCCGGCGTGGCGGCGATGGCCGTCGGTATTGCCCGCGGCGCCTTCGAGGCGGCGGCTGAGTACTCCAAAGAGCGCCAGCAGTTCGGCGTGCCGATCGCGATGCACCAGGCGATCCAGTTCCTGATCGCCGACATGGCGGTCAAGGTCGATGCCGGTCGTCTCCTGACCTGGCACTCGGCAGTTCAGCTCGATCAGGGCCTCAGCAACACGCTGAGCTCAGCCGAGGCCAAGCGCTTCGCCGCCGACTCGGCGATGGAAGTCACCACTGACGCGGTCCAGGTGTACGGCGGCTACGGCTTCATCAAGGAGTACCCGGTCGAGAAGTTCATGCGTGACGCCAAGATCATGCAGCTGTACGAAGGCACCAGCCAGATCCAGCGCATGGTTATCGCCAGAGAGGTCCTCCTCCCGCGCAACGTCTAGAGCTGCCGCCTTTCGGCTGAAGCAGGTATCTCGAAGAGGGCGGCCGGATGGCCGCCCTCTTCTTTGCCCCGGCCGGCACAAGGCATCCAGGTCGCTTCGCTTCGCTGTACGACCTGGATGGTGGGTTTCTGTGACGGCCGGCGCCGATTGACTCCACCGCCCCTGGCGCTGGAGGGTTTGATCGCCGACTCGTCGGCACGGGCGTGTGCTGCCGTGGGTCGACTCCTGCCTGCCTGCGTCGGTGAGCGTGCGATCCGGGTCAAGAGCTTTGGGGCCGTCGGGGGACATCGGGAATGTCCACCCTCAGGGGGTGTCAGGGATGACCCTGAGAGTGGCTGACCGGGCCCCTTTCCCTGCTACGGTCAGCGCACGATGGAATCCACTCTTGAAGAGACGACCGAATCCGGCACACCCGAGAATCAGATCGTCAGGGCGATCGGGATCGAACGCTTCTACGGCGAGGGCGAGGCCGAAGTCCGGGCACTCGACGGCGTAGACGTTACCTTCGAGAAGGGCATCTACACCTCGATAATGGGACCTTCCGGTTCGGGCAAGTCGACCCTGATGCACATCCTCGCCGGCCTTGACCGGCCCACTGCCGGTACGGTCGAAATTGACGGGGTTGACATCACCGGCCTCGATGACGGTGACCTGACCGAGCTTCGCCGGGACAAGCTCGGGTTCGTATTCCAGTTCTTCAACCTGCTGCCGGTTCTGACTGCGGAGGAGAACATCCTTCTGCCGCTCTCGATCGCCGGGAAAACACCCGACAGAGAGTGGGTCGATCTGGTGATAGACCGGGTCGGGCTCGACGACCGCCGGACCCACCGGCCATCGGAGCTTTCCGGTGGACAGCAGCAGCGGGTGGCCGTGGCCCGTGCCCTGGTCACCAAACCCGCGGTGCTTTTCGCCGACGAACCGACCGGCAACCTCGACTCGAAGTCTTCAGAAGACGTTCTCCAGCTGCTCAGGGCGGCGAGGGACGAGTTCGGCCAGACCGTGATCGTGGTCACCCATGAGCCCGACGCGGCAGCCCATGGCGACCGGTTGATCGCGCTGCGGGACGGACACCTGGTCCACGACGCCCCGCCGGTCTCGGCCGACGCCGTGATCGAGCTGCTGAAGACGCTCGCCTAGAGACCTTGCTCAGCCTTAACCTGAAGAACCTCTGGGCCCGCAAGTGGCGTTCAGCGATGACTGCGATCGCGGTCATCCTCGGGATCGCCCTGGTCGCGGGGACCTACGTCCTGACCGACACCACAACCCAGGCCTTCGACGAGATCTTCGTCAAATCTCTCGAGGGGACCGATGTCGCGATTACCGCGAAGAGCGAGGTCGATCAGGAAGACGGCTCGACGCCATCGCTGCCGGCGAAGTATCTGGAGCGGGTCAGGAGGGTGTCCGGCGTGGAGCTGGCGGCAGGGACCGTGTTCACACCGGGAGCGATCCTCGACTCTGAAGGGGACTCAACCGGCGGCGGGTTCTCACCCCAGTTCATTTCCTCGACTCTGCCGGAAGAACTCGAGTCGCTCGACTACGTCGAAGGCACGGTGCCGTCCGGAGCCCACCAGGCATCTCTGGACAAGGCGGCGGCTGAGCGCAGCGACCTCGGACTGGGGGATTCGATCAGCCTGGTCGGCACGGGGGAGGCACAGCCGTTCAGGCTGGTCGGCCTGACCGAGCTTGGTGGAGCCTCTTTCGGCGGCACCTCGATCGCCCAGGTGACCCTGCCGGTGGCCCAGCAGCTGGCCGGCAAGCAGGGCGAGTTCGACCAGATCTCGGTCTCGGCGTCGCCCGCCGTCTCGCCGGAGGAGTTGCGAGACCGGATCTCGGAGGTACTGCCGAAGTCGGTCCGGGTAGAGACCGGTACCGAGAACGCCGAACGCAACGCGGACGACATCCGCGAGGGTCTCAGCTTTCTCACCATCGCCCTGCTGGCCTTTGCCGGGATCGCTCTGTTTGTCGGCTCATTTGTGATCTTCAACGTCTTTTCGATCACCGTCGCCCAGCGGACCCGCGAGTTCGGAATGTTGCGGACACTCGGCGCCAGCCGGCGCCAGATCCTCAGGACCGTTCTGTTCGAGAGCTTCGTGGTCGGGCTCCTGGGTTCAGTCGCAGGAATTTTCGTAGGGCTCGGCCTGGCTCAGGGCCTCAGCACTATCCTCAAGGCTGTCGGGGCCGAGCTTCCGGCCAACTCGCTGGTGGTCCTTCCCCGCACGATCATCGTTTCGCTCCTGATCGGGGTCTGCATAACGCTGATCTCTTCGCTGATCCCCGCCCTGCGCTCGACCCGGGTTCCGCCGATCGCGGCGCTCTCGGAAACGATCGCCGTCGGTGGCAGGAACCGTGTCCTGTTGCGCAGCATCCTTTCGGCCCTGCTGACCGTCGTCGGGTTGGCCCTGATTGCCGAAGTCCTGATCAACGGATCCAGCGGCGGTTCGGCAGCCCTGAGGATGGGTGCCGGCGCAATCTGTGTGCTGGTTGCGATCTCGATCTTCAGTCCACAGCTGGTCCGCCCGGCGGCCTCGGCGGTGGGCGCACCACTCGAGCGCGCGGGCGGCCTGACCGGCCAGCTTGCCCGGGAGAATTCGCAGCGCAACCCCTCCAGGACGGCAGTCACGGCGGCCGCCCTGATGATCGGGCTGGCGCTGGTCAGTTTCGTCACCGTGTTTGCCTCGGGCCTTTCCAGCTCGGTGGACAAGGTGATCGAACAGAACTTCAAGGGCGAGATCGTGCTTCAGAGCTCAGGCGGGTTCCTCGACTTCCCTTCAAACGCCGTGACGGTGGCTTCCGGAGTCGACGGAGTCCAGGCGGCATCCGGCCAGCGCTTCGGCATGGCAGCGGTCGACGGGGAGAACACGTCGGTCTCGTCGATTCAGCCGGCCACGGCTGCCGAGGTGGTCACCTTCGACTGGAACCAGGGCTCGGATCAGAACCTGACCCTGCTCGAGGACGATCAGGCAATCATCAGTGAAGGGCTGGCCGACTCGCAGGGGGTAGGGCCGGGAGACCGGATCGCGGTCCAGTCGCAGCGGGGAGCCGAGCGCGAGTTCGAAGTCACGGCGGTCGTGGCTCCGGGCACCCTCGACCTGACCGGCGAGCTGATCGTCACCCAGGAAACCATCGAGAGCTTCTTTGGATTTGACGCCGATTCTTCGGCGCTGGTGAAGACGGCTCCCGGTGCCGACGTCGACCAGGTTCAGGACCGGATCAAGGACAAGCTCGAAAAGCCGTTCCCGACGGTCGACGTGCTCAATCAGCAGGAGTTGAAAGACACGCAGCAGGACCAGATCAACACGCTGCTTTACATGATCTACGTGCTGCTCGCCCTGGCGGTAGTGGTTTCGCTGGTCGGGATCGTGGTCACCCTGATCCTTTCGATCCACGAGCGGACCCGGGAGCTCGGTATGTTGCGGGCGGTCGGCATGTCGCGTCGCCAGATCCGGCGGATGGTGCGTTACGAAGCGGTGATCACCGCCGTACTGGGTGCGGGCGCCGGCCTGATAATCGGTGTGCTCTTCGCTTTCCTGCTTGGGATTCCGCTTGAAGAGGACGGCTTCGCCCTGAGCTACCCGATCCCGACCCTGATCGTGATCCTGATCCTGACCGCGCTGGCCGGAGTGGTCGCCGCGATCTACCCGGCCCGCAAGGCCTCCCGGCTCGACGTGCTCGAGGCAATCTCCTACGAGTAGGGCCGCACCGGCGGCACCAGCCGGATCGCCGCAGCCGCACTGTCAGGCCAACGGTCGGGGCCACGGGCGCGGACCCGGGTGGTTCAGGAATCGAAGCCGAGGCCGAGCCTGGCCAGGGTGTTCAGCCAGACGCCGCGTTCACCGTTGTTGTGGTCGGCCGCGGCGAGGCGGTTCCGGGTGAACTGGATGGTGCTCCAGCGCAACGGTTCCGGAGGGAAGGGGACCGGCTTTTTGCGGGTGTAGTCGAGCTTGGTGACCTCGTTGCTGATCCCGTCGAGCAGGTCGAGGCCGACCCCGGCCGAGAACCGGCTGGCTCCGACCCCGAGGCCGGTGTGACCGACCGCGTAGGCGACCCGTCCCCGGTGGGCGGTCCCGTAGAAGGCGAAGAATCGCGAGCAGGTGTCGATCGCCCCGCCCCAGCGGTGGCTGAAGCGGAGGCCTTCGAGTTGGGGGAAGGCGGTAAGGAAGCGCTGGGCCAGCCCGGCGAAGCTCTGTTCCCGCTGGTAGTAGGACTCCTCCACCCGCCCGCCGTAGTGATAGATCGCGTCGAACCCGCCCCACAGAATGCGGTCATCGGCGGTCCGCCGGAAGTAGTGAAACCGGTTGGCCGAGTCGGAAAGGCCCTGCCGGTTCTGCCAGCCGATCGTTTCCCACTGGGATTCGCTGAGCGGCTCGGTGACAAGGACGTAGTCGAATACCGGAATCACCCGCCTTCTGATCGGTCGCAGCGGGCTGTGGAAGGCCGCCGTGGCCAGCAGGGCCTTGCCCGACCGGATCGAGCCGCTCGAGGTCCGGACCTCGACCCCCGAACCGGCCTCCTCGAGGCCGGTCATCTCTGTCTCCTCATGGATGGTCACCCCGAGCGATTCAGCAAGATCGGCCAGCCCGTCGCAGAGCTTCACCGGGTCGACCGTGCTTTCGCCGCTCTTGTGCCAGAGGCCGCCTACGAATATCGGCGAGTTGACCTCACCCCTGACAGCCTCGGCATCCAGCAGCTCGGCTTCGTGCCCATAGTTCTCCAGCTGTTCCTTAAGGTCAACCAGTTCAGTGGCCTGTGCCGGGGTATAGGCGACCTCGATCACGCCCGGCGAAAGCAGGTCGCAATCGATCGCATGCTCCCGGATCGTCTGCCTGATCTGCTCGAGGTTCTCCAGGCCGAGCCGTTCGAGCAGGGGGACCTCATCCGGGAACCGGGTCAGCCCGTTGCCGATACCGTGGACCAGGGAGGAGGACATGAAGCCACCATTTCTGCCGCTGGCGCCGGTCGCCAGCCACTCCCGCTCGATCAGGGTGACCTCGCGGCCGGGGTCCTTCTGTTTGGCCTGAATCGAGGCCCAGAGCCCGGTCAGACCGCCGCCGACCACGACCAGATCTGACTCGGCCTTGCCATCGAGCGCCGGCCTCGCCTCGGGACGGGGACCGGAAAGCCAGTAAGGCATGGGCTCGGCATCGGCGTAGGACAGGCGGTCGGCTTCGGTGGGCGCCGACTCGGGCCACACGGGGGCTGTCGCTTTCGACGGGGAGATGGCACGACTGTAGCCGACAGGGGCGGTATCTTGGCCCGGCAGTCCTTTAGCGCGATGTCAGAAGACAGCCCTCTACCGAGACCCGACCGGTGAACGATTGAAGTTCAGGCCCGAAGATGACGCGAAACTGGCGACACTCAGCGATGAAGACCTCATCAGACATCTCGTCGCGGCCAGGGACGCCGGGGACCGGGGCCAGTTCAAGCTTGCGCAAAACATCCTTCTTGACCGCCGCTATCCACAGGTCAAGGCCATGGTTTTGGCCAAGGTCCCCGAAGACGATGCCGAGGACGTCGCCATGAATGTGATGGTCAGCGCGATCGCCAAATTCAGTTTCGCTGGAAGCTCGATCGGCGAGTTCGTTTCCGCGCTCAAGACGATCACCAAGTATCGGATCGCGGACTACCACAAGAAGAAGGAGAAGGCGATCGACGTCGACCCCCTGCCGGGCGGAGGCGGGGAGGATGACGCCTACGGCCCCGAGCCGACAGGGTATTCCGGGGTTGACGACGTCCCCATCAATGAGATCCGCAGGGCGGCACTCGATGAGCTTTCACCCCTCAAGCGGAGAGTGGTCGTCCTGCGCCTGGCGGGATATCCTTCAAAGGAAGCTGCCGAGATCGTCAATCAGACATGCGGTCCCGAAACCCCGATGACCTATGTCTACGTCGACAAGATCTTCTCGCTCTACAACAAGAGACTGAAGGAACTGTTCGAGGAGGGCGAGGACATCTGATGAAAGAGCCGGTCGAGACCATTTTCGATGAGTATGTGGCCGCCTTCGATGTGGGTGATCTGGATCCGAAACCGTTTCTGGCCAGGGTCGAGGGGACTGACCGGCGGGTTCTGGAAGAGCTGATCGACGGGTTCCTCGAAAGCGACCTGCGGTCGCCCGAGTGGGACCCGGTTGCCTTTCAGGCTTCTCCCGCGGCCGCCGTCAGCGACGCTATCGCGGTGTCGCTGGAGGGAAGGTCCGGCCAGTGGCCCGAGTTCCTGCCACACCTTCGACAGGAAAAGGAGATTCTGCGCGAGGACGTGGTCGCCGGGCTGGCCCGCGAACTCGAGGCCACCGACGAGGCCGAGAAGCAGAAGGTGAAGGACTACTACCACGACATGGAGCAGGGAACCCTGCCTGAGTCCGGAGTCTCCGACCGGGTTATCGGCGCCCTGGCTGCGATCTATGAGACCAGCGCCGAAAAGATCCGGCAGGCGGGCCGGGCCCTGGGGCCGCGCCGCGGCTTCGAAGGAGGTCCGGTATTCGCGCGTCGACTGAGCGATTCGGACTTCGAGACGACTCTCGAGGGCAGTGCCGAGACGCCTGCTCGCCGGGCCGAGGCGCCGGACCGGATCGACCGGCTGTTCACTGAAGCCGACTAGGCTTGCGGCACCCTGAGCCGGTCTGAGACCTATAGTTGAGCCTCGTATGGAGACGAACGGGGTGGACACAGACCGGGTTGAGGCGGAAGCGCGACGGGTCCTGGAAAGCGTGCCGGGATACGTCTGGGACGGAGAGTCACTTCCGGTTCCGGTGGATTCGATCGTCGAGAACGTTTTCGGGCTGCTGATCCGCCTGGTCGAGGACCTTTCGACCGCGCCCGGTTGTGAAGGCATTCCACCGGAGAACCTCTCCGGACTGCTGCTCACCTCTTCGGGCGAGATCTGGGTCAACGCCGAGGAAGCCCGCCGGTGGGAGGGCCGGCGGCGGTTCACGATCGGACACGAGCTCGGCCACCACGTCATGCACCGGGCCACCCGGACCCGGGTTTTCTGCCGCCCGGTCGAGGTTGTCTCCGACGAAGCTCCGGAGCAGCTCGCGGGAGCCCGCTCGGTCGGCGGAGAGCAGCCCCTGCCCGAACTGGAGGCAAACGCGTTCGCGGCGGCGCTGATGATGCCTCGGCACCTGATGGTCGGGCAGTGCGGCCGCCACGGCGGCGACGTCGATACCCTTCGCGCCGCTTTCGGTTCCTCGGAGAAGGCGATGAAGTATCGCCTCGACGCGATGAAGAGTTGGCCTAAGCCCTGAGTCGCTCGACCAGGGACGAGTAGCGGCCGCCGCCCTCGTCCCGCTTGACCCCGGCCTCCAGGGCGGGCAGGTCGCCGACCAGGACGCACATCCGGCGGGCCCGGGTGATCGCGGTGTAGATCAGGGGGCGGGTGAGCATGCCCGAATGGGAACGGTGGCAGACGAAGATCACCACCGGGATCTCGCAGCCCTGTGACTTGTGGACCGATATCGCGTAGGCCAGGCGGAGGTCACCGGACTCGTCGTACGGGATGACCACGGTCTGGCCGTCGTCCGTTTCGAGCACCGCCTCTGCCTCATTGGGGTGGTCTTCGACCAGGAAGCAGATCGTCCCGTTCATCAGCCCCAGTTCATAGGCGTTTCGGGTCTGGATCAGCCGGTCGCCGATCCTGAAACGGTCCGACATCGCCTTCCCGCCGTCGGGGTTCAGCGCCTCCTGGAGTTCCCGGTTCAGGGCGTCGATCCCGACCTCGCCGCGGTAGATCGGAGCCAGTACCTGGGCATCACGGATCGGGTCGAGGTCGAGCCCGGCGGAGACCCTCTCGCTGACCATTTCGACCACGGCCTGCCGGCAGCGTTCGGGCGTAACCCGCTCGAGGAAATAGAAGTCGTGATCCTGATCGGCTTCCGGCTCCAGGTGCGGTGCCCGGCCCTGATCGACCTCGTGGGCCGCTGTCGTGATCATCGAGCGGGCGGCCTGGCGGAAGATATGGGTCAGCCTGGTCACCGGGACGATCCCGGACTCGATCAGGTCTGCGAACGGCTTGCCGGCGCCGATCGGCGGCAACTGGTCGGCGTCCCCGACCAGGACGATGTGGGTATCCAGACCGAGCCCGCCGAGCAGGACCTCGGCCATGTGCAGGTTGATCATCGAAGCTTCGTCGACGATCAGGAGATCGACCGGGAGGGGGTGGCCCGGCTTGAAGGCCGGCTCCGACCCGGGTCGCCACTCGAGCAGCCGGTGAATCGTCTGAGCCTCGGTGCCGGTCGCCTCGGTGAGCCGGCGTGCAGCCCTCCCGGTCGGTGCGCAGAGGCCGATCCGCAGGTTGGCGTCCCGGGACCCGGTCACGATCGCCCTGGTGCAGACCGTCTTGCCTACACCGGGGCCGCCGGTGACGATCGAGACCCGGGCCGAAAAGGCGCCGAGCACCGCCTGCCACTGTTCGGCGGTCAGCGACTCGTCGGCGGGCCGCTCCGGATCGTGGTCGAGGTGGGGTTCGGCCAGCGCCCGGTCGCGCAGGTCCCCGGCACACCAGTACTCACGGTTGAGGGTGTGTTCCCGGTAGATCCGGCCCTCCTCTTCGATCAGCCCCCGGGCCTCCGTCAGCACGGAGGGTTCCGGGCGATAGCCGAGCAGCCGGGCAGCCTGGTTGACCAGATCGGGCAGGGGAAGGTGGGTGTGGCCGCGGCGCTCTGCCTCGCCCAACAGGTAGTAGGCGGCGGCCTGGGCCCGCCGATCCGACTCGGGAGGGACGTCGGCGGCGAGGGCGATCGTGTCGGCCCGGGCGAAGCCGACCCCCTCGACTTCGGTCAGGCGGTACGGGTCCTCGCGGATCGTCTGCATCGCCTGGTCGCCGAAGCGGGCATGGATACGGCCGGCGAGGTGCGCCAGTCCGTGGGGGGCGAGTTCGACGTGCAGGTCGCGCACCGACCGGGTCGAGTACCAGCTTTCGGTCGCGGCTTCGGCCTGGGCCGCCCCCAGCTTCGGCAGGGATGCGAACACCCCTGAAGGGTCGGCGGCGATCTTCTCCAGAACCTCGGCCCCGTAGAGATCACAGAGAGCTTCGGCCCTGACCGGACCGATGTGGTGCAGGCTCGACAGGTAGGCGATCTGACCCGCCCGGTCATCCGGGTCGAGCGGGAGGGCGGTCGAGACCTTCAACTGGGGTCCGAATTTCGTGTGCTCCTGCCACTGTCCGGAGATCCGGGCCCGCTCGCCGGGGCTCAGGTGAGCGAGCGTCCCGGTGAGGATGATGTCTCCACCGGAGTCATCGCGAGCCTCGACTACCGCGTAGCCGTCGTCCTCGGCGGTGAAGATCACCCGGGTGATCTCGACCGAGCCGTTGAAACCGTTCTCGTCGGCGAAAAGCGGTTCGGCGTCCGGTGGCATCAGACGAGCGTAGTGACCCGGCCGGAGGACAGCGGAGCCTGACCGCTTCGAGGCCCCGTAGACTCGTTCTTGATGTCTGAGAAGGGACCCAAGCCCCTCGTGGACGCGGTGGCCGAGGCCACCCGGACCGCCGATCATCCCGGGGCCAAGCCGGCGCGGCCCAAGCGTGGTGGCGGGCGGGCGTCGGACGTGTTCGGCGGGGAAATGCGCCGGCGGGACCTGTTCCCCCTGCTGGTCCTGCACCTGATCAGGAGTGAACCTTCGTATGGCAACCACCTGATCGAGGCGATCGAGTCGATGACCCAGGGGGTGGTCTCGGTCAACCCGAACACGATGTACCCGCTGCTGCGGGACCTCGAAAGCAGGGGCATGATCGAAGGCGACTGGGAGCACCCCGACAAACGGACGCGGCGGTTCTATTCGATCACCGCAGAGGGAGAAGCCGAATATGGCCGCCTGGTGGAGGAGATCGAGCCTTTTCTCGATTCGGTGATCCGTTCGATCACCCTGATCAAGAGCGAGGTGTACGGGGACTGAAACGCCGGCGGGCGCCGGCCCCGGAACGCGAAACGCCCGCCGGATGGCGGGCGTTTCGGCGCAACCGGTCTATCGGCCCGGGCTAGATCGGCTCAACCGAAGCCGCGGCCGGACCTTTGGGTCCGTCCTCGGACTCGAAGTTCACCTTGGCGCCTTCGGCCAGGGTTCGGAAACCGTCCGCCTGGATTGCGCTGTGGTGGACAAAAACGTCTTTCGAACCATCGTCGGGCGTGATGAACCCGAAGCCCTTCTCGTCACTGAACCACTTAACTGTGCCTGTCGGCATTGATTCCTCCACGTATGGTGCCTCGCCGGATCTCCTCCCGGCCCGATCCGCGGCACGGTAGCAGTTACTCCCCCCGGGAGCCGCCCCGCGACTACATCGCGGCGTGTGTCGGGTTGGCTATTCTGGCCGCATGTACAGCACCGGGGGCATCGCCGACAGGTTCGCCGATCTGGTCAGGAGCGCCGAGGCAAGAATGAGCGGTCCCCTGCCCGCCGCAGTACGGTTCTGGGACGGCAGCGAGTTCGGACCGGGAGAGGCCGGGGATGCCGCCGATACGATCGTCCTGAAGAACAGCCGGGCTCTGACCTACGCTGTTTCGCGGCCCGACCAGCTCGGAATCGCGAGGGCCTGGGTGGCCGGTGATGTCGAGCTCGAGGGCGATCTCTACCGGGTCATGGACGCCGGAGCCCGGCTCTACGGATTCGATTTCTCGATCAGGGAAAAACTCGAGGCCGTGCGGATCGCCGCCCGGCTCGGCCTGATCAAGATCCCGCCGCCGAAACCGCCGGCTTCAGAGGCACGACCGGCCGGGCGACTGCATTCCCTGCGTCGCGACCGCGAAGTGATCCAGTACCACTACAACGTCTCGAACGACTTTTACCGGCTGATTCTCGGTCCGACGATGGTCTATTCGTGCGCCTACTTCACCTCCCCCGAGGACTCGCTCGAGGAAGCGCAGACCCGCAAACTGGACGTGATCTGCCGCAAGCTCGACCTCAAACCGGGCGAGCGCATGCTGGACATCGGCTGTGGATGGGGCTCGCCGATCATGCACGCGGCGGCGAATTACGGGGTTGAGGCGGTCGGGGTGACCCTTTCCGAAGCGCAGGCGGCGATGGCCCGCGAGCGGATCGCCGAAGCCGGGCTGGACGATCGATGCGAGGTGCGGATTCAGGATTATCGAGAAGTTCCGGACGGGCCTTACGACAAGATCGCCTCGATCGGTATGTTCGAGCACGTCGGATCGAGTCAGCTCGACCGATACATGGAGGCGGTGGCTTCGCTCGGCCGACCCGGCGGACTGGCCCTGCACCACGGCATCTGCCGCATGCACACCGATGAAGAATCGCCGAACACGTTTATCACGAGGTATGTCTTCCCCGACGGCGAACTCCACCGGGTGTCCAAGGTCACCGCCGCGCTCGAGCGCTCCGGCCAGGAACTCCGCGACGATGAGTCCCTGCGCGAGCACTACGCCTGCACCCTGCGTCACTGGGTCGCAAACCTGGCTGCAAACAGAGACCGGGTGATCGCCGAAGCCGGCGTCGAGCGGGAACGGATCTGGCGGCTCTACATGACCGCGAGCGCCCTGGCGTTCGAGAGGGGCGACATCGCGGTCCACCAGTTGCTGGCGATAATCCCGGAAGAGAACCCGGTCGGACTGTCCCGGCCGCGCTCGCCACTGACTTTGGCCCGGCCCTCGTTCGTTGCCGACGGGGCCTGATCAGGCCTTTCTCTTCTCGAGCCAGGGAGGCTGGTCGAGCAAAAGGGCGGTCGCCTCTTCGGCGGTGCCCGGTCCGGCGAAGTACCTGCCCTGAGCGGCGTGGCAGCCCAGCTCCCGGACCTTGTCCAGGTCGGACTCTTCCGTGACCGCTTCGGCGATCACGACCAGGGAGAGCGCCCGGCCGATGTGGACCATGGCGTTGGCGATCGCCGAGCCCTTCGGATCCCCGCGAACGAGCCGGCGCACGAAGGCCCGGTCGATCTTGATCCCGTACAGGGGAAACTCGCTCAGGTAGGCGAGCGACGAAAAGCCGGTGCCGAAGTCGTCGAGTGCGAGCCTTATGCCCAGCCGGTCGAGTTGATCCAGGACCCGGCTGATCTCCGAGTTCGTCGTGCTGTCGACCAGGACGGTTTCCGTGATCTCCAGAGCGATGTATTCCGGCAGGAGATGGTGCTCTTCGAGCAGATCCGCAACCAGTCCCGGCAGCCGCGGGTTTGCGATCTGGCGAGCCGAGGCGTTGGCCGAAACCGTGATCACCGAACCATCAGTCCGCTCGCGGTTCCAGAGGCCGGCCTGGCGGGCAGCCTCGCCCAGAACCCAGGAGTCGATCTGGGTGATCAGGTCGGTGGACTCCGCAATCGGCACGAACTCGGCCGGCCTCAGCAGTCCCTTTTCCGGGTGGTTCCAGCGGACCAGAGCCTCGAAGGCGCTGATCCTGCCGGTTCGAAGCGAAACCACCGGCTGGTATACGACCGTCAGCTGCCTGTTATCGAGCGCGACGTGAAGCTCACGCTCGACCTCGAGTCTGCGGATGGCCCGGTCCCGGATCGGCCGGCCGTAGACCTGAATCTGTTCCCGTCCCAGTTCTTTTGCCCGGTACATCGCCGCGTCGGCCTCTCTGATCAAGTCCTCCGCGGTCTTCGCCCCGCCTGACCCCGGCGAGTAGAGGGCCACCCCGACGCTGGCCGTTATGTAGCGCTCGGAGCCCTCGATGAAGATCGGCCTGGATATGTCTTCGAGCAGCCGGGTGGCGGCTTCGGTTGCGTCTTCCCGGTCCTTCACCTTGGCCAGGACCACGCTGAACTCGTCGCCGCCGAACCGGGCCACCGTGTCGCCCTCCCGTACCCCGGCGGTGAGAACCTCTGACAGCTTTCTCAGGAGTTCGTCGCCCGCGTGGTGGCCGATGCCGTCGTTGATCACCTTGAAATGGTCGACGTCCAGGAACAGCAACCCGGTGAGTCCGCCCCTGGCCCGGGCCTTCTCCATGGCCGAGTTCAGGTGTTTCGTGAAGAGTTCCCGGTTCGGAAGGCCGGTCAGCGGGTCGTGTTCCAGCCGATGGCGGAGCAGGTCGTCGGCCCGGTGCCGTTCGATCGCGTTGCCCAATACGCTCGAAATCGCTCGCAGAAAGCTGGCGTCCTGGGCCGTGAACCGACCCGGCTGGTCGGAGCTGATGGCGAGCAGGCCGAACTGCTGGCGTGTGCCACTGATCGAGATCAGGATCGAGCTGCGGATGTCACTCGGCAACAGCTCCAGGAACGGCTCAAGTCGTTTGTCCGCGAACCAGTCCGGGATCATCAGCACCTTCCCGGCGACCAGCTGCTCGCCGGGAAAACGGTCGGAAGCGTACTCGTACTCGTCCGTGCCCCCCCGCCCACCCGACCGGTAGCGAAGGTTGATTCGCTCAAGTGAGTTCTGCTCGAACACCGTGGTTTCGACGACTCCGTCCAGTTCGGCTATCGAGTCGGCCGCCATACGGATCAGCGCACTGGGCGTCTCGCCTTTGATCGCCATCTCCCCGATCGAGGCGATCAGGAGCTGCTGCTCATTCTGAGTTCTGGACCGCGCCTCGGCGGCCTTGCGCCTGGTTATGTCCTGCAGGAAGCCGAACCAGTGAGGAGGTTCGTCACCACTCTTGATCAGTCTCGCCTCGTCGTGGATCCAGATGTATTGCCCGTTCTTGGTCCGGAGCCGGTACTCGGCCGGCCAGTGGATGTCGAGTCCGATCAGGCGCTCGTCCTCGAATACGTGGGGATACTCCCTGTCGTCCGGGTGGATCGAGTCGTACCAGAGCTCGGGGTCGGCGGTCCACTCCTCCGGGGTGTAGCCGAGAATCGATTCGATCTGCGGGCTCACGTAGACCCACTTGCCCTGATCCCCGATTTCGGCGATGTAGACGGCGGCCGGCACGGATTCGACCATGAGCTGCGACTGCTCCGGCCGCGGGGCCAGAGCCCGTCCTTTGCCCGGGCCCATTCGGTGCCCGGTGGCCTGGTGGATCCTCGCATCGGCAACGGTCGCGACCAGGGCCAGATCGTCGGAGCGGGGGTTGATCGCCGGGGCCCAGCCCGAAATGATTCCGATCGGGGTGGCGGTGGGCAGTGAAGTTCTGGTCGTGACCAGGCCGCGGGCAGACCTGGTCGAAGGCCCGCGGGTCGAGCCGTCCCAGCCGCCGCAGAGCTCGGCCACGAACTCGGGCCGCAAGTTCGGAGGGTAGCTGCCGATCGGGTCGGGCCCGTCGACCACGATTGCGGCGGCGGCGCCGAGGGTTTCGACAGTCAGCCTGGCCGCCGATTCGGCGATTTCGGACACTGACTTGCTCGCCGGGATGTCACCGAGCAGTTCGATCAGGGACGACGCCGAACCGGCATCGTCATGGCTTTGCAGTTTCAATTTCATCTTGGCCGGGGTCTGCCTCGCGATTATCACACGAACTTCGGGCTCGGACCTCATTTTGCTGCAGCCGGTCCCGGCGAGGCGGGCGCAGACCACCGGGCATCATCGTGTCCGGCGCCGACGGCCGGGATTTCAGCAACGCGACCGTACCTACACGTTGAAGCGGAAATCGACCACATCGCCGTCAGCCATGACGTAGTCCTTGCCTTCCATCCTGACCTTGCCGGCCGCCTTCACCCCGGCGGTCGAGCCGGCCGCCACCAGATCGTCGAAAGAGACGATCTCGGCCTTGATGAATCCGCGTTCGAAATCGGTGTGAATCACCCCGGCCGCTTCGGGAGCGGTGGCGCCTTTTCTGATCGTCCAGGCCCGGGTTTCCTTCGGGCCGGCCGTCAGATAGGTCTGGAGGCCGAGCGTTTCGAAGCCGACCCGGGCCAGCACGTCGAGTCCGGGCTCGGCGATGCCGACGTCGGCCAGCATCTCGCGGGCCTCCTCCTCATCGTCGAGTTCGACCAGTTCGGCTTCGAATTTGGCATCGAGGAAGATCGCTTCAGCCGGGGCGATCAGATCCCGCAATCCGGCTTTCAGCTCTTCATCAGCGAGTTCTTCGGCGTCACAGTTGAAGACGTAGAGAAACGGCTTGGCGCTCAACAGGTGGAGGTCGCGGAGTGGTTCCGGATCGAGTTCGGCCTGAAAGATCCCCCTGCCGGACTCCAGAACCTCTTTCGCCCGTTCGGCCGCCTCGACCTGGGGCAGGAGGTCCCGGTCCCGCTTGGCCTCTTTGCTCAGGCGGGGCAGGGTGTTCTCGATCGTCTGGAGATCGGCGAAAACCAGTTCGGTGGCGATCGTCTCGATGTCGTCTCCTGGTGAGATCCTGCCATCGACGTGACTTACGTTCTCGTCCCGGAAGACGCGGGTCACCTGGCAGATCGCATCAGACTCGCGGATGTGGGAAAGGAACTTGTTGCCCAGGCCTTCTCCCTCGGATGCGCCGCGGACTATTCCGGCGATATCGACGAACTGGACAATAGCCGGAAGCACCTGTTCCGACCCGTGGATTTCCGCGAGCACCTCCAGCCGCGGATCAGGTACGCCGACCACGCCGACGTTCGGCTCGATCGTCGCGAACGGGTAGTTCGCAGCGAGCACGTCGTTCCTGGTCAGGGCGTTGAACAGGGTTGACTTGCCGGC
Source organism: Thermoleophilia bacterium (assembly GCA_016649615.1). Classification (GTDB taxonomy): domain Bacteria; phylum Actinomycetota; class Thermoleophilia; order Solirubrobacterales; family 70-9; genus 67-14. Next base: position 19,438 of record JAENXK010000022.1, read on the forward strand.
GTTGGGCAGGCCGACTATTCCGATCGAGAGCGCCATCCGACGACAAGCGTATGGATCAGCGGGGCCTGCGGGCTGATTGCCTCTGCTGCCGCGGAAGCAGGGTCAGGCGGCGCGGTGCTCCGTGTCGCGCTCGAGAGCGCCGGTCATCCCTTCGATGTTCAGCCAGGCGGGGTTGACCGTTTCGAGATTGCGTCTGGTGACGGGGCTGACCGGTTCCAGGGTCGCCTCCAGGCAGGCGTGAAATCTCCGCCGGAGGTCCTCGTCGCTTTCGGCGATCTCCAGCTTGTGGAGAAAGGATTCGTACCAGCGCCGGATCGCCTCGATCGCCTGGTCGCAGGCCTGCTCAGGTCCCGGGGCCGCCTGCCCGAAGTGAGACATGTAGACCGATTCCGGCTTGAGTGACTTGATCGTTTCGATCGATTTGACCGCGTCATCGAGGCAGAAGTCCATGGGCGGTGTCGAAGGCCGGATCACCTGGCTCCCCGGAAGCTGGACGCCGAGCGCGTCACCGCAGAAAAGGGAACCGGTCTCCTGGTCGAGGTAGGCCAGGTGGCCGCGGGTGTGGCCGGGCGTGGCGATCACCCCGAGCCGGCGGTCGCCGAGGTCGACCGTGTCGCCGTCGTCGATTCGCTGTATCCGCTCCTCGGAAACGGCCATCGGCAGTCCGAACAGCGCTTCTGTCTGTTCACCCCACACCGCTCGAACCGATTCGGTCAGCCTGGCCGGGTCGGCCAGGTGTCGGGCCACCCGGGAATGGATGTAGACGGTGGCTTCGGGAAAGCGTTCGGCCAGATGACCGGCTCCGCCGGCATGGTCGAAGTGAATGTGAGTCAGGACGATCGAGTCCAGCCTGTTGATACCGAGGGCGCCCAGGGCCCCGATCACGTTGTCGGCGGTGTTGGCCGGACCGGGGTCGATCAGGGCCGGCCGGATCCCGGGAACCAGGCAGGCCCCCATCTTCTCTTTCTCACCGTGCATCAGCGAATCGACCAGGACAGTCTGGATCGAGTCGGGCGGCGCCTGGGGAGGAGGCGGGGCGGCCGGGCGGGTGTCTCGGTTCGCGGCGTCCTGTCCGGCGCCGCGACGATTCCTGAAGACCTTCCTGCGGACGTTGAAGTGCGTGTTCATCTCTCTCTTATCTTCAACCGCTGAAACTCCCCACTGTTTCGGTCCCGGTGCCCCACTTCCTGCCCCGGACCCCTTAAAGCGAAACGCCCGCCGAATGGCGGGCGCGCTCGCATCAATTCAGCTGAGTTGAGGCTAGACGGCCTCGACCGAAGCTGCAGCCGGACCCTTGGGCCCGTCTTCTGATTCGTAGCTCACCTTGGCGCCTTCGGCCAGGGTACGGAACCCGTCAGCCTGAATCGCGCTGTGATGAACGAAAACGTCCTTCGAGCCGTCATCAGGCGTGATGAAGCCGAAGCCCTTCTCGTCGCTGAACCACTTCACTGTTCCAGTGGGCATATTCACCCTCCACTTCACTTCTGGTGCTGCACAAACGCGGAGGATGCTGAAAAGCAACGACTGCGAGCGCTAAACACACGTCTTCGCCGGGGTTTTCTCCCGGCCCAATAGCGGGACCGTAGCAGGCTTCGTCGCCGCCGTGGCTGCGCCCTTCCTATTGATGACCCCCACCCGTATGGCGGGGGTCATCGTTTTCTTCTGTCCGGGGCCCGCGCGCGGGCCTCCCGGACTTGAAGGCTTCTGTTGCCGGACCCGGTCAGCCCTGGCGCAGGCCGGCGTTCGCCTTGCCCTTGCCCTGCTTGCGACGGCGACCGTTTCCACCGTTGCGGTTGCCGTCCTGACCACCGGTCTGGCTCTTTCGGGAACCTGACCTGCCGGCTTCGCCGCGGGTGTCACGGTTCGAGTCAGATCCGCCGGAGCGTTTCTTGCCGCCGGGGCGACTGCCGCCTCCCTGGCGGTGGCCTCCGGAACGGCCGCCGCCTGGGCGTCCGCCTCCACCGGAGCGATTGCCGCCCCCGTGTCCGCCGGTCCTGGTTTCGCTGTGAATCGAGACCGGGGCGCCGCTCTGCTCGTATTCGAGGCTGAGGCCGAGCGACTTGGCGATCTTTCGCATGTCGTTGTGCTGCTCGGCCAGCACAAAGCTGATCCCGACGCCGTCGGCGCCCGCCCGGGCGGTGCGACCGGAGCGGTGGACGAACGTATCCTGGTCCTCGGGCACGTCGTAGTGGATGACATGCGTCACTTCGGCGACATCGATGCCGCGGGCGGCGACGTCGGTGGCGACCAGGGTGTCGATCCGGCCGTCTTCGAAGTCGGCCAGGGCCCGCTGGCGCTGGTTCTGGGACTTGTTGCCGTGCATTGCCGCAGCACGGATGCCGGACCTCTTGCTCAGCTTCTTGACCAGGCGGTCGGCACCGTGCTTGGTCCGGACGAAGACGAGGGTGCGGCCGCGCTCGGAGTTCTCGAGCTCGTCCAGCAGCGTCTCGACCTTGTCCTGGTGGGAAAGGTGGATGAAGCGGTGCTCGATCTTGCCGACGTGTTCAGGCTTGGGCCTGGTGACGTGGGTCCGGGCCTGGCAGGTGTAGTCCGCGGCGAGCTTGCCCGCGGCACCTTCGAGGGTCGCCGAGAAGAACAGGGTCTGGCGGTCGCGCGGGGTCTTCTTGACGATCCGGTCGACCGAGGGCTTGAACCCCATGTCGAGCATCCGGTCGGCTTCGTCGAGGACCAGGTGATGGACGTGGTCGAGCGTGAAAGCCTTGCGCTGGAGCAGGTCTTCGAGCCGGCCGGGGCAGGCGACCACGATGTGGGCGCGGGCGGCCCGCTTGGCCTGGGCCTGGATCCCGACGCCGCCGTAGACGGCGGCGATCGAGAGCGCCCGGGAGCGGGCGATCGACTCCATCTCATCGACGATCTGGCTTGCCAGTTCACGGGTGGGAGCCAGGATCAGGGCCGAGGGCCGGCGGGAATCGGCCTCGATCAGGTCGACCAGCGGTACCCCGAAAGCCAGGGTCTTGCCTGAGCCGGTCGGGGACTGGACGAGTACGTCATCCCCGGCGAGCACGTCTTCGATGACCTGCTGCTGAACGGGAAAGGGGGTTTCTATTCCGCGGTCGGCGAGTGCCTTGACCACGGGTTTGGACACGCCGAGACCGGCGAAAGACTGCGTTGACATAAGTAACTGCTCCTTGCGTAATGTGATGCGGGGGAGATCCGTTGACCCCGATAACGCTCACGGCGAAGGCAGGAACAGAACCTCTCGAACGACCCGATTGGCCACTCGACGTCAGTGACGCTAGCAGGTCTCCCTGCAAATCACCGAAATCGATTGTGTGAGATCGGACCACAAGGGGGGCACGCGCCGCAACGACCTGCCCTTTTGACCCGGCGCCATATAGCCTCCCCGACACGCGGGGCGACTTCCCGCAGGCTTTCACACACCACTCTCTGGAGGATCAAGAAACCTCATGTTCGTACACAAGGCAGCCGTCGTCGGCGGCGGCACGATGGGCGGCCAGATCGCACAGGCCATCGCCAACTCCGACACTCCCGTAGTCATCAAGGACGTCGACCAGAAATTCGTCGACCACGCCATTGAAGAGGTCCGCAACGTGACCATGGGCCAGCTCGGGGGCAAGGTCAAGAAGGAGAGGATCACCCAGGAACAGGCTGACACCCGGCTGGACGAGGTCATGGGCCTGGTCACCGGCACCGTGTCCTATGAAGAGTTTGGCGACGTAGATTTCGTGATCGAGGCGGTTCCGGAGAAGATGGCGATCAAGCAGGCCGTCTTCGCCGAGCTGGACGCCGTGACCCCGGGCCACGCGATCCTCGCTTCGAACACTTCCAGCCTCTCGATTTCGGAGATGGCCGAGGCGACTCTCCGGCCAGACAAAGTGGTCGGCTTCCACTTCTTCTACCCGGCTTCGGTGATGCCGCTGGTAGAGGTCATCATCGGCGAC
>JAENXK010000136.1 GCA_016649615.1 Thermoleophilia bacterium
CGCCGAATCGCATCGGTGGCCTCTAGGCCACCCGCGGATCCCGACCCCGGTGAGCTCTTTGCTCACGACCGGGGACTGGAGGCTGACTTCGTCGCCGGGACCGATGAAGCGGGCAGAGGCTGCCTGGCGGGCCCCATAGTCGCCGCCGCGGTGGTGCTCGACCGACGATGTCTCGAGGACTTCGGCCGCGGAGAACTGATCGGGATCAAGGACTCGAAAAAGTTGACCGCAAAGGCCAGGGAGCGGCTGTATCCCCGGGTGCTGGCCCGTGCCGGGCGGGTGGTCGTCGTGATGCGCTCGGCCCGCTACATCGATGCAAACGGACTTCAGGTGAGCAACCTTGAGTGCCTCTCTCGGGCGCTCGAGGGGATCGGTGAGCCTCCGGGCTCAACCGTGAGGCTGGTCGACGGATTCAGGCTGGCTGAATGCCGGGTGGAGCACCGAAAGCTGGTCAGGGGAGACAGCACAAGCGCTGCGGTGGCTGCCGCCTCGGTGGTGGCCAAGGTGACCCGCGACCGGTGCATGGCCCGGGCCGGCGAGCGTTACCCCGGATATGGCTTCGAGAGACACAAGGGCTACGCCAGCGAAGCCCACCGGCAGGCGATCAGGGAACTCGGGGCCTCGCCGATCCACCGGCTTTCGTTCAACTCCGCCGCCTACGCCGGATCGTGAGCTCGGCCCCGGCGACGGCGGAACCGTCCGGCCGCCCTCAGAAGGCATCTTCGATGTGGTCGTAGGCGGCGATTTCGCCGTCGTGGCCAAACAGGATCCCGACCACGTCAAACCTGACGTCGCGGAAGCCGAACCGGCCGCCGGGTCCAGCCAGCCAGGCCGAGGCCAGACGGCGGATCTTCCGCTGTTTGTTCGGATCGACGGCCAGCGCCGGTGCGGTCGGTCCGCGGCGCAGGCCCTTGTGAGTTGACTTGACCTCGACGAAGACCAGGGTGGAGCCGGTTCGGGCGATCAGGTCCAGTTCGCCGGCCCGGATCCTCCAGTTGCGTGCGAGGACCTTCCAGCCGTCCCCGGACAGGCGGCGGGCGCAGATCTCCTCGGCTCTCTGACCGGTGGTCCGTCGAAGGTCGCTCATGCCCCGAATCTAGGGCGCTGTTTCGTCGCGAACCGGGGGAGTCACCGTTTTGTCGGAGGTTGTTGGCCGAAACTTCCGGCCGGTGCGGAATACGGTGAGCGGGAGCGTCCTAGGTTCGCACCATGCTCGCCGAAACAACCGCCTTCACCCTTGACGGGATCGCCGCCCGCACGGTCCGGGTCGAGGTCGACGTGCATCGCGGGCTGCCGAGCTTTCAGATCGTGGGCCTCCCGGATGCCGCGGTCCGGGAGGCCAGAGAGCGCGTCCGGACGGCGCTGGTCAACTGCGGCTATGAATTTCCGCTTCGCCGGATCACGGCGAACCTCGCGCCGGCCGACCTGCGGAAGGTCGGGCCCGGACTCGATCTCGCTCTGGCCACGGCGCTGCTCGGGGCCGGTGGCGAACTCCCGCTTTCGGCGATCTCCGGGTGGGCGTTTGCCGGGGAACTCGCCCTGGACGGATCGGTGCGGCCGGTGAGGGGCGCCCTGGCGATGGCCGAGGCGGCCCGGGCCGCCGGCAGGACCGGCTTCATCTGCCCGGCCCACAACGGGCCCGAGGCAGCCCTGGCGGCCGGAGTCGAGGTGCGGACGATCGACAGCCTGGCCGCCCTGAGGAGTCTGGGCGGAGGCGAACTCCCCGGGGAGCGCACTTCTGCCTCCGGCCTCGGAGACGAGCCGGAGCTGCCGGACATCGGGGACCTCAGGGGCCAGGGCTTTTTGCGCTCGGCGATGGAAATCGCCGCGGCGGGCGGACACGGCCTGCTCATGGTCGGGCCTCCCGGTGCCGGAAAGTCCCTGGCGGCGAGACGCATGCCTTCGATACTGCCGCCGCTCGCCGGCGACGAGATCCTGGAAGTCGCCCGAATCGCCAGCGCCTGCGGGACCGGCAACGGCCGCGTATCGACCGCGAGGCCGTTCCGGGCCCCGCATCACACGGTCTCTCCGGCCGGTCTGGTCGGGGGCGGAAGCCCGGTCCGGCCGGGCGAGATCACCCTGGCCCATCGCGGGGTGCTCTTCCTGGATGAACTCTGCGAGTTCAGCCGCGGATCGCTGGAAGCGTTGCGTGAGCCACTGGAGAACGGCCAGGTGATGATCTCCAGAGCCCGGGGGAGTCAGATCCTGCCCAGCCGCTTCATGCTGGTCGCGGCCGCGAACCCCTGTCCCTGCGGCCGGGGGGAGCAGGACCCCGGGTGTGAATGCATCGCGGCCGCGATCCGGCGCTACCGGGGCATGCTCACCGGCGCCCTGACCGACCGGATCGACATGACCGTCGCGGTCACCCAGCCGGAGGCCGGCGCGATGATCGCGCCTTCGGAGGAGAATTCGGCCGAGGTGCGGAAGAGGGTCGTGTCGGCGCGACGGCTCATGGCCGACCGGTTCGGCCCCGGAGGGACCAACGCCTCGGCGTCGGCCGGCGATCTGGCCGGCTTCGAACTCGACGAGGGCGCAACAGGACTTCTGGGAGAGGCCTACCGGACCCGGGGCCTGAGCGGGCGGGCTCATGAGCGGATACGGCGGCTGGCGCGGACGATCGCCGATCTGGACGGTGGCGGGCCGGTCACCGAGTCGCACCTCGCCCAGGCGCTTCAGCTCCGGCGGAGGACCGGGCGGTGAGTGGCGCCCGCCCGTCACCAGATTCCGCCTGCGAAGGCTGCCTTCGCCGCTGCTGGCTGGTCGGAAGGCTGGCCCCCTACATCCAGACGGCCTGCGAGAACCGGGCCAGCCGGAGGGTCCCCGAACTGCTCCGGCTCGAGAACGAGGCACTGGCCGAGGCGATTGCTCCGGGCAAGGCCGACCGGATCCTGAGCGAGGTGGACGAGATCAGCGAGGCATCAATGCGAGAGGTTCTCGCAGGTGCCGAATGCTGGGCCTGCTGCCGTCATGACGAAGACTTCCCGGAGGGCCTGGACGACGGTGCCGACGCGCCGCATGCCCTGATCGGCCGCGGCGGGAGTTTTCCCCTGGCCGAGGTGACCCTGGCCGGCTCGGTGACGGTGGTCGGCGCCCGCCGGGCCACCGGCTACGGTCTGGAGGTCGCCCGCCGGCTCGGTGGAGATCTGGCCGGGTCCGGCCTGACCGTGGTCAGCGGCATGGCGCTGGGGATCGACGGGGCGGCCCATCGCGGTGCCCTGGAGCGGGGGCGGGCAGTGGCGGTACTCGCCTGCGGCCCGGATCTGGCCTACCCGGCCTCGCACCGGTGGCTGTACCGCCGACTTGTCGAATCGGGCCTGGTCATCTCGGAGATGCCACCCGGGTCACGGGCCTGGCGCTGGGCCTTCCCTGCGCGCAACCGGATCATGGCGGCGCTTTCACAAATGACCGTGGTGGTCGAAGCGGCCCGACGCTCGGGATCGCTGATCACGGCCGAGATGGCGGCTGACGCCGGGCGCGAGGTCGGGGCTGTGCCGGGGCAGGTCACGGTCGGAGCGGCGGCCGGGACCAATGAGCTGATCGCCAGCGGCGCCGCCCTGGTGCGGGACGGGCGTGACGTGCTTGACCGCGCGATCGGGGTCGGGGCGGTGATCCCGGAGATGTTCGGGCCCGATCCGGGCCCGGGCGGGGCTGCGGTTCTCGGCGCGGTCGAGCACGGCTGCGAAACGGTCGACCGGGTCGCCGACCTGCTCTGCGCGGACGCTGCCGAGGTCGCCGGAAACCTAGCCCGGCTCGAGGTGTCCGGCTACCTGCGCTGCTCGATCAGCGGCACCTGGTCCCGCACCGGGCTTCAGGCCCCATATCCTTCGACCCCTGATGGGCAGAGCTGAAACAGCCGCAGTTTTGTCGATAGCCGGTTCCGATTCGGGCGGCGGGGCCGGAATCCAGGCCGACCTGAAGGCCTTCGCCCGCTGCGGGGTCCACGGCATGACCGCGATCACGGCGATCACCGCCCAGAACACGGTCGGAGTCACCGCGATCGAGCCGGTCAGCCCGCGGATGATCCGGGCCCAGGTCGCTGCGGTCGCCGAAGACATCGGGGTAGACGCGGTCAAGGTGGGGATGCTCGGCACCCGGGAGACGATCGAGGCGGTCAGCGAGGCGCTCGACCTGCTCGGCGACGCTCCGGTCGTGGTCGATCCGGTCATGGTCGCCGAGAGCGGGGCCGACCTGCTCGACCCCGGCGCGAAATCGGCCCTGGTCGAGATGATCGTTCCGCGGGCGACGATTGTGACCCCGAACATTCCCGAGGCCCGGGCACTGACCGGGCTGGGTGAAGAAACGGGACAGGCCGAGTTGGCCGAGGCGGTCGTCGCCCTCGGTCCGAGGGCGGTCGTCGTGACCGGCGGACACAGCGACAGCCTGGTCGATCTCTTTTTCGACGGCGAGCGACACATCGAAATCACGGGCGAGCGGCACCCGGGCAACTCGAGCCACGGCTCGGGCTGCACCCACTCCTCCTGTCTGGCCGCCTTCCTCGGCCGTGGCATCGAGCCGCTGGAAGCCGCCCGGGCGGCGCGGATGATGGCCTCAGCCGCGGTCGGTAACGGACTCGAATCGATCGGCGCCGGGTCAGGACCGGTTGACGTGATCGGTTTGGCGGAGGCCCGCCGAATGGATCGCGGCCCCGGCCTCTAGGATGCCTGCCATGCCTGCCGACTCTTCTTCACAACCGCTGCCTCGACCGCGATCAGCCGCCGTTTTTGACGGACCCGACCGGGCCGCCGC
>JAENXK010000037.1 GCA_016649615.1 Thermoleophilia bacterium
AGCGGAATCACCCGCGTGACCCCGCCGATGATCACGAAGGCCTGGAAAGCGAACACCGCGGTCAATCCGGTGGCCAGCAGCTTCGAGAAGCCGTCGTTGGCCATCAGTGCGACCTTGAAGCCGCGGGCCGCGATCAGCAGGTAGGTGATCACGATCGCGCTGCCCCCGAAGAGGCCGAGCTCGGAGACGATGAGTGTGTAGATCAGGTCCGTCTGTGCAGCCGGCAGCAACGGGTCGGTCCCGCCCGGAATCACCACCATCGACTCGGCGAACCCTTTCCCGAACAGCCCGCCGTCTGCCTGGGCGAACATCGACTGCAGCACCTGGTACCCGGCATCGCCGGGGTCCTGGTAGGGGTCGAGCCAGATGTCGACCCGGTCGGTCACGTGCGGGACGGTGCTGTAGATGACCCAGGCTCCGACCAGGAACATCGCCATCCCGATTACCACGAAAGAAAGCCGGCCGGTTGCCACGTAGATCAAGGCGAGAAACGCAGCGAAGAACATCAGTGAGCTGCCGAGATCGCGAATGAAGATCAGCATGAACATGGCCGCCCCCCAGACCACCAGCAACGGACCGAGGTGCTTCAGCGGTGGCAGGGTGACACCGAGTACCCGCCGGGCCCCGACCACCAGCAGTTCGCGGTGCTCACGCAGGTAGCTGGCGAGAAAAATCACGATGCAGATCTTGGCCAGCTCGGCCGGCTGGAAAGCCAGCGGTCCGATCTTGATTCCAAGGTATGCGCCGTTCACCTGGGCTCCGATGAGCGGCAGTCTGGGGGCGAGCAGAAGGATGATCCCGATGACCGCGATCGTGTAGCGGTACCGCTCGAGCACCGAGTAGTCACGGAGCGTCTGCACCACCACGGCAAACAGGACCAGCCCGACCACGAACCAGTTTGCCTGGTCTCTGGCCAGGCTCTTGGCCAACTCGGAATCGAGCCGGTAGATCATCACCAGACCGATCGCGGTCAGCAGGGCCATCAGCGGAAACAGGTATGGATCGGCGTTGGGCAGACGGATCCGGATGAAGATGTGGGTGGCCAGGCAGACGGCGAGGAAGTAGAGACCGTAGGAGAGGCTGAGATCGTCTACCCGGCTGTCGTTCTGGGCAAAGACCGCGGCGAAGCCGATGGTCAAGAGCAGCGCGACCGGGATCAGGGCCAGCAATTCCCGGTTGCGGGCCGAGCCTCCGGCGGCGGGGGCGCTCCCGGCCCGGGCGCTCACCTAGAGGCCCTCGCGGCTCTCGATGTCCTCAATCAGTGAGGTGGCGTCATCACGCGACCGGAGCGAGTGGCCGGTCACCGACTCCTGCTGTCTGGTTGAGAGCTCGCTGGTCTGGATCGGCGACGAATACCGCTCCTGGTAGAGGTCGACGTTGAAGGGGAGTTCGTACGGCAGACCGCGATACAGCGCCACCCGTCCGGCCGAATCCGTTCCCAGGAACCAGACCTGACGACTGGCGACGAATACCGCCGCCCCGGCCAGGGCCAGTACCGCGCATACGACTGCCAGCCGGGCGGCGATCCGGCCGGCCCCCGGGCGTCGCTTCTCCCTGTCGGTCCCGTCCCCACGCGACCTGCGTATCCGGGGCGGAGCGATGGCCGTCGGCTGCTCGTCTCTCGGCAGGGGGTTTTCGGGGTCCTCGACCTGAAAAAGCACGACCGTGATGTTGTCCCGTCCGCCGGCCCGGTTGGCCTCGTCGACCAGGGTCCGGGTGGCCGCATCGAGGCTGGTCGCACCGGTGATGATCCCGGTGATCCTCTCGTCATCGATCATCGTGGTCAGGCCGTCGGAGCAGAGCAGGTAGATGTCACCCGGTTTCGAGGGGACCGTCTGCACGTCGACCTGAACTTCGGGCTCGGGACCCAGTGCCCGCGTGATGATCGACCGCTGGGGATGATCCTCGACCTGCTCTTCGGTTATCTGGCCGCGCCTTCTCATTTCTTCGACCAGAGAGTGGTCCCGGGTCAATCGCTGAAGGATCCCGTCGCGGAGCCGGTAGGCACGTGAGTCACCGACGTGCCCGATCACCACCTCCTCTGCCTCGGAGTCAACCGATGCCGTCGTGATCGTGGTTCCCATCCCGGACAGATCGGGATCGGCCTGGGCCTGTTCAAAGATCGTCCGGTTCGCCTGCCCGATCGAACCCTCGACCGCCTCTTCCGGATTGCCATCCGGAAGCCCGTCCCTGAAGGCCTGAACGGCGGCCTTCGAGGCGACCTCGCCGGCCTGTGCTCCCCCCATGCCGTCGGCGACCACGAACAGTAGTGCCCTGGCCAGGTAGGAATCCTCGTTGGCCTGTCGCTGACGGCCGGTATCGCTTCGCTCTGAATGTCGGGAAACCCTGAGCATCTAGTTTTCGCCCGCCTCGCTCATCCCGGTCAGCCTTCGCCCTCAAAGCGGAACGAAGTGTCGCCGATCGCAATCAGGTCGCCGTCGGCCAGCTCCGTCTCTCCGGCCACCGGACCTCCGTTGAGCAGGGTGCCGTTGGTTGAATTCATGTCCTCGGCGAAGTATCGACCACCGCGAGGGTAGACCCTGGCGTGGAGTCCGGAGGCATAACGATCGTCAAAGCTTATGTCGGCTCCCCCGGAACGCCCCAGAGTCGCACCACCGAAGAGGTCGTACCTGACTCCCGTTTTCAGCTCGGGACTGTTCTCGACCACCAGCCAGGCATCCTGGGTCCCTCCACCCGACCGGGCCTCCAGACCGGTCCCGCCACCGTTCTGGTTGCGCTTCAGATCCTTTCTTGCACTGGCTGCGATCCAGAAAAGGTAAAGCAGCAGGACTGCCAGAAATCCGAACTTGAGTGCAACTGAAATCGGTTCGTAGTCCACTTGCCCGCCGCAGCTACCGTTCGAGACCGAACCGGAAGGTCGTCGTCCCCACGGTCACCTGGTCGCCATCACGAAGCCGGGACGAGCCGGCCCGCCTTCCGTTCACCTTGATCCCGTTGGTCGAGTTGAGATCGTGGATCTCCCATTCCCCTCCGCTGCCCTGCCTGAGTTCGGCGTGGCGCCTGGAAACGTTCGGGTCGCGCAGGACACATTCAGCCTCGTCAGAGCGCCCGATCACGGCCCTGGGACCGTCCAGGACGTAACGCCGGCTGCCGGTTTCCACCACGGCCCTGGTCAGTACAGGAGCAGGCTCGGGGGCGGACTGCGGCGGAGCGGGCTGCTGGGGTGCGACTTTGTAGACCATCGTCTTGCCCTCCTCGGCCTGGCGCGGTTCTTCGCCTTCACGCGCGGGGGCCTTGACCAGCCTGGTCTGGATCCCGAACTCGCCCAGCCGCAGCCGCTCGTCGGTGTTGAACTTGACCTCGGGCCGGGTCAGCAGGTCATAACCCCGTCGGCGGGCGTGCTCGAGCAGGTATCCGGAGAGTTCCTGTTCGAGTGAGCGTTCATACCCTTCGAGTTTCTCCCTGTCCTTCGGAGAAAGATGAACGGTGTACTCGTTCGGGACGTAGACCCTCGAAACCGACGCAGTCTTGTGTGAATCCATCTCCTTGGCAAGCTTCCGGGCCAGTTCCACCGGCTGGACCTCGGAGCTGAAGGCACGGCTGAACACACCTTCGACCAGGCCCTCTATCCGGGCCTCAAGGTTGCGGAACACGCTCATGTCTCAGCGGGCGTTCGGGGCACGGTCTGATCCTACGGGAGCAAGCGCCAGCGACCCTCCCTCTGCCCTGTCCCTTCGCCCTCTCACCCGTGCCACCACGGCCCCCGCCAGAACCGCGATCAGGGGCCACACCAGCAGTGAAACGAGAAACGCGGTCGCGGTCAGCACCGGGATCAGCAGTCCGGTCACGGTCGCCGGGACCGAGTACTGCCAACCTTCCTGGGCCGCCGGGATCGAGCCGAACAGAAGGCTTTTTCCGGTGATCGACTCGGCCAGCGCCGTGCAGGCAAGGCCGGTGACGGCGACTACCGCCCGATCCCGTCGATCGACGGCAAAGGCCGCCATCATCGGCATCAGTGGAGCCAGCCCCAGGGTTCCGAGCAGCGGACCGAAAGGTGCGATCACCAGGGCGACGCCCGATCCGCGGATCATCAGTGCGGGGATCACTCCGGCCATCAGGACAACCGTTGCCGCACCGGGCATCGCCGCGGCCAGAGCCAGCCAGGCTGCCAGGGCCGCAGCGCCGCACAGGAAGCCCAGCCTCGGATTGATCAGCGCCATCAGCGCCGAAGCCAGGGAGAAGAGCCCGACCGAAGCCAGGTCGGCCGACCCACTGAGGACGACCCCGGTCGCAACAAGGCCGCCCACTCCGGCAGCCGCGACGACCCGGCCCGGGTCGAATCCCGGGTCGGTCAGGTCAAAGTCGTAGCCTTTCCGATTCCGCCCCCCGGAGTCGTCGGCGGCGGCGGAATCATCGAGCAGCGGGAGCGAATCCTCAAGGCCTCCCCCCAGATCTTCGAGGCTCGGACGGAAATCCGGGGCCGGGTCGAGGCAGCCGTCGATCAGGTCGGTCAGTTCGGCCGGGAGATCCGGCCGAGTTGAAGCGAGCGACGGCACTTCCCGCGAAAGGGCGGCCAGGGTTGCCGAAGGCGATGAGCGGCGCCGCGGGTTGTCGCCGGACCAGGCTTCATACAGGGTCAGGGCCAGCGAGAAGACATCGCCGGATGGACCGACCTCCAGGCCCTCGGCCTGCTCGGGAGCCATGTAGGAGAGCGTCCCGAGAACGTCACCCGGGCGGGTCAGGTCGTCGCTGTCCAGCAGGCGGGCGATCCCGAAGTCCATCAACTTGGCCCCCCCTTCCCTGTACGGCGAGATCAGGTTGGCCGGTTTCAGGTCGCGGTGGACCACCCCGCGCGAATGCGCATGATCGAGTGCTTCGCATACGTCGGCACCGACCTCGGCGACCTCGCGGTCGCTCAGCAGGTCGCGGTCGATCATCTCCCGGACGGTTTCGCCTTCGACCAGTTCGCTGACCAGGTAGGCCCTGCCACCCTCCGACCCGAACTCATGGTGGGCGAATTCAAAAAGAGTGACGATGCCGGGGTGGTTCAACCGGGCGGCAGCCTGGGCTTCCCGCTGGATCCTGGGTCCCGATTCAGCTTCAGTCTCGACCACCTTGACCGCCACCTCGCGCTCGAGGCGCCGGTCCCAGGACCGGTAGACGGTTCCACAGCCACCGGTGCCCAGCCGGTCACCGATCTCGAAGCGCTGCAATACGAGTGTCCCGGTCATCCAGATAACAGGTTCGGCGCCCGGCTCCGCGACCCTGCCACCGGACAAAACACGCCGGGCTGCAGCACCTTTGGCATGGAAGGGAATAGATTGACGATGCCGAAAGCCTCTCGGCAGGCCCCTATGGATTTCACAGACCCGTACAACGAGTACAACGAACCCGACCCCGTCGATCCGGGGGAAGACGACGATCTGGCCGGCTCGCCAACGGAGCCCGCCGGCGGAAGGACGGGCCGCCGCCGGTCCCGTGGGTCGGGCGGATCGGGTGGCGGTCAGCAGGTGCTGGCCCGCAGGGCGATCGCCCTCGGCGTCGGCCTTCTGGTCCTGATCCTGCTGGTGATCGGAGCCAAGGGCTGCCTCGATGCCCGCAAGAACCGCTCGCTCGACGACTATGCGAACAGCGTCACCCAGATAGTCGATGAGACCAACAGCCTCAGCAAATCCTTCTACGGCCGACTCGAGGATCCCGGGGATCTGACCGTCACCGACTTCACCGCGGAGATCGAGTCCGACCGCAGCGCGATGGCCGGCTTCCTCGGCAGGGTCGAAAAGCTGGACACCCCGGGCGACATGAGTTCTGCCCAGGACACCCTGACCCTCGTCTACCAGCTGCGCTCCGGAGCGATGGACACGATCGCCGAGCGGATGAGCACGGCGCTCGGTGAACAGGGCCGGGACAAGGCGATGAAGCAGATCGCCAATGAGATGCAGGTCCTTTCCGCGGCGGACGTGCTCTACAACCAGGTGACCCGGCATCAGATCGACTCCACGATCGAGAGCAACGGGGCCTCGGCGCCACGGGTGCCGCTCAGCACGTTCGTACCCGACCCGGTCAAGTGGGGAGACCCGGCCGAGGTCGAATCGGCCCTGGCAGGCGTTGCCGGCGGGTCGTCCACGCCGACCGACGGCGGTGTCCACGGGACCGGCCTGGGGACGGTCTCGATCGGCGGCATCCCGCTCGACTCCTCGGGCACGACCCAGATCGCAAGCGGGGTTGAGCCGGTTGTCGACGTTGAAGTGCAGAACCAGGGGGACTCGAGCGAGAACAACGTCGAAGTTTCGGTGACGGTCGGGGGCGACACCCTGACCGAGAAGATTTCCTCGCTTGGGGCCGGCGAAACCGGTACCGCATCGATCCTGCTCACTCCCGCCCCGACCGGCGAAGTATCGCTCGAGGTCAAGGTGGAAGCCGTTCCCGGGGAACAGGTCCTCGATAACAACGAGGCGACTTACCCGGTCAGCTTCGGTTAGGCCGCTTTGCGAGTCGCCTATCTCGGGCCGGCCGGCACCTTCAGCGAAGACGCACTGGGGCAGAGCGGCTTCGCCCCCGCCGACTCGACCACCGTCCCCTGCGAGGGAATCCGCGAAGCCATCGAGACGATCGGACGAGGCGAAGCCGACCGGGTTCTGGTTCCGGTCGAAAACTCGATCGAGGGCTCGATCCGGGCAACCCTCGACAGCCTCGTTGATCAGGCCGGGGCGGTGACCATCGTCGGTGAGTACGACCACCCGGTTCGCTCGGCTCTGATCGCCCGCACCCCTCTTGACCCGAGCCGCATAGAGGCGGTGATCTCACACCCCCAGCCACTCGCCCAGTGCGACCGGTTCCTCCGAAATGAACTCCCCGAGGCCGAGCTTCGGGTCGCCGCCAGCACCAGCGCGGCGGTTCGCGAGGTAAGCCGGAGTGACCGCCCTCTGGCCGCGCTCGCACCCGCCACGGCCGCCGGCATATACGACTGCGTCGTGCTACGCGAAGAAATCGAAGACGAGCCGGGCAACGTGACGCGGTTCGTCTGGCTCGCCCCCCGCGACGATCGCCGGTCCGGCCGGCTCACTGAAGACAGCGGCGCCGAGGGGGACGCCTGGAAGACGACCATCGTCTTTTCCGAACTGGGTGCCGATCATCCCGGCGCGCTGGTCGAAGCGCTGCTGGAGTTCTCGCAGCGGGAGATCAACCTTGTCCGGATCGAGTCGCGACCACTGCGGCGCGAGCTCGGCCGATACCGCTTCTTCATCGACGTCGAAGGCCGGGAAAGTGAGCCCGCGCTCCTGGCGGCGATCGAGGCGCTCCGGCTCAAGGCCGAGTCGGTCCAGATCCTCGGTTCCTACCTCAGCGCGACCGCCGATCCAGCCCTTTCCTGATCGGACCCGATACCCCTGACCGGGCCGGGTGACATGTCCCGGCGCAGCAGCTACTCGGAACCGTCGCCCGAGCCGTCCTCCACTTGCGGATCCGCTTCCGCCTCTTCCGGCAACTCGCCCGGCGCCACGTCGGCTGCCGACTCGCCGTCCGGCAACTCGTCCTGGCCGGCCTCATCCTCTTCCCCGGCTTCGGAGGTGACCGCGGACTCGACCACCAGCGCGACGGCGCTGATGCGGTCATCGTCGCGCACGTTCATCGCCTTGACTCCCTGGGTGGCGCGGCCGGTCTTGCGTATGCCGGCCACCGAGGTACGCTGGACCATGCCGTTCTCGGTGATGAAGAGCAGTTCCTGGTGCCCCCGCACGATCAACGCTCCGGCGAGGCCGCCCTTGGCTTCGGTCAGCTTCGCCGTCAGTACGCCTTTCGTACCGCGGTTCTTCACCGGGTACTCGGACAGTGCCGTTCGCTTGCCGTAGCCATTCTCGGTCACCACGAGCAGTTCGGATTCGTCCCGGGCCACGTTCAGGGCCAGAACACGGTTGCCCTTCTGGTTGACGTTCATGCCACGGACGCCGGCAGTACCACGGCCCATCGGCCGGGTCTGGTCTTCGTTGAAACGCGAGGCGTGGCCGGACTTCGAAACCAGCAGCAGGTCATCGTCGCCCGAGGTCAGTTGTACGCCG
The DNA here is from genome assembly GCA_016649615.1 of Thermoleophilia bacterium. Classification (GTDB taxonomy): domain Bacteria; phylum Actinomycetota; class Thermoleophilia; order Solirubrobacterales; family 70-9; genus 67-14. Next base: position 8,019 of record JAENXK010000037.1, read on the forward strand.
ACCAGTTCGTCACCCTCGCGGATCTTGATCGCAATTATCCCGTCGGCCTCGATCCGCGTGTTGTACTCGGTGAACTCCGTCTTCTTGACCTGACCCTCGGCCGTGGCGAAGACGATATAGCGGTTTTCCTTGAATTCGCGCGTCGGGATGACCGCCATCACGCGTTCCCCTTCACGCAGCGGCAGCAGATTAACCAGGGCGCTTCCCCTGGCGGTGCGGGCACCTTCGGGCAGTTCGTAGACCTTCTTGCGGTACACCTTGCCAGCATTGGTGAAGAAGAGCAGGTAGTCATGGGTCGAGCAGATGTGTAGGTGCTCGATGTAGTCACCTTCCTTGAGGTTCATTCCGGTCACCCCGATGCCGCCCCGATGCTGCTTGCGATAGGAACCGACCCCCAGCCGCTTGACGTAGCCGGACTTGGTCAGTGAGATCACCATCTGCTCTTCGGCGATCGTGTCTTCGACGTTGACGTCGCCGCCGAACGGCTGGATCTCGGTTCGTCGGTCGTCGCCGTGGGTCTCGACGATGTCGGCCAGCTCTTCCCTGACCATGGCGTAAATCCGGTCCTCGTCGCCGAGAATCGCCCGCAGCTCGGTGATCAGCTCCATCAGCTCGACGTGCTCGGCCCGGATCTTGTCCGACTCCAGCGCGGTCAGCCGCTGGAGCCGCATGTCGAGAATCGCCTGGGCCTGCTCGCGGGAGAGCTCGAACTCCGAGATCAGTCCCTCTCGGGCAGTGTCAGGGTCGGGCGACGATCTGATCAGGCTGATGACCGCGTCGAGGTTGTCGAGCGCGATCAGCAGCCCTTCGAGAATGTGGGCCCGAGCCTCCGCCCGCCTCAGTTTGAACTGGGTCCGGCGGGTTACTACTTCGCGCTGGTGCTCGACGTAGTAGCGGATCATGTCCCTCAGACCGAGCGTCTTCGGAACCCCGTCGACCAGCGAGACCATGTTCATGCCGAACGAGGTTTGAAGCTGGGTCTTCTTGAAGAGGTTGTTGAGGACCACGTTGGGAACCGCGCCACGTTTGAGCTCGACCACCACTCGCATCCCTGTCCGGTCGGTCTCGTCGCGCAGGTCGGAAATCCCGTCGAGCTTCTTGTCGCGGACCAGGTTGGCGATCTTGGTGATGAACCCTCCCTCGCCGCCCTTCTTCACGGTGAACGGCAGTTCGGTCACGATCAGCGCGTCTTTGCCGCCCTTCAGCGGCTCCGAGTGCACTCTCCCCCGGACCCTCACACTGCCACGCCCGGTGGCGTATCCATCGCGGATCCCGCTCGGATCCATGATCCCGCCACCCGGGAAGTCCGGGCCGGAAACATGTTTCATCAGGCCGTCGAGACCGATGTCGCGGTCATCGATGTAGGCGCCGACCGCTCCCGCTATTTCCCGCAGGTTGTGCGGGGGAATATTGGTCGCCATGCCGACCGCGATCCCGGAGGCTCCGTTGACCAGGAGGTTGGGGATGCGGGCCGGCAGAACCAGAGGTTCGCGCTGGGTCTCGTCGTAGTTGGGACCGAAGTCGACCGTGTCCGAGTCGATGTCGCGCAGCATTTCGGTCGCCAGGCGGGTCAGTCGCGCTTCGGTGTAGCGCATCGCGGCGGCCGAATCCTCATCGATCGAGCCGAAGTTCCCCTGGCCGTCGACCAGGGGGTAACGCAGGGAGAAGTCCTGCGCCATGCGGACCAGGGTGTCGTAGATCGAAGCATCGCCGTGGGGGTGGTACTTGCCCATCACGTCCCCGACGATGAAGGCGCACTTGCGGTAGGTCCGGTTCGGCTGGAGGCCGAGGTCGTGCATCGCGTAAAGAACCCGGCGGTGGACCGGCTTCAGTCCGTCGCGTACATCGGGCAGGGCCCGGCCCACGATCACGCTCATCGCGTAGTCGATGTAGGACGAGCGCATCTCGAGTTCGAGCTCACGATCCTCGATATGGCCGGTCAGGGCTTCAAGCGCCATCAGTCCCCCCTGCTCCGGTCACCGGTTCGGGCCGCTTCTTCGGCAAGCTTCTCAGCGGCGTGCCGGCGTCGGTCAAACATCAAGATTGCTCGCTTCCTTGGCGTACGTCTCGATGAAGGTTCGCCGGGATGACACCTGGTCGCCCATCAGCATCGAGAAGATCTGGTCGGCAGCGGTGGCATCATCGAGAGTGACCCGCTGAAGGGTCCGGGTCGCCGGATCCATTGTCGTTTCCCGAAGCTGGTCGGCGTTCATTTCGCCAAGGCCCTTGAACCGCGTCAGCTGCACCCCGTGCTTGGCCAGGTCGAGTACCGCCCGGTGGAGGTCGGTAAAGCTGGTCGCTTCTTCGGCCCGATCCTTCAGGGTCACCCGGAACGGGGGCCGGCCGAACATCGAGAGCAGTTCGGCATGTACTTCCGCGAAGCGTCGATACTCACTGCTTTCAAACAGCCGGGCCGGAAGAGTGTGGTTGCGGGCCAGTCCGGAGCGGCGGTGAAGTGCCTTGACCACCAGGTCCTCGCCTGCTTCGGAAACGATCTCGGTGGCAAAGGTGTCCTCGTCCTGATCGATGTCACTCATCACACTTCGCACCTGATCGATCGTGACTGCAGTTTCGTCAAGCAGCCTGGAATCCGCGACAAAGCGGATCGTGTCGTTGCCGAAATCTGCCTGGAGGGCCGCCTCCCAGCCTGCGTACTCCTTCGACCGTCTGACGTATCCCTGCCAGCGGCTCTTGTTCAGGCTGGTCTTCCGGTCGTCTGCGGAGATCACCTCGAACTGCTCGAGCCGGTCGCGCAACAGCAGCTCTTCGAGTTCGATCTCCTTCTCGAGATAGGTCTCCTGGTTGCCGCGCTTGACTTTGTAAAGCGGCGGCTTGGCTATGTAGACGAAGCCGGCGTCAATCAACGGCTGCATCTGCCGGTACAGGAAGGTCAGGACCAGGGTCCTGATGTGGGCGCCGTCCACATCGGCATCGGTCGCCATGATGATCTTGTGGTAACGGGCGTCCTCGAGGTTGAACTCATCATGGATTCCGGTTCCGATCGCGGTGATCATCGCCTGGATCTCGTTGTTGGCCAGGACCTTGTCGATCCGGCTCTTTTCGACGTTGATGATCTTGCCGCGAAGCGGCAGGACCGCCTGGGTCGAGCGGTCGCGGGCCTGTTTCGCCGAGCCGCCGGCCGAATCCCCCTCGACCACGAAGATCTCCGCCAGTTCGGGATCGCGGACCGTGCAGTCGGCTAGCTTGCCGGGCAGGGTCGAATTTTCCAGGGCGGACTTACGGCGGGTCAGGTCCCTCGCCTTGCGGGCGGCCATCCTCGCCCGGGATGCCTCGAGCGCCTTGGTGATGATCCGGCGGCCTTCGCCGGGGTTTTCTTCGAGGAACTCCGCCAGCTTCCGGTTAACCGTCTCCTCCACCAGACCCCTGATCGGCGGGTTGCCGAGCTTTGTCTTGGTCTGGCCTTCGAACTGGGGGTCGTGAAGTTTGACCGAGATCACCGCGGTCAGCCCCTCGCGCACATCCTCACCGGCCAGGTTCGCATCCTTTTCTTTGAGGATGCCCTTGCTGCGCGCGTAGGCGTTGAGGGTTCTGGTCAGCGCCGAGCGAAAACCGGAGAGGTGCGTTCCTCCTTCATGGGTGTTGATGTTGTTCGCAAAGCTGAAGATCGACTCCTGGTAGGACGAGTTCCACTGCATCGCAACTTCGACCTGGCCGTCGTCCTCGTCGCCCTCGAAGTAGACGATCTTTTCGTGCATCGCCTCCCGGTTTTCGTTGAGATAACGGACGAAGTCTTCTATGCCTCCGTCGTACTGAAAGGCGATCCGCTCGCCCTCGGCTCGCCGATCATTCAGTTCGATCTTCAGCCCGCGGGTGAGGAAGGCCGTTTCGCGGAGCCGGTCGAGCAGGGTGTTGAAGTCGTAGTCGACGTCCTCGAAGATCTCGTGGTCGGCGAAGAAGGTGATCTCTGTGCCGGACTCCTTGGTCGGCTCTCCTTTGGCCAGAGGCCCTTGGGGAATTCCGCGCTCGTAATCCTGGTCCCAGACGAATCCGTCCCGGCTGATCCTCAGGTGGAGTTGCTCCGATAGGGCGTTGACCACCGAGACCCCGACGCCATGCAGGCCGCCGGAAACTTTGTATCCGCCTCCGTCACCGAACTTGCCGCCCGCGTGAAGGACTGTCAGCACCACTTCTGCCGCCGGCCGCTTCTCCTTCGGCATCTCGTCGACCGGGATCCCGCGGCCGTCGTCGGAGACGGTGCAGCGGTTGTCCGGATGGATGACCACGGTGACCGAGTCGCAGTGACCGGCGATGGCCTCGTCGACCGAGTTGTCGACCACTTCGTAGACCAGGTGGTGGAGTCCGCGGGGTCCGGTCGAACCGATGTACATGCCCGGTCGTTTGCGGACCGCCTCAAGGCCTTCGAGGACAGTGATGTCCTTGGCCTCGTACGAGGCGTCTCCACTACTTGTTTTCTCAGCCAACTACTGCCTTTCAAGGAACTGTTCAGGGCCTGCCGCGTGGCTCTGCTAGGGGCGGATGACGTGAGCTTCGGCTAACCCGTAAGTCAGGGTTCAATGATACCAGTACCGAGCGGATTGAACCTCGCCCCCTCGCCAGAAAAACCCTGCAAACAGGCGGTTTTTAGGATTGGCGCATCGGGCTTGCGCCGGCGGGGCTCAGCCGGAGGCCCGGAAACGGAGTTTTTCCGGTCCCGAACCGTCGAGTTCGCGGTTCAGTTTGACCAGGAGCTGGCTTGACATCAGCTCGAGTTCCTGAGCCCATACCGTGCTCGAGCACTCGACGGTGACCGTTCCGTCACGCTCCGAGATCACCTCGGTTGCCGCGGCAATCTGGGGTCCCACCGCAGTCGCCCAGACACCCTGGATTCTGGCCAGCGGGGTTTTCGGCGCGAGGCCTTCCCGAACCCTGTTCAGTGATTCGCTCAGTGGTTTCGGTTGCCGACCCCTGCCGCGCCCATCCCTCATCCCGCGCCCGCCGTCAACTCTTCGATCGCTATCCGGCGCACACCCTCCACCGGAGGAACGAGGTCGGGTTCGGCGGCCGTGATCAGACTCTGGCCGCCGTCGAGCAGCCTTCCGACCAGTCGCCCGCGGCGATCGCCGTCGAGCTCGCTCATCACATCGTCCAGGAGCATCAGTGGCGGGTTGGCTCCACTGCCCAGAATCGCCGAGCGTTCAGCGAACAGTAGTGCCAGGAGCCCGATCCGCTGCTGGCCCTGGGAGCCGAATCGACGCAGCTGCCGGCCGTCCAGCTCGAGCCGGATCTCGTCATGGTGGGGACCCCAACTGGTTCTCCCTAGTCGAAGATCGTTTTCGATCCTTTCTTCCAGACCGGCCTCGATCGCGTCGGCCTCGATCGCCGAGCCGGGCCGATAAGCCAGGTCGGTTTCACCGTCCAGCCCGAGATCCGCCGCCGCTTCGGTGAAAAAGCCACCCAGTTCTCTGACCGCGGCGTCGCGGGCGGCGGCCAGTTCGGATCCAGACGCGGCGAACTGGTGATTCCACGTGGTCAACTGGGAGCGATCCCCGCCCCCCTCCCGGAGCCGGGCTATCAAAGCGTTTCTCTGGGCCAGGGCCCGTCCGAAACGCCGGCGGAGCTCATTTCTCGACGGCCACCTTGCCGCTATGTAACTGTCAACGTGGGCCCTCCTGCCGGACGGCGGTCCCTTCACCAGTTCCAGCCGATCGGGCGAGAAGACAGTGGTTGCCGGCCGGTAGGAGGCAGCTTCGCTGCGCTCGATCCCGGCGCCATCCATCGTGTAGCGCGAGCCTTCCCCTCGGCTGGATGAAGCCATGAACACGTGATCAGGATCGTCGTTTTCGCCGCTGATCACTACCCGGCACCGTGCGATAGAGGCCCCGAACGGGATCAGGTCGCGTCGGTCAGCGGTGCGAAAGGAGCGCCCGGTCAACCCGAAGTAGACCGCCTCGACCAGGTTCGTCTTGCCGGCACCGTTGGGGCCGACGATCGCGGTCACCCTGCGATCGAGCTCGAGTTTCACCCCGTCCAGCGAGCGCAGCGAATCGGCCGCGACCGAAGCGACCCACATCGCCGGCTACTCGTTGAGGCGTATCGGCATCACCAGGTAGCGAAAATCATCGTCATCGACGGGCTGCAGCAGACCCGGTCTGAGTGGTGAAATCACGCGCAGCATCACTTCGTCGCCCTTGATCGCCTCGATCCCGGCGCGAAAGAATTCGTGGTTGAAGCCGATACTGAGTTCATCGCCCTCGAAGCTGGCCGGGAGCTTTTCTTCAGCGTCACCCAGGTCCGGAGTTTCGGCCGAGATCGTCAACTCCCCCGGTGAGAGGCTTATCTTGAGTGGTCGGTTCTTCTGGGCCATCTGACTCACGCGCTTGACCGACTCGAGTAACTCATTCCGCGGCAGCCTCACGTCGTGATCGTATGTCTCGGGGAAAAGCTGCTGGTAGTTCGGAAACTGACCGTCTACCGTGGTCGTCGAAAGAACGGCCCCGTCGACCTCGAAAATCACGTCGCGGTCGGTCACCGTCAGTCTCACCGCCTCGGTGTCGCTCCCCGAAAGCAGCCGGGAGAGCTCGTTCAGCGCCTGAGCCGGGACGTTCTTATCCAGTTCGACCGGCACCGGGGTCGCCAGGGCGGTCTTCTTCACCGCCAGCCGGTATGAGTCGGTCGCGACCATGGTCATTTCACTCCCGGAGGCCAGTACCTGGACGCTGGTCAGGACGGGACGCATGTCGTCACTCGAGGCAGCCCGGGCCACCAGCTCGATTGTTTCGAGCAGGGCCTCACGCCCCAGCGAAACGGTTTCTTCGCCCGGCTCCGGCAGGGGTGGGAAATCCTCTCCGGAAAGTGTCCGGATATGAAAATTGGAGCTTCCTGAACGTAATTCGACGTCGCGTTCCGCGGTCCTGTATTCGAATTCGACCTGGCCCGCTCCCAACAGCCTCGAAATGTCCGAAAACAGCCGGCCCGGCAGTAGAGCCTTGCCATTACCCTCATGCGGTCCGTCGATATGAACCGGGACCCGGAGACTCTTGTTGCCGTCAGTCGAACTGAGTGAGAGGCGTCCTTCGGATAGCTCAACCAGGATCCCGCCAAGTGCGGGATTGCTGCCACTCTTGGCGACGTTTCTGGCCACCGAGGTAAGTTTGGACGAAAGTTCAGCGTTCTTTACAGAAAACTTCAAAGCCAGCTACCTCATTGAGTTTGTTGGTCTGTGGATACAGGTGCGCAAGTACAGGAAACCGCTCGCCAGGGGGCAAACAGACGTGGATGGCCGGTGGAAGCTGTGGGGATTGTCGCAAGTATGGCGGCGGTTCACGAGACCGGACCACCACGGCTGTGGATGGTCGCCCTGATCGACTCCACAGCCCTGGTCACTTCCGGGTCGGCCAGTAGTTGCTGATCAATCCGCCTGATCGAGTTGAGCACGGTCGTATGGTCGCGGTCGCCGTAGAGAGCGCCGATCTGGGGCAGGGAGAGATCGCTCATCTCCCGGGTGAGGAAGATGGCGACATGTCTGGCCCTGATCGTGTTGGCGTCACGACGGCGGGATTCAAGGGTCTCGACTCCGGTCTGGAAGTGGGCGGCGGTTGCTTCGCGGATGCGCTCAGGGGTGACCGGACCGTCGGGACCCGCCCGCGAGGGGAAGACGCGCTGGATCAACTCGGAGTTGAGCGGGGTCGACTTGAGTGAGGCCTCGGCGATACTCCTGGTCAGGGCACCGTGGAGTTGACGGAGGTTGCTCTTGACCCTTTTCGCCAACAGGGTCAGTGCTTCCTGGTCGGAGACCTCGAGGCCGGCTTCGGTGACCAGGCGGCGGAGCACGGTGAGCCTGGTGGCCAGGTTCGGCTGTTCCAGCGGAACGGTCAGGCCCCACTCGAAACGGTCGCTCAGTCGATCGGCGAGAGTGCTTATCTCGGTCGGCATGCGGTCGGCCGAGAGGACTATCTGGCTCCCCGACTCATAAAGAGTGTTGAACGTGTGGAAGAATTCCTCTTCGGTAGCCGCTTTACTGGCGATGAACTGGATGTCGTCGATCAGGAGTACATCGAGATCGCGGTAGCGCCGCTTGAATTCCAAAGTTCCGTCTTCGCGCAGGGCGGTGACAAATTCAGCGGTGAACGATTCAGCGCTGGCGTAGAGGACGTTCAGTTCGGGGACGTTCTGCTGGAGGTAGTTGGCGATCGCTCCGAGCAGATGGGTTTTTCCGAGTCCGGGCTCGCCGTGGAGAAAGAGCGGGTTATAGGCCTCGGATGGCGCTTCGGCGACCGCCAGTGCAGCGGCGTGGGCGAGATGATTGCCGGGCCCGATGACGAATCGGTCAAAGAGGTGGGTCGGGTTCGGTAGTGAGCTGGAGCGAACACCGGCCCGGGAAGAGGCCAGCGGAGCGGGACCCTCGAAACTGATTGAAGAGAGCCCGGACTGACCCTCTTTCAGGGAGCGCTCAATCAGGTCGGTGTAGCGTCGCTCGACCCAGGTCCGGATCGAATCGGGAGCTTCAAGGTAGAGCCGGTCTGCGCGAATCGCGGTGGCCCTGACAGGGGCCAGCCACATCCGGTAAGTAGATTCGGGCAGACTTCTGGCCAGACTGCGTTTTGTGGCTTCCCAAGCCGTTTCCGCGGCCGATTCGCCTGCTTTCAGGCTGGCGGTAGAAAGGGCGTGGACGGAGTCGGGAGCTGGGGTCACAGAGTGTTTCGGTCGTAGGGGAGGGTGGGGCACGACCATAGCGGCGGTGTGATGAAGCGCCGGTGGATGGCTCCGCAAATCGCGGGAAAAAGTCTTGAAGCCGCAAGCGGCGGGGCGGCTCCGTATACTGGCCGACTCCAATGAAGCGTACGTACCAGCCAAAGAAACGCAAGCGGGCGAAAACCCACGGATTCCGTAGCCGGATGAGCACCAAGGGGGGCCGCGAAGTCATTCGCCGGCGTCGCCGCAAGGGCCGCAAGCGGCTCGCCGTCTGAGTATGGCGAACCCCGGCCCTGGATCACCCAGGCGCCGACGACTTTCCCGGAGCGGGGACTTCAAGCGTGCATATCGGGAGGGTACGTCGAATGCGACCCGCCACCTCGTGCTGTACCGGTTTGACCGGCCCGGGGGCGA
>JAENXK010000153.1 GCA_016649615.1 Thermoleophilia bacterium
CCCTTGACCCGCAACAGCTCAATTGCGCGCTCGACGTCGCCTTCGGCCTCGGTCAGGGCGGCTTTGCTGTCCATCATGCCGGCCCCGGTCTGCTGCCTCAGCGCCTGGACGTCCGCTGCCGTTATCTGGTTACTCACTGTCCGATTCCTCCTGGCTGCCGCCCGCCGGCTTTGACGCGGCGGCCTTCTCCTTCTTCGTCTCAGTTTCCTCAGGCGCCGCCGCATCCGCTTTTACCGCCTGAGGATGGTCCGGGACGACGGCCTGGGGATGATCGGGCACGGCCTGGGGATGATCGGGCACGGCCTGGGGATGCGGCTGCTCGGCCGGCTTGGCTTCGTCGGCGGGCTTTTCAGGTTTTGCCGGCTTCGGTTTCGGCGCGGGCTTGCTCTTTTCGGTTTCGGCCTTCGCCATCTCTTCAGCTCGCTCGCGTGCCTTCTGCTCGGCCTGTTCTTTCTCAATCGCCTCTCGCCGGACCCGCTCTTCGTCTTCCCTCTTCCTGCGCTCTTCCTCTTCCTTCTCCCGGCGGGCCTGCTCCTCGGCCCGTCGCTTTTCTTCGATCACCGCCCAGGCACCGGCGCCCTCCTCAACTGCCGACCCCACGGTCGAGATGACCAGCCCACAGGAGCGGATAGCGTCATCGTTGCCGGGAACCACGTAGTCGATGTTGCCGGGGTCGCAGTTGGTGTCGACCAGGGCGATCACGGGCAGGCGGAGGCGGGTGGCCTCGCGCAGGGCGATCTCTTCGGCCTTGAGGTCGATGATGAAGACCGCATCCGGAACCCGGTCCATGTCACGCACTCCGCCCAGGGCGAATTCGAGCTTTGCCAGCTCGGCCTGCATGTTCATGCGCTCCTTAGTGGGCAGCAGCTCTATCTGTCCCGATTCGGTCAGTTCGGTCAGTTCGTGGAGCCGTTTGATCCTGGCCGAGGCAATGTTGAAGTTGGTCAGGAGCCCCGGCAGCCAGCGTCGGCTGACGAACGGCATGTCCGATTTCGTGGCCCAGTCTTCGACCACGGTCGAGGCCTGCTTTTTGGTGCCGACGAAGAGAACCTTGCCACCGCCGCTGGTCAGCTCACCGACGAACCGTCGGGCGTCCTCCAGCATCTGCTCGGTCTGCATGAGGTCGATGACGTGGATTCCGTCGAGCTCGCCGGCGATGTACCGGCGCATGTTCGGATTCCACCGACTGGTCTGGTGGCCGAAGTGGACTCCGGCCTCCAGCAATTCCTGGATACCTATCTGGGACATACTTCTCCTTGAATGATGGTCTTTGCAGAGCCACCCGGTCCGTTCGGCGGAAACCCGGTTTCAATGGGCAGGAGCCGCCTTCCGGTGGGTCCGGGGGATAGAGATTTGTTGGGCTGGGGATTGTAGTGGTAAAGAGGGTCTCGGGATCTCAGGCACTCCGGGCCAGAGCAAGGGCCCGTTCCAGGTCCGCAGGAAGGGCCGATCCGAATGAGAGTTCTTCGCCGGTCCGCGGATGTCTGAAGGCGAGCCGCGACGAGTGGAGGAACTGTCTTTCCAGCTCATAGCGGGCCGGTCCGCCGTAAGTTTCGTCGCCTACCAGCGGATGCCCGATCGCTTCCATGTGGACCCTGATCTGGTGGGTCCGGCCGGTTTCCAGTTTCACTTCCAGCAGGCTGTCGCGACGCAGGGCCTCGACCACCGTGAAGTGGGTTCTGGCCTCACGCGGGGAGGCGCCGTTGACCGCCATCCGGTGCCGCCGGCGTACCGCCCTGCCGATCGGCGCGTCGACCGTCCCGGTCCTCGAGCGAAAGCGCCCGTCGGCCAAAGCAAGGTAGGTCCTCCCCACCTTCCTCTCCCTGATCATTCGCTGGAGGTCGGCGTGGGTCTGTTCCTCCCGGGCGACCACGAGCAGGCCGCTGGTGCCGCGGTCCAGCCGGTGGACGATCCCCGGGCGCTCCGGGTCCTCCCCGCCCCTGAGTTGATCACCGAGCAACTCGACCAGGGTCGATCCGGAGTGCGAGGGAGCCGGGTGAACGACCAGGTCAGCCGGCTTGTCGACGACCGCGAGGAACTCGTCCCGAAAGACGACCTCCAATGAACCTGGCCGCGCCTCGGTCACGCAGCCTCGGCTTCATCTGCACCATCGGAAGGGGCCTGCCGGGACGGGTCGTCCATGATCAGGTACCAGGCGAGCAGGACCACCCCCACGGTGATCGCACAGTCAGCCAGGTTGAAGGCAGGCCAGCTCGGCAGCATGATGAAATCAACCACATGACCGAGCCTGACCCGGTCAATCAGATTGCCGACCGCACCGCCGAAGATCAGTCCTGCGGCCAGCCAGACGCCACGCCGGTCGGGCGCTGAAGCGACAAAGGCCCCGAGCGCGACCAGGGCGATCATGCTGAGCACGATGACCAAAGGCCCGCCCCCGCCGGCCAGGCCGAAGGCAACACCGTCGTTGTGACTCAGGGTCAGTTCGAGCGGGCCGGCCACCTCGACCACCGATCCGCGTTCTATCTCCGAGGTGACCAGTGCCTTGCTGACCTGGTCCAGCACTATGACGACGGCTGCGACCACGCCGGCCCGCAGGAGGGGGGTGCCGCCCTTCACCCCCGGACCAGCCCGACCACCACAGACTGCGCGACCACCAGCAGGATCACCCCGATGATCGGGCTCAGGTCCAGGGCAAACCCCGAACCGCCGACCGGAGGCAGGATCCGCCGGAAGACGTTCAGGTACGGATCGGTCGTATCCCTTACGAAGGCGACGACTGCCGCCAACGGGCGGCTGTCCGGGAGCCGTGGCACCCAGGAAAGAATGATCCGGATGAAGATCAGGATGATGTACACGGTGAAGAGTGCGTTTACGTAGGTGGCCAGATCACCGCGCGTGATCGCCGAAATCACAGGAGGCACTCAGTCGCCGCGCATCCGGGTCAGGGAGGACTGTGCGGCCTTGCGAAATGCTTCGCCTCCACCGGCTTCCTCCAGAGCATCGAGCCCGGCTTCGGTGCTGCCACCGGGCGAGGCGACCGCCACGCGGATCTCGAACGGGGTCCGGTGACGCAGCAGGTCGGCCGAACCCGCGAGGCTCTCGCTGACCATGGCCAGGCTCTCCGCCGGCTGCAGGCCCTCTTCGATACCGATGCGAATCAGGACATCGGCCACATGCGCGAAATAGGCGGGAGTGCAGCCCATGACGGCTGTGGCGGCGTCCATGAACTTGTCCTCAAGTTCTATGACGGTGCCGAGCGGAGCCAGCAGCGAGGCCGCCTCGGCCGCCAACTCTGGATCGGTCTGCTCCGGTCGGGCCATGCAGATGACGCCCCGGTTCACCTCGACCGCGAGATTGGGCATCAGCCGAAGGACGGGGGTGTCCGGGAAAAGTCTTGTCACCCTCTCGAGCGGCGTTCCCCCGAGCAGCGAAAGCAGGGCCTTCGGGGGCGGCACGGCGTCGGCTACCTCGTCGAGCGCACCCGGTTTGGTCGCGAGGACCACGAAGTCCGACTTCTCGACCAATTCAGAATTTGACTCTGCGGCACCTCCGCCGACCTCGCTCGCGAGCGCGGTCGCCCTGCCGGATCCCGAATCGGTGAACAGCAGTTCCGGGGGGTCCCCGGCGTCCGAGCCGGCCCACCCGCGGGCCATGGCGGCTGCCATGTTTCCGGATCCGATAAAGCCGACGATCATGAACGGCAGCTTACGGCAATGCCCGGGGGGTCAGGCCGGTCGGAGCAGGGTCCCCTACCTCTCCTGGACGTCGCAGACAGCGATCGCAGGAGCGTCGCGGCGGGCCTTCTCGGTCGCGGTATCAAGCTCACCGAGCTGGGCGTAGGTGATGTGCTCGGGATCCAGGGAAAGAGCCATCGCGTCCTCGGGGTCCAGTCGTTCGACCAGGCTTTTCGAAGCCAGGGTCTGCCCACCGCCGGCGCAGGCTTCAATCCGTGCCGCTTCGTTCACCTCGTCCCCGAGCGCGGTGACCTCGGATCGCCCCCCGGTCACGATGCTGCCGACGTACACGGTCGACCCCCAATGCAGTCCGAAGCGGAGGACGACTTCACTGGCCTCCAGATCGCTGCTCTCGGCGACCTGGTTGAGCA
>JAENXK010000058.1 GCA_016649615.1 Thermoleophilia bacterium
CGCACCACCGCAGATGAACAACACGTTGGTGGTATCGATCTGGATGAATTCCTGATGCGGGTGCTTCCGGCCGCCCTGCGGCGGCACGGAGGCGGTGGTCCCCTCGAGGATCTTCAACAGTGCCTGCTGGACACCCTCGCCGGAAACATCGCGAGTGATCGACGGGTTCTCCGACTTGCGGGCGATCTTGTCGATCTCATCGATGTAGATGATCCCGGTCTCGGCCTTCTTGACGTCGTATTCGGCGGCCTGGATCAACTTGAGCAGGATGTTCTCGACGTCTTCGCCGACATAACCGGCCTCGGTCAGGGCGGTCGCATCGGCGATCGCGAACGGAACGTTGAGGATCCGGGCCAATGTCTGGGCAAGCAGCGTCTTGCCGCAGCCGGTCGGGCCGAGCAGCATGATGTTCGACTTCTCAAGTTCGACCTCGGGGTCCTCGCTTTCGGCCATACGGACCCGCTTGTAATGGTTGTATACGGCTACCGAGAGCGACCGCTTGGCCGACTCCTGGCCGACCACGTATTCGTCCAGCACCGAGTTGATCTCCTGCGGCTTCGGCAACTGGTCGAGATCGATTCCCTGTCCCTTTGAGGTGGTGGTGACCAGTTCCTCGTCGATGATCTCGTTGCAGAGGTCGATGCACTCGTCGCAGATGTAAACCCCGGGACCGGCGATCAGCTTCTTCACCTGGCGCTGTGACTTGCCGCAAAAGCTGCAGAGCAGCTGCTCATTGGAATCAGTGGGACGTGCCAGCGTTCTACCCTCCTGGGTCGCGATTGTGCCGGCCGAGTCTCACTCTAGTGCCGGGCGAGTCTCGGCTCCCGGTTTTCCGGGTTCGGCCCCTAATACGCGGGTGCCGCCGGGGTCCCTGCCGGCGGGAAGGAACTTGCCGGGGTCGGCGTCGTCCGGCCAGCGGTTAGGGTCGTTTCATGCCAATCGAAGTCAGACCGATCACCGAAGAGACGTTCCCCGAGGTAGAACCGCTGCTGGCGGCCTATCAGCGCTTCTATGAAGTCGACGACATCGACCCCGGGCGTAACCGCGAGTTCTTCGGCCGCTTCGTCGGCTCCGACCACAGCGGCTGGCTCCTCGGGGCCTGGGACGGCGAGCGCCTGGTCGGGTTCGGGTGCTACTACCGCCACAAGAGCTCGCTGACCGCCACCAGGACCGTGCTGATGAACGACCTTTACGTGGTCGAGGACGTCCGTGGCAAAGGGGTCGGCCGCATGTTGATCGAGGGCGGGCTCGAACTGGCCCGCGACTCGGGCGCCTCATGCCTGGAATGGTCGACCGCACCGGACAACCGCGCCGCTCAGGCCCTCTACGACTCGATCGGGGCCGAGAAGTCGACCTGGCTCACCTACGAACTGGAAGCCTGAACCGGAGCAGGTGTCCCGCGATCAGGCGTTGGCGATGATCAGAACCAGGAACGTCACGGCCGCCAGAGACACGGTGATGATACCCATGACGAACCCGGCGGTTGCCTGGGGTCCGCCTTCCAGTTCAGGCCTTTCAGCAATGTCGCGCTGAGCCTGCTTGCCGAAGACTATTGCCAGGATCCCCATGACGATCGACGGGATCTGAAGCAACACCCAGCCGCAGGTGAGCGCGACCAGCCCGACGATTCCGAGCACCATCGAGGCGGTGGCCTTGCCTGATTTCGGGGGCCCGGCGGCCGCCGGCGCCGCCCCGGATGCGCCCGCGGTTTGCGACGGTGAAGCCGCAGCCGGAGTCGGAGTCGGAGTCGGAGGCGGAGGCGGCTTCGGCACTGCTGGAGGCGTCGGCTCTGACGACTCTGACGGCGGCGTCGGCTCTGAAGGCGGTGCTGGTGTCGGCTCTTCTGGAGGCGTGGGCTCTGAAGGCGGTGTCGCTTGCGAGTCGTTCATTTTCCCTCTCCGATAGGTGTGGCCGGCAGACACGTTCAGCCGACGGTCCGGCTGATCCTAGTCAGTTTTCGGATCCTGGAGGAGACCGGACATTCCGGCCGGTCTCGATCGAAAGCAATACCTTCCTGCGCCGATAGGATCGCTCCAGTGACTCGTATTCGATCGATTCCCGGCGACCGCTCAATCGGACTCGCGTTGATCGTGGCCGGAATACTCCCCTTTCTTGCCTCTCCCCTCCTGGTGGGGGCTCACGAATCCGGCGTACTGCCTACAGACTGTCTCTTCCTGATCGCGACCGGACTGCCGTGTCCTTTTTGCGGGGGGACCAGGGCCTTCAGCCTCGCCTCGGCCGGCAACCCCGAATTCCTTTCCTTCAACGCGGTGTGGGTGTTCGTGGCACTCACCGCGGTCGTGCTCGGCCTGTTCGGCGCCGCCGGGCGTTCCTGGCTGAATCCCGCCAGGCTTCGCCGGTCCGGCAACTCCCCGGTTTTCATCGTAGTCACGCTGATCGGGGCGGGCTGGATCTGGGCCCTCGCAAACGCGGGCACGATTGCGGCGTAGAGAGTTCCGACGCCCGGGCTCTCTATTCCGGAAAACAACGCAACCGGGCCACCGCTGGAATGGCGATGGCCCGGTCGTTCAATCTCGAACGCTGACGAGATGTACCGTCAGCGGATTCCGGCGATGCCGGTCAGACGGCCGGCGGAGGATCGACCTGCTCGTCGACGACCACGGTCTCTTCGACCGCAGCCACGGCTCCTTCCTTGAGCTCGACCAGGCGGAAGTAGAGCACCGTGACGATCATCTGCATGTAGGGATAGATCAGGACTGCGAGCACCACCAGAGCAATCGCCCCCAGGAACGGGGTGATAGCGACCAGCAGGGCCGAGACTGCGCCGATGACCAGGAAGGCGAGAAGGATCAGGACTCCGACGCCCAGAATCCGCATCCAGTTGCCCTTGGTCAGCTCGAGGCTGCGTCCGAGCGAATCAAAGATCCCCTTGTTTTCGACGATCATCGCGGGGACGGCGACGATCCACATCAGGGCGATGATGATTCCCGGAATGATGAAGAAAATGAGGCCGATACCGATGCAGACCCCGATGATGATGCCCATAACCAGCAGTGAAAGCAGCCGGGGAAAGACGGCGCCGAAAAGCTCACCGATGGATGAGTCGACTCGGCCGTCACTTTCGACGTCCTGCACGATTTTCACGAACGTCCCGGTGAGCCAGACACCGGCCAGCGCAGAGATGATTTTGCCGATCGAGAAGAAGACCGTGTCGGTGCCGAGCAACGCCACGATTATCGCGGTGGGAATCCAGATGATCAGTGCGGCCAGCCAGACTGTGCCGAAGGCTCCCCCGTAAATCTCCTTGGTTGACTCGAATACGCCGCCGATGTCGAGATGACCGGCGTTCCCGCTTTCGCTACTCATTGGTAAGTCTCCTCTTGTCTGGCCGCCGTCTGGCCGCCTTTTGCCGAGCTACTTACGGTCACAATGCCAGAATCCTTCCCCTGAACGGGATCTCCCCCGGTGAGTCCGGCCGGCCTACCAGTCGGCGGCAGAAAGAAACGGCCGGGGATCGAGCAGCCGGCCGCGCGAGCGGACCTCGATGTGAAGGTGGCAGGGTGTGCCTGCCGCGTTGCCGGTCTGGCCGACCGCGCCCAGTCGCCGGCCCGCTTTCACCGACTGACCGGTTCGAGCGGCCGCCGGTCGTTTCAGGTGGGCATAAAGGTAGGTACGGCGCTCACCGGCGCCCTTGAGCACGACGTAGTTGCCGAGATAGCGGCCGTCGAACGCGGTCTTCAGAATCCTGCCCGGGCGGACCGCGACCAGCGGGCTGCCGCACGCCGCGGTCACATCGAAGCCCTCGTGGATCCTGCCGCCCAGCCGCGCCGCCCCGAACAGGCCGACCGGACCCCGCACCCCGTGTGGACCGGCCACCGGAAATGTATGACCGTGAATCCGCAGGTGACCGAGGATCCGCCGCGGCCCCCCGGCGGATCCGATCGCGATTCGGTACCTGCCGGACGGCACCGGCCTGCCCCGCTTCGTCAACCCGTTCCAGGTCTGGCGGTGCCACGCCCCTGGTCGTCGCAGGGGTGTCCTGAAACGACGCACCGTACTGCCCGTGCCGGCCCTGATCACCCGGATCGCGACACCGGTCGCCCGGCGGGCCCTGAAGCGGTAGATCAGTCGTACCGGCCGAATCGAGCCGGGGACCGCCTGCGAGGGCGCGACGGCGCCGGCCACCAGGCGAAACCCGGGTGGTCCGGGATCTCCGGCCGCGACGGCGGGTCCACCGGTCAGAGTGGAACCGGCGGCGGCGACCAGCAGCGCGAGTGCCCCGGCAGATCCGGCGCGAACGGCTCTAGTGATGCTCGATGACCTTGTCGACGATGCCGTACTCCCTGGCCTCGTCGGAGCTCATGAAGTAGTCGCGCTCGGTGTCGTGGGTGATCTTCTCGAGATCCTGTTTGGTGTGCTTGGCGAGGATCTTGTCGAGCCGGCTGCGGGTATCGATGATCTCGTTGGCATGAATTTCGATGTCGGTCGCCTGGCCCTGGAAGCCCGATGAAACCTGGTGAATCAGGATCTTCGAGTTGGGTAGCGACATGCGCTTGCCTTCCGCCCCCCCGGCCAGGAGCAGCGCGCCCATGCTCATCGCGATCCCGACGCAGATGGTCTGCACGTCGGGCTTGATGAACTGCATCGTGTCGTAGATCGCCAGGCCGGCATAGACCGAACCCCCGGGCGAGTTGACGTAAAGGCTGATGTCCTTCTCGGGGTCCTCGGACTCGAGGTGGAGCAACTGGGCGACGATCAGGTTGGCGATGTCTTCGTTGACACCGGTGCCGAGAAAGATGATGCGCTCGTTGAGGAGACGGGAATAAATGTCGAACGAACGCTCGCCGCGCGAGGTCTGTTCGACAACCATGGGTACAAGTGGGCTCATGGCGGCGAGTCTATAGATGCCGTTCGGCGGGCGGCCCGGTGGCCATCCGGCGTCATAGAGCGGCGTCATGGCAGGCTCTGGCCATCTGGACAGGTTCCGGACCGCTGTCCGGGCTTACCGGGTCGGCGCTCCGGGCGTACCGGGTCGGCGTTCCGGGCTTTCTGTGTCGGAAAAGGTCCGCTATTGAGAAAAATCGAACCTGGAAACCGGAGCCAACGGGGACCGGGATCCGCGGCGACCGGGGCCAGCGGGGTCCAAGATCAGCGGGGATCGCCCGGGGTCCAGAGCTTTTCCATGGTCTTCTCGGCTCCCATGGCGACCGGCTCGGCGGTCTCTGCGATCCGGTCGATCGCCTTTCGGACCCGGATGTCTGCCGCGACCATCTCATGGCGGCCGTCGCGCTTCAGCCGTTCAAGCAGCTTGGCGGCGGTCGTGCGTTCGTGGCCGGCCATGTGCTCCAGCTCGCCCTCGAGTTCCTCATCGGAGACTTCAACAGCCTCGGCGTCGGCAACCGCGACCAGGACCGCCTCACGACGGATCTCCTGCGCGGCGTCAGGCAGCGACTCTTCGATGACCTCGCCCTTGGTCTTGCCCTGCATCTGGAGGTAGGTATCGGGGTTCATGCCCTGTCCGGCCATCTGACGCTCGACCCGCTCCCACCGCTCCTCGCCGCGCGCCTGGACGATCGCGCCGGGCAGATCGACCGTGGCGTTTTCGACGGCGGCGTCGACCGCGGCCACCCGGAAGTCCTGTTCCGATCGCTCGGCCGCGCTTTCGGCCAGTTTCGACGAGATGTCCGCCCGCAGTTCCTCCAGCGAGTCGAATTCGGAAGCCTCGGCGGCAAAGTCATCGTCGGCTTCGGGCAGTTTCTTTTCCCGGACCTCTTTCACCGTCACCGCAAAAACGGCGTCCTGTCCGGCCAGCTCGGCCGCCCCGTACTCCTCGGGGAAGATCACGTTGACTTCGACCTCATCGCCGGCCCCGGCGCCGATGATCTGCTCCTCGAAGTCGTCGATCAGGTTCCCCGATCCGACCTCGATCATGTGATCGGTCGCGGTACCGCCCTCGAACTCGACCCCGTCGAGGCTGCCGACGAAATCGACCAGCACGTGATCGCCTTCGGCGGCCTTGCGATCGACCGGATCAAGGCTTGCCATGCCTTCCCGCAAGCGGTCGACCTCGCGGTCGATCACGTCCTCGGGCACCCTGGTATCGGGCTTTTCGACCGTCAGTCCCAGGTACTGGCCGAGTTCGGCCCCCGGCCTCACCCCGACCTCGAACTTGAACCCGACCGCTTCCCCGTCTTCCGACGGGGCGCTGGTCACCTCAACCTCGGGGTCACCGATCGGCACGACCCCGGAGTCATAGACGGCCCGCTGGTACCACTCCGGCAGGGCGTCGCGAAGGGCCTGCTCGAAGACCGATTCGAATCCGAGCCGCTGGACCACCAGCGAGGGTGGTGCCTTCCCCTTGCGGAATCCGGGCAGGCGCATCTCCCGGGCTAGGCTTCGCGCGGCGCGCTGGGTCTGGACACCGACCTCTTTCGGGTCGACTTCGGCCTCGACGCGGACCCGGGAATCTTCAAGTTCTGTGACGGTGGTCTTCAAGGTCGCCTGACCCTAGCGAGTTTCGCTTGGGCGATCGGCGCTCAACCCGGCTTCCGGCGGCGCCGGCGGGCCCACATCGCCCGCAACTCCCGGGCGAAGTCGAGAGTGAACCCGACCAGGCGACCGATCGGCCCGGTCACCAGCCAGGCCCGCAGCGGCGCCCGCTTCACCGGCCGCCGAACTCCCCGGCCAGAATCCGCTTTTCGAGAAGGTCGTCGTGCCCCGAACGGACCGCCCGTTCGACCCTGCGTTCGTCGACTTCGGCCCCCTCTGCCAGGGCGAGATCGATCAGTTCCTGCTTTCTCATGCTGCGGTCGGCCGATTCGAAGTAGGTCCAGGCCAGCACCCCCATGATCAGGAAGGTGCCCTCGACCATCATGATCACCCCGGCGATGCTCTGGTCGGCGACCGCGCTCAGCCCCCACTTGATCTGACCTTCGGCGTAGTTGTCATATATCGGGAACTGGGTCCACATCAGGATGTTGCCGAGGATGCCCGCGGTGAAACGGACCATCACCGTGTAGATGATCTTCGCGCCGGGACCGAACCAGGACGGAACCGGCAACGGCCCGAAGACCGGCATCCACATCAATGTCCCGAAAAGGATGAAGCTGCCGTGCTCGACCCCGTGGATCAGCGCACCACCGTAGGCGGCCTCGTAGAGCGCCGGTATGTGCCAGACGAAGAGGTTGATCGCCCACAGCGGATACGCGACCAGCGGGCTGGCCAGGAACTGAAGCCGGTTGAAGAAGGGGATCGCGAGGACCGGTTGAAGGACCGACCTGGTCAGGCCCAGGACCAGGAGCAGGGCGGCGATATCGGCCAGGATCAGATGCTCGACCATGTGGGCGATCACGAGTTCCTCGGCGAGATATCCCCAGGGACTGAACAGCACCGCGAGGATCAGGAAGATCCCGCTGCCAAAACAGATCTGGCGCCATGCCGGAACCCGTCGTTCATCCCAGGAAAGGGTCATCGCCCGGTGCCAGTAAGCGATCACGGCCAGGGTGACCGGGGTCAGTTCGAGCAGCGCGACCGCGGTCGGGCTGAGCCCGGCGAGAGGGAGTGTGAACAGGTCCGGCACGGCCTTTCAGGGTAGCGCCAGGCGGGCGGCTTTGAAAATGCGCCAGCTCCGGTGCTAGGTTGAATCGAACCCGGCAGGGAACCAATGAGTCCCGATCCGGCAAGTCGAGAAGGAGCGAAATGACCCGGAGCGGAGGAATCCTGGCCCAGGAGATCAGCGAAATCACCGACCGAATCGAACCGGTCACCCGGGACGTGGTGATCGCGATTCTCCGTGACGAACAGGGTCCCAGCCGGCTGTTCGAGGGCTTTCTCCGGGAGTTCGAAGCGGAAGGAATCACCTGACCGCCTCCCCCTTTCCTCCGATAGGCAGCCTCGGCTTCCTCTCGGACTGCCACACCTCGGCCCTGGTCGCGCCCGACGGAGCGGTCGAATGGCTCTGTGTGCCGAGGTTCGACTCGCCCAGCGTCTTCGGTGCGATCCTCGACCGAAGCGCCGGCAGCTTCCGGTTCGCCCCCCGCGGGGTGGCGGCGCCGCTCAGCCGCCGCTACCAGCCGGGAACGCTGGTCCTGGAGACAACCTGGTCGACCGATACCGGGTGGGTGGTGATCCGCGACGCGCTGACCCTGGCCGCCTGGAGTGATCAGGGTGGTCCCGGGGAGGTAGCGATCGAGCACGAGACCGATCGCTCCCTGATCCGGGTCGCCTACTGCATCGAAGGGGAAGTCGATCTCGAATTGAGCTGCACCCCGCGGTTCGAGTATGGATCCCGGTCTGCAGTCTGGAGCGGAGGTGAACTGGGCGAAGCCTGGACCGAGAACGGGGGCGTCGAACTCGCCCTGAATACCGGCCTCGACCTGGAACTCGATCAGGGCATCATTTCCGGGTCGCTCAAGTTGAAACAGGGCCAGACGGCATTCTGTTCGCTGAACTGGGGCGAGGGCATCGCTTCACGTCCGCGCAGCGCACCCGAGGCCGCCGAGAGGCTCGACGCGACCCAGAGGATCTGGCGGGAATGGCTGCTCCGCGGCAACTTTCCCGACCACCCCTGGCGGATTCACCTGCAGCGCTCGGCCCTGGTACTCAAGGGCCTCATCTACGCCCCGACCGGGGCCCTGCTCGCGGCGGCGACCACTTCCCTGCCGGAGACGCCCGGCGGCGAGCGAAACTGGGACTACCGCTTCAGCTGGATCCGGGACTCGACCTTCGCCCTCTGGTCACTGCATTCGCTCGGCTTTGACGAAGAAGCAATGGCATTCATGAGGTTCGTCAGGGAGCGGGCGATGGAACGCGACGGCGACCTCCAGATCATGTACGGGATCGGCGGAGAAAACGACCTGACCGAGCACACGCTCGACGACCTCGCCGGCTACGAGGGTGCGAAGCCGGTCCGGATCGGAAACGGCGCCTACGACCAGAAGCAGAATGACGTCTGGGGGGCGCTGCTCGACTCGATCTACGTCAACCGGCTCGCGCTCAGGCCGGAGGACGCATCCGACGAACTGCGCGGTCTGGTCCGTGGCCTGGTCGAGGACGCGATCACTGCCTGGCCCAACCCCGACCAGGGGATATGGGAGGCCCGCGGCGAGCCGCGGCACTACGTCTCCTCGAAGCTGATGATCTGGGTTGCGGTGGACCGTGGCGCCAGGATGGCGGCCGAGTACGGCAATTCCGGGCTGGCCGACAAATGGAACGCGAAGGCCGACGAGATCAAAGCGGAGATCATCGAGAAAGGACAGCGCGACGGGGTTTTCCGCCAGCACTACGAAACCGACGCCCTCGACGCCTCGGTACTGCTGATGCCGCTGGTCCGGTTCCTGCCGGCCGACGACCCACGCATCCGCGCGACCGTGCTCGCCGTACGCGACGAGCTTGACGACGGGGGTCTGACCCTCCGCTACCTCACCGATGAGACAGATGACGGTCTTCACGGCGAGGAGGGAACCTTCTTGATCTGCACATTCTGGATGGTCTCCGCCCTTTCCGAAATCGGCGAACGGGAAGATGCGAGAACGCTCTGCGAGCGACTGCTCGGTCTGTGCGGCGAGCTGAACCTGTTCGCCGAGGAGTTCGAAGCAAGCTCCGGGCGACAGCTGGGCAACTTCCCCCAGGCCTTCACCCACCTCGCCCTGATCAACGCGGTCTCACACGTGATCGCAGACGAAAAGCGAAGCGCCCGCGCCGGTTCGCCGACCGCCGTCTTCTCCGAGATGCGGGACTCGACCGAATGAACGACCCCGCCGAAGCGGCCCGGATCCGGGCCGGCCTGGACGCGGTGTGGAGCCGGATCAGGGCCGCCTGCGAGGCCGCCGGCCGCGATCCGGACGAGGTCCGGCTGCTGCTGGCGACGAAGACCGTCGAGCCGGAGAAAATCCGCGTAGCGATCGAGGCGGGCGCGACCCTGGTCGCCGAGAACCGGGTTCAGGAGGTCCGCCCGAAATTCGAGGCCCTCGACGATCTCGACTACGAGCGCCACTTCATCGGCCACCTCCAGTCGAACAAGATCAACGCGCTGGTCCCCTACATCAGCTGCCTACAGTCACTCGACCGCATCTCGCTGGCCAACAAGCTGCAGAAGAGGCTCGAACGCGAGGATGAGCAGCTCGACGTCCTGCTCCAGGTGAACACCTCCCGCGAGGAGTCCAAATTCGGACTGGACCCGGACAACCTCGAGGCCTTTGCCACCGAGGCCGGCCGGCTCGACCGGCTCCGGATCCGGGGCCTGATGACGATCGGCCTGTTCACCGACGATCAGGAGAAGGCCCGCCCCAGCCTGCACCGACTGCGGGAACTACGGGATCAGGTCCGGGAACTGAATCTCGACGGGGTTGAGATGAACGAGCTGTCGATGGGCATGAGCGGCGACCTCGAGGTCGCGATCGAAGAAGGCGCCACGATCGTCCGGGTCGGAACCGCGGTCTTCGGCAGCCGGGACACGTCGGGCTCCGACTCCCGGCCCGGTTCGCCGAAAACCTGACTGAGAACGGTCCGACGGAGGAACAACCGGCTAGTCCAGAGCGCGGGCCAGGTAAAAGCCGGCGGCAGCCGCGAGCAGGCCCAGCATGACCGAGACCGCGATGTAGACGAAGGCCCGCATCGGCTCGCCGGCTTCGATGTCGACCCAGGCCTGGTTGGAGAAAGTCGAAAAGGTGGTGAACCCGCCGAGGAACCCGACCCCGATCGTCACCCTCAACTGGGTGCTGATCCAGTCCCCGGAAACGACCAGCAGAATTCCGAGCAGAAAGGAGCCGGCCACGTTGATCGCGACTGTCGCCCACGGCAGGGCGTCACCGTGAAAGGCCGAGGAGATCCCGTAGCGGGCGAGCACCCCGGCCCCGCCGGCCAGGAACACGTACAGAGCGGTCATCGGTCCGGATTATGCCCCCCGACCCGGCGGCGGCGGCGTTCCGTCAAGCCGGATCATCACAGCCTGAGCTCGTAGAGCAGGTGTGGCAGCCCGGCGTGCCCGACCTCGCCCGACCTGGTCAGCCCTGCCTTGTCCATGACCCGGATCGAGGCGCGGTTGCCGGGCAGGGTCAGCGAGACGACCCTGTCCAGATCGAGATCGCGGGCCGTTTCAACCGCGGCGAGCGCGGCCTCGGTCGCGAATCCACTGCCCTGCCGCCCCGGCAGGATGGCCCAGGGCAACTCGACCATCGGGCCTCCTTCAACCCGGGTCCAGGCCAGACCGGCCCGGCCGGCGAAATCACCCGAATCGCGCTCCCGCAGAGCCCAGGGCCCGAATCCGTGACTTTCCCTGTGAGTCCGGTCGGCACGAAACATCGTTTCGATACCGGGGCGGGTGAACGGTTCCAAGGGCGGTGGACGGAGCCACTCACCGATTTCCGGCCGACTGAACAACTGCTGGTATCCGCCGGCAGCGGCCGGTTCCGGCCTGGTGCAGACCAGCCGGTCGGTGATCGCTTCGCCCCGCGGGGTCAACGGTGACCGGCCGGTCGGACCGCGGTGCTTCAATCCTCCGATGCAAGCAGCAGGGCCGACTGTTTCTGGACCTTTTTCTTCAGGAAAGGAGTCCAGCCGAGAAGCAGCCCGGGTACGCCGAGTGCCTGGC
>JAENXK010000138.1 GCA_016649615.1 Thermoleophilia bacterium
GATCTCTCGCTGAAGTTCAAGCGCAAGGAGGGCAACAAGCGGCTGCGCGAGGCTCAGGATCGCCTGACTGCATTGCGACTCACTCTCGGAGGCCAACTCGGGACCGCCAAGCTGGGGCCTCCGGTCTGCATCCTGTTCGAAGGATGGGACGCCTCCGGCAAGGGCGGTGCGATCAAGCGGCTGGTGGCTCCCCTGGACCCGAGGCACGTGCGCGTGGTCCAGTTTGCGGCGCCGACCGAGGACGAGCTCCGGCACCATTTCCTCTGGCGGTTCTGGCCCGCACTGCCCGGGTGGGGCGGCATGGCCGTATTCGACCGCACCTGGTACGGCAGGGTGCTGGTCGAACGGGTCGAGGGTTTCGCCAAAAAGAAGGAGTGGAAACGCTCCTACAGCGAGATCCGGGACTTCGAGAGGGCGCTGGTGGACGAGGGAACGATCCTGATCAAGTTCTGGCTGCACATCTCGCTCGAGGAACAGCTGCGGCGGTTCGAGGCCCGGGCCGAGGATCCGCTCAAAGACTGGAAGCTGACCGAAGAAGACTGGCGAAACCGCGATCGGCGCGACAAATACGCGAAGGCGGTCGAGGAGATGTTCGAAAAGACCGGCGCCGAGGGCGCCTGGTGGCATGTGATCCCTGGCGATTCGAAACGATTCGCCCGGGTCGCGGTGCTTCAGACGGTGATCAGCGAGATCGAGGCCGGGATGGAACGGTGGGGCATCGACCCGCCCTCACTCGATTGAGATGTCGCTGACCCGCGGTTCGCCGGGTCCGTCGCCGCCGGTGTCGTCCGAGCGCCGCCCCCCGGGTCTCTTTCCTTCCGGAGCGGGGCCCTGGCCATCACCCGGACCGGCGAACGGGTCCCCGCTGCCGCGCTCGGCGTAGGCCACGGCGAAGGCCCTGAAAATCTGGAAAGCCTCGTTCTGAATCGTCTGAAGCTGCCGTCGCATCTCCGGTGAAGCGGTTGCCCTCAGCAGTTCGGCCGAGCGACATATGGGGCACCACTCGAGGCATTCCTGCCCGGTACCGCGCTCCTCCCGGCCGGCTTCACCCCGATCCGGACCCTCGTCTTCGGAGCGACCGGCGCGGGCCTGGGAAAACTGGCCCCAGAAGCGATCCGCTCCCGGGGGGAGGTCATCGGTTTTCGATTTTTCAGGCCGGTGCGGGTTGGGCATCTTCGTAAGTGATCTCGAGTGTTCCGTCTTTGAACGAGGCCCGGCTGGGATCTCGCTGCGCCAGGCCGGACGGCAGCATGATTGTGCGACGCACGTCCCCGATTGTAATCACCAGCTCCTCTCCCACGTGCTGCAGGTTGATCTCCTCTTTCTCGACGAACGGCGCCAGCAGCCTGATTACCGTGCGGTCGCCCTCGCTGGTGACTTCCCGGGCCAGCCCGGGGTGGTAGATCTGGTCCGGGGCATCCTCGCCGAACAGTTCACTGCTGAGCCGGTCGTGCATCGCTTCGCCGATCACCTCTTCCTCGAAGTAGCGGGAGGTCAGGATCGGGATCGGTGAGAACCCCTGCTCGACGGCAACCAGCTGGCCGGCCTGGTGGTCGCGCCAGGCCCCGAAATAGGTGCCCTCGACCTCATCCGGGAATATCCGGTTCACCACTACTGCGTCGGTCTGGTAGCCGTAGAGGCAGAGGTAGGTGAACGTGCGCCGGGCCTCGTTGACCACCATCCGGTCCGGATTCATCACCAGCCGGATCGAGGAGTACTGATGGTCACGCAGGATCTCGTCCATCGCCAGGAGGTTGTGGATCAGGTGATCGACCTCGTCCATCAGATCGGGGTCCGGCAGGGGCAGCTCCAGCGCACGGGCCAGCGGGGCCGCCGCGCCGAGCAGGCTGCGGTTCCAGGGAAACGCCTTCTTCACCCACCACTGTGCGACCTCGGGAAAGCCGAGCAGCCGCAAGGTCTCGCCGCTGGGCGCGCAATCGACGATGACCACGTCGAACTCGTCGGCATCCCAATGGCGTTTGATCTGGAGCAGCGAAAAGAGCTCGTCCATGCCCGGCGGCACGGTCAGCTCTTCGGCCCGGAGCCGGTCCACTCCCTGATTGAGCAGCAGGCCGGTCATCCAGGTCGAGACCCGATCCCAGTTGCGCCGCATCTCCGCCGCGGCCAGCACCTCCTGGCCCCACAGGTTCGGGGCGATCTCGGTCGGGTCGGGCCCCAGGTCGGTCCCGAGCGAGTCGGAAAGGCTGTGCGCGGGGTCGGTCGACATGACGACGGTCTTCTGGCCGGCGGCAGCGCAGCGCCGGGCAGTGGCGGCGGCGACGCTGGTCTTGCCGACGCCTCCTTTGCCGGTATAGAGAATCGTGCGCGGTGGCATCAGACCCGCGAGCGTATACGCTGCCCGCCCTTGAAACGGGTAACCCTCTGCCTGCTCCTGCTCCTTCTCCCGGTCGTCGGCTCCGGCGCCACCGGCTGCGGTGGTGAGGACTCCCCGGATCCCGAGACGGTGATCCGGAGCACGCTGAACCCGGCGAACCTTGATCAGGGCTCCGATGCTACCGCTCAGATCACGGTCGAATCACTCGGCTTCGAGGACCGCGTCCTCGACAGCCGGACCCTCCCGGTTCCGGCCGACGCCTATGCGGCCATCGGGCGGGCCCTCGCGGACCGGGGCGACGCGGGACTCAGCTCACTGTTCCGAGACCTCAGTTCGGAGGGCACCGCGGAGGTCAGCGGGGCAGAGACCGACCATGTCTCGGGGACGATTGACGTAGACCGGCTGGTGCGGCGGCTGAGCCGGTTCAACCGGTCCGGAGCCGACGCCGGGGGAGTCGGTCGGGTGCCGGGCCCGGGCGAGCTGGAGCGGCTCGGGGAGACCCTTACCGCGGCCGGGTTCGACCTCTATTCCGCCGTCGACGACAGCCGGCTCGAGCGGCTCGACCTGACGCTGGCGATCGATGACCCCGATAATGCGCTTCCACCCACCCGAATCCGGTTCTCTCTGACCGGTTCCGAATAGGGCGGGACACCCCCACCGATGGAATACCTACTTCTTTTCGTCAGCTTCGCGATCATCCTGGCCGGAGCCCTCCTCTTCACCAACGCGATCGAGTGGCTGGGCCACAAGCTGAACCTGGGCGAGGGAGCGGTCGGCTCGATCCTGGCCGCGGTCGGCACGGCGATGCCGGAAACATTGATTCCGATCGTGGCGATCATCGGCGGGGCTGCCGGCAGTGACGAGGTCGCGGTTGGAGCGATCGTAGGGGCCCCTTTTCTGCTGGCCACGGTCGCCATGGCCCTGGTCGGCGTGGCCGCTCTCGCTTACGTCAGGCGGCGGCCCCAGGGGCGCCATCTCGATGTTCACGTCGAGACGCTAGACCGGGATCTGGTCTTCTTCATGGTCTTCTTCTCGATCGCCCTGGTGATCGGTGTGATCGAGACTCCCGCCTGGCTGAATATCGGCGCCGGCGTCATCTTCCTGATGGCCTACGTCTGGTACGTCTGGATGACGATTAGAAACGGTGGTGAATCGGCCGAGTTCCACGAGATGGACCCCCTGATCATGGATCGCCGGACCGAGCGTCACGCCGACGGCCCGCCGAACGCGATCATGGTGATCCAGCTCCTGCTGGGCCTCGCGGCGATGGTCGGCGGGGCCCACCTCTTTGTCGAGGGGCTGCTCCACCTGGCCGATTCGATCGGGGCACCTGCGATCGTGCTTTCACTGATCCTGGCTCCGCTGGCGACCGAGCTTCCGGAAAAGGCGAACAGCTACTTCTGGGTCCGGGACGGCAAGGACTCGCTGGCGCTCGGCAACATAACCGGCGCGATGGTCTTTCAGTCGACGATTCCCGTCTTCGTCGGCATGGTGTTCATCGACTGGTCACTCGACAAGTACGCGGTCCTGTCGATGGTGCTCGGTCTGGCCGGGGGCGTGGTTGCCTACTGGGCGCTGCGGCGCCGGAGCGAGTTCGGCAAGATCTCGATCGCTCTCTGGGCGGCGCTGTACCTCGCCTTCCTGGTCTTCGTGATCCTCAGCTGAGCCGCGATC
This sequence comes from Thermoleophilia bacterium, assembly GCA_016649615.1. Taxonomy (GTDB): domain Bacteria; phylum Actinomycetota; class Thermoleophilia; order Solirubrobacterales; family 70-9; genus 67-14. The sequence goes on from JAENXK010000138.1 coordinate 4,010, forward strand.
CGGATCGCTGCCCCGGCGAGCATCGGGATCCCGCGTGCCGCGGCCGGATGTGTCCGGTCAGACCGGACTGCCCATGGCGATCAGGTAGGGCAGGCTGATCCGGAAGCCGGACGGGTCCTCGTTGGCCCGGCGGAGCTCAGTCAGGCATTCTTCTCGCAGGGCGTCGCGGCCCGGGTCATCAAGCTGGTCCGCGGCCTCGAGCCAGAACGGGTGTTGGGTAAACCAGGCCTCATTCTGGGCCTCGGGTGATTCGGCGGTCATGCTCAACGCCTGCCGGTCGCAACGGATCGAGATCCCGTGGTCGGCGAACAGCAGGCGCAACTGATCGCGATCGCCCCAATCCAGCGGAGGCGAGTCGCTCGACGCGTCCCCCTCTGCGTCCGGCCGGCTCAGGGGGTCGCCCAGACGCCTCTCGAAGATTGCCTGAATCCCGGCTATCGGCCCCTCATCGAGCCAGGTACTGAAGGCGAGCCTGCCGGTGGGTGTGAGGACGCGAGCGATTTCTGCGGCCGCCTCGGCCGGTCGCTCGGCGAAGATCAGGCCGAAGACCGAGGTCACGACCTCGAAGGAATTCTCGGCGAACGGCAGTTGGTGAAAGTCGCCCCGGATCCAGTCGATCTGGAGATCTTCGGAGTCGGCCCGGCCGGCGGCCACCTCGAGCAGGCGCGGAGCGCCGTCGAGACCGGTCACCCGGGCAC
>JAENXK010000233.1 GCA_016649615.1 Thermoleophilia bacterium
CGAATCCTCGGAGGTCTCCTGCTCCCTGATCTTGCGGACGACCCGCCGCAGCCGCTTGGCCGAGATCTGGATGCCGTGCTTTTCGGCAATCGCGGTGTAGTCGGCGTAGTCGCCGGCCAGCCTGTGGGTCACCGTCTCGAAACCGTGGGTCGCAATATCGAGACGACGCGAGTAGTCCATGATCGAGGTACCGAACATCAGCTCGTCGTCGAGTTCGGGCTCGAGCAGGAGGATGTCGACTCCGGGGAAGCGTTCCTCCCAGGAGGAGACCATCTTGTGCAGCCGCTGGTGGAGCAGCAGGCGGAATGACTGGTTGGCGATCGCAGGGACTCCCATCTCGGAGATCCGGCGGGCGCGTCCCCCCGAAACCGTGGTAACCCCACTGTGGCGATCGTTGACGTAAGGGACCATCGGGTTGACCACGACGATGAATTCGGCTCCATGCTCAACCGCCACGTCGACGTTGGTGGTCGAGTAGATCCCGCCGTCAATCAGGGTCCTTCCGTTCACCTCGACGGGCTGGTAGACCAGCGGCAGGGCGGTCGAGCACTCGACCGCCTTGGAGATCGGTACGCCTGACCATTCACTGTCACTGTCTCCGAGAACGACGCGATCACCACTGTCGAGGTCGGTTGCGGTCAGGTAGAGGTCGCGCTTGAGGGCGTCGAAGGAGTCGGTGACGCCGCGGCTGGCGAGCACCTCCCTGACGTAATCGCCGATCCCGTGGTTCGCGTAAAGGCCCCTCGGCAAATGCTCGGCCAGGCCATAGCCGATGTCGATCGCCGAGACGTCGCCGATCCGCGGCAGCAGGTTCTTGACCATGCCAGCGATGTGCAGCGGAAGGGTTGCCGCCTTCTTCGCGTACTCACCGAAGTTCGGCCGCAGCATCACGTCCTGGCTCAGTCGCTCGATCGGAGCGTCTTCTTCATCGGTCAGGACCCGCATCATCTCCTCCGGGGTCACCCCGGCGGCGAGCATGCTGCCGATGAACGAGCCGGCGCTGGTGCCGACATACATGTCGAAATCGTTGACCGTGGCGTTTACCGCCAGAAGGTCGATCGCCCGGAGCGCACCGATTTCATAGACCCCCCCGGTGAATCCGCCTCCGCCCAGCACCAATGCTGTCTTCGAGGTCTTGCGACGGCTGCGTTCGGCGCGTCGTTTTGAGGAATCCTCGATGTTTACGACTTTGCCCATCAACTGGGGATTATGTCAGCAACTACGGTCTCAAGTCGGCCTGCCACCCCCCGGTTCAGGACTTCCGGGCGCTACCTTTGGCCTCCCAGTTGTTGCAGAACCGATGAGAATCCAGTCCCCGGCCATCCCGAAACGCCCCCTGGCCGCCGTCGCGGCGGTCTGCCTCGGCCTGCTGGTTCCGGCTGTCGGCGCCGGCAGCGCGCCCGCCGGTTCGACCAAAACGGCCTCCGGTCCGCCGCTGCCGCTGCCCAACCCCGATCGCCCCGCCAGGATTCCGGCCCGGGCCCTGCCGGAGAGCGAAGCCTCCGGTGGTGAAGCCCGGACCAGCGCCGCCGGGATCTGTCCCCGGCTGAAGAGCCTCGCCCGGACGGGCAACGGCCGTCCCGGCCTGATGGTCAAAGACCTCGGCAGCGGGAAGACGGTCTGCGGGCTGAACGGCAAGGCGAAACGCTCACTGGCGTCAAACACCAAACTCTTCACCACGGCCACCGCCTTGGCCCGTCTCGGCCCG
>JAENXK010000143.1 GCA_016649615.1 Thermoleophilia bacterium
GCGGGGGGTCTTCAGGAGAGCCTCGGCCCGGCCGATTCCCCCTACCGGGGATGCCCCCGACCTGGCATGGACCTTCTCGCTTGCTCTGGCCGGGCACTTCGTCGAGGTTCCCGACGCCCTCTACCTGAAGCGGTTCCATCGTCATAGCGCCCACCGCTCGATGAGGTCCGAGGGAATCGCGAGGGCAACCGAGATCTACCGGCTGGAGGTCGAGGCCCGGCTCGGCGAGGATCCCGCCCTCAGGGACGAAGTGCTGAAAGAGGTGGAGCGGACCCTCGCCCGCCGCCGCTACCTGGAGATGATCAAGCCGCTGAGGCGCGCCGGCCGCTTTGCGGCCAACGCGCCCCGGGTCGTCTTTGAATGATCAGCCGGCCAGTACGTCCTGGAAAGCCTGTTCGACTTCCTTGACGTCCTCCGGCCCGCCCGGAGGCGAATCCACGGTGAAGCAGTTCTCGAGGAACTTGTCCGAGGGGAAGATCAGCTGGTTCTTGGCCAGTGAAGGATCCTTTTCGAGCAGGATCTCCTTCACTCCTTCGACCGGGCTGATGTAGTTGACCCATTCGACGATCTGGGCCATGTTCTCCGGCTCATAGACGTAGTTCATGAACTCGTACGCCGCGGCCGCGTTCGGCGCGCCGACCGGGATCATCATGTTGTCCGACCAGAGCCCACAGCCTTCGGTCGGCTGGACGTAGTTGATGTTTTTGTTGTCGGCCTGGGCCTGTACGGCATCGCCGGACCAGCCGATCGTTGCCACGACCGAGCCTTTGGCCAGGTCCTGGATGTAGTCGTTGCCGGTGAAGCGGCGGATCTGCCCGCTCTCGACCGCCTGGTTGATCTTGTCGATCGTGTTGAGCCAGTCCTCCTTGGTGGCGTCGGCCGGGTCGATCCCGTCGGCCTTCATTATCACCGGAACCGTGTCGCGCATCTCGCGCAGGAAGGTGACCTTGCCCTTGTACTTGGGGTCAAACAGATCGTTGACCGACTTGACGTCAGGTGCCAGATCGGACCGCACCACCAGCCCGGTCATGCCCGACTGCCAGGGCACGGTGAACTGCCTGCCGGGATCGAAGCTCGGGTCCTTGAGGCTCGGGATCATGTTCTCATCGACCGTTTTCAACTCGTCGTGGTCGAGTTTCTGGATGTAACCGAGGTCGTACATCTTGTTCGACATCCAGTCGCTGGTCACCGCGATGCTCCTGCCACCGGAATCACCCTGGCTGAACAGGGGCTGGACCTTGCCGAAGAACTCGTCGTTGTCGTTGACGTCCTCGACGTAGTCGGTCTTGATGCCGGACGCCTCTTCGAAGTCGCCGATGGTCTGCCGGTCAATGTAGAGCGGCCAGTTCGAGATCTTCAGGTTGCCGGAAGCTTCACCGCCCGGTGCGGTCGGTACGTCTTCGTTGCTGCTGCCGGTTGAAATCGCGCTGTCGCCACCACAGGCGGCGAGCGCGAGCGAAGCGACCAGGCCGGCAAGCGCCAGCAGAACGATCCTCAACGGTTTCTTCTTCGAACTGTCGTTCATTCCAATCCTCTCGTTGTCCCTGTTCGGAGCGCTCCGCCGTCGCGGTGATTCCCCGCCTCAGTCGGCGATGCGGACGACAAGCTTACCCATGTTCTCTCCGGCGAACAGCATGTTGAGCGCGTCCGGCAGTTTTTCGAAGCCTTCGACCACCGTCTCCTCCGAGCGGAGCTTGCCTTCGGACACCCACTGCGAGAGATCGCCGATCGCCTCGCCGAAGCGGGGGTAGTAGTCGAGGATGATGAAGCCCTGCAGCTTGACCCGGTTGATCAGCAGGTTGCCGAACGAGCGGGGTCCGGGCGGCGGTTCGTCATCGTTGTAGCCCGAGATCAGGCCGCACAGTGCCACCCGGGCGCGGATGTTGAGGCGCGCGAAAACCGCCTCCATGATTTCTCCGCCGACGTTCTCGAAGTCAACATCGATGCCGTCCGGAGTGGCGGCCACCAGCTGCTCGCGCCAGTCGTCGGCTTTGTAGTCGACCGCGGCGTCGAAGCCGAGTTCATCGGTGAGCCAGGCGCATTTCTCGGGGCCACCTGCTATCCCGACCACCCGGGCGCCCTTCATCTTGGCCAGCTGCCCGGCGACCGTGCCGACCGCGCCCGCGGCAGCCGAGACGACCACGGTCTCTCCCTCCTTGGGCTCCCCGATCTCGAGCATGCCGAAGTAGGCCGTACACCCGGTCATGCCCATCATGCCCAGCAGTTGTGCCGGCTCGGCCTTGACCCCTTCGGGCACCACCATCAGCGGGTTCTCGTCGCTGATCACGGCGTAGTCCTGCCAGCCGGTGAGGCCGTTCACCAACGTGCCGACCGGAAAGTTCTCGTTGTTGGAGGCGACGACCTCGCCGAGCCCGAGCCCGCGCATGACTTCGCCGATGGCCACCGGGGGGAGGTAGGTCGGGGTCTCGCCGATCCAGGTCCGGTTGGTCGGGTCGATCGAGATCCACTGGACCCGGACCAGGGCCTCTCCCTCGCCGATCTCCGGGACCGGTTCGCGGACCAGGTCGTAGGTGTTCTCGTCAACCGGCCCGGTGGGGCGCTCGGCGAGCAGGAAGCGGCGGTTTTCTTCGGCCATTTTGTCTCTCCTCGGATTGGGACAGGTAGATGCTGTCCCGTCTGATCCTAGGGTTACGCGGGACCCGGCGCCGTCCACGTTCAGAGCCGGCGACGATGTGCTCAGGCTGAAAAGCCGGGCCCGAGTCTGTTCAGGCAGCCGTCCAGGCCGTGGTCGGCGCCGACAATCACTGCCCGGCGCCTTTCCCGGGCGGTGCCGTGGGCGGCCGGATTCGTCCAGGGAACTCCACCCGGATCGGCCACCGCCAGGATCCCCAGGTACAGCGATTCAAAGTCGGCATTGGTGAACCGGAAAAGCTTTCTGTCAACCCCGGTCATCCAGGCGCCCGCCAGGCAGTCGGCGTTGAGTTCACCTTCGATGGTCAGGGGAAACTTGTTGATGATGCCGAGCCTCTTCTGGACGAGGTGGCCGTATTCGTGGGCCAGCAGGAAGGCCACCGCCGTCTCTCCGAGCTTCCGGTACAGCCCGTTGTAAACCCAGTAGCCATCCCAGGAGATGCTGTCGGTGGTAGGGCAGTACTGGGCGTTTCTCCAGCCGGCCCGCCCGCCGGCGCAGCCCTTGTCCTGGTTTCGGGTCCAGTATGCGACGAGTTCGTTCGGAGGCCCCGCGTCAGCACTCCGGGATACGAAGCGTTCACTCCACCATTCGTTGAGGAACCCCAATGCTCCCTTGAGCACGGAACGGTACCCGCCAGGACCCCGATTGTGTTCTATCGGCGGCAGCTTGCCCGGCTTTTCGGCGGCAGGCTTGGAGGTGCCGGTCTCGACATCGATCCCGCATCCGGCAAACGCGAGCGCGACGAGCAGCGCAACCAGAGTTCCTGCGATCTTGCCCATCCTGGTGCGCAATCATTTCACGACCGGCGGCGGGAAGGCCCGGGTGGCGCCGGGAAATGCCCGGGTGGCGCCGAGCGCCCTGCCCGCCTGACAGCGACGGAGGGCGGGAATGAGTCAATTCCGTGATTGCAGACAGGGTTTCTTGCTGGAACGGTGAATGATGAAGTTGCCCGCGACTGGAAACCTCATCCCTGGAGGGTGAAGTCTCGACGAAATCGGCGGGCAAAAAGTAGTATCGGGTTCACAAACGAGTTCGACCGCTGACAGCTTGAACGGTCAGCGCCCCGGGGCATAAGCCGCCGGGCATTAGAAAGGGGTTTCAAATGATGGGTGCCGGACGAGTCGTCTTCGCGGCAATTATGTTGCTGATTCTGGGGACGCTCAACGTTATTTACGGGATTGGCGCGCTTGGCGACGCCAGCGTCTACGTCAATGAGACGAGGTTCATCTTCTCCGACCTCCACACCTATGGGTGGATCTTGATCATCCTCGGCGTCGTCCAGCTGACCGGTGGATTCTCACTGATGGCCGGCAACGCCTACGGAAGGGTGATCGGCATCATCGGCGGCAGCCTCGGCGCGATCTTCTACCTGATCGGAGTCGGGGGCTCAAACCCCTTCTGGTCACTCGCCCTGTTCTTCCTGGCGGTCTGGATCGTCTGGGGCATCATCATCTACGGCTCGGAAGAGGACGCCGTCTGACCGGACAGTCCGATCGGCGCGCTGAGGCGCGCCGCCAACTGCCTCGGGCCCCGGGGAGCGCTTCCGCTCCCCGGGGCCTTTTGCTTTGCTCACTGCTTTCGTGAGTCTGTCCGAAGTCCGCGACTAGGGTTCTGAGTCTGGCGCGGCCGTAGCCCCGGCGGGCGTGGCCGGCGGCTGTTCGGCGGCGTCATCGCGACTGGACCCGACCCAGCTCACCCCGTCCATGTAGAGGGTGGTCAGGTACGCCGCGGCGATCCCGACGATGACCAGCGGCATCGCCCCCGACCCTGCCTTCATCGCCAGGATGGCCGCAAGAATCGTCGCCGCGACGGGCAACCGCAGGACCGCGACGACGGCGGCACCGA
>JAENXK010000166.1 GCA_016649615.1 Thermoleophilia bacterium
CTGCGCCTACGACAGGCCCGGGACGACGCTCGGTCCGACCGAGTTCAGCCGCAGCTCGCCGGTGCGCATGCCGCGAACCGCGGCCGATGCCGTCGCGGACCTTCGCTTGCTGCTGAAGGCGGCCCGGGTCCCCGGCCCCTATGTGCTGGTGGGGCATTCGACCGGCGGCCTGATCGCCCGTCTGTTTGCGAGTACCTACCCGCGTCAGGTCGCCGGCATGGTTCTGGTCGATGCTCTCTCCGAGTTTCTTCAGGGACCGCTGGATCCCGCCCAGGTGGCCGCCTACGACAAACTCAACAACGGCCCGCTCACAGGAATCACCTACCCCGACCTCGAGCAGATTCTGTTCCGGCCGAGCTTCGCCGAGATGCGACGGGCCGGGGCTCGCCATCCGCTGGGACGCATCCCGCTCAGGGTCATTTCGCGAAAGATCCCGCTGTCCCTTCCCGACGGCCTGCCCGCGGGCCTCACCACCTCCGTGGTCGAGAAAGCGTGGCGCGAGTCCCAGAACGACCTCGCCAAGCTGACACCCCACGCCCGCCACCGGATCGCCAGGCGCAGCTCCCACTATGTGATGTTCACTCAGCCTCGCCTGATTATTCGCAAGGTCAGGCATGTGGTGCGTACTGTGCGCAAACGGGACCAGACTCGGACAATCGGAACCAAGCCCCGGTCGACGTAGTCGGCCAGAACCCGGCTCGACATGGAGATTCTCCGGCGCACGATATGGCTGACCGCGACCGGTCAGGGGCTTGCACCCGATTGATCGGATACGAGGCGACGACGTCTTACGGCTAGGCTCTGCCGGTGAGAATCGCCGAGATCATCTCCTCCAGGCAGCCCGTCTTTTCGGTCGAGTTCTTTCCCCCGAAGACCGGGGAGGGTCGGGACCAGCTACTCGAAACCGCCCGGGACCTGGCCGAGCTCGAGCTCGATTTTGTCTCGGTCACCTATGGCGCCGGCGGATCGACCCGCGAGGGTACGGTCGACATCACCACAGCCCTGAAGGAAGAGGTCGGGCTCGAGGTGATGGCCCACCTGAGCTGCGTGGGCGAGACCAGAGATGGCCTGGCCGGGACCCTCGACCGGCTCGAGCGGGCCGGTGTCGACAACATATTCGCCCTGCGGGGAGACCCTCCTCGGGGCGAAACCGACTTCGTCCAGCCGGACGGCGGTCTCGGCAGCGCAGCCGAACTGACCGGCTTCATCACCGACCGGTACGGGTTTTCCGTCGGCGGAGCCTGTTTTCCCGAGGTCCATCCCGAGGCGCCCGATCTGGAAACCGACCTGACCTACCTCAAGACCAAGGTAGACGCGGGTGCCGAGTTCCTGATCACCCAGCTGTTCTTCGACAACCGCAGCTACTTCGATTTCGTCGATGCGGCCAGGGCCAGGGGTATCACGGTCCCGATCCTTGCCGGAATCATCCCGGTCACCGGCTACGCCCACACCAAGCGGATCTGTGATCTCTGTGACGCGAGCATCCCGGCCGAACTCGAACAGGCGATGCTGGCGGCCGAGGGCGACCCTGAAGCCGAGTTCAACCTGGGGGTCGCCTATGCGGCTCAGCAAAGCGCCGAACTGGTCGCCATGGGAGCCCCCGGAATCCACTTTTACGCGCTCAACAAGGCACCCGCGACCAGGGCGGTCCTGGGAGCGCTACGGGCGGCTCAACCCTGGCGGGGTGCCCGGGGGCGGACCACCAGGTCATGAATGACTCCGGTTCCGGCGGGCCGGGCCGCGACAAACCCACGCCGCTCGGCTACCTGATCGGTCTGGCGATGGCCGCCGCGATCATCGGCGGGCTTTATCTGGCATTCACTGCCGGGGGCGGTGATGATGACGGCGCCGCCGCCCACATCGCAACATCGACCGGCAGCACCAACGGTCTCGCCCCGGACGATCGCGCCGCCACGGCCCCACCACCGGCCCCGGCCCCGGCCACGAACTCGACCGCGGCCGCCGCGGCAGCCGGGTGCCGGCTGAGGGTTGAACTGCCCGAGGAGGGCCGGGATCATCTGACCCGCGAAGATCCGGCTCCCGAGTACGGCACCGTACCGCCGACCTCCGGCGATCACATCGGTCCGCCGTTGCAGCAGGCCGACGGCGCTTACATCGAAACGGCTGCTCCGCAGGACATCGTGCACTCGCTTGAACACGGCCGGGTGGCGATCCAGTACGACCCCGATCTGCCACTAAGTGACCAGCTCGCCATCAAGGGGCTCTACGACACGGTCTACTCGGGTGCCCTGCTCTATCCGAACCCGGACATGAAATACGCGGTCGCGGCGACCGCCTGGACCAGCCTGATCGGCTGCAGGCAATTCAGAGGCGACGCGACGATCAACGCGATCAGGGAGTTCGGCCGCAGCCACTATGGTCAGGCCCCGGAGGACGTCAACGTCTTTAAACCACTGGCCGGGCCCTCGTTCGGCGATTCCGGCGAACAGTAATTTCAGGGCGGGTCGGTGCCGGCAGGTTCAAGCCCGGTAAGGAGGAAAGAACCCGCCGGGATCGCCGGCGACGGTCAACTCCGCGCAAGCGTCGCCGTCGCAGACTATCTCCGAGGTGTACCACTGTTCTTCACGGTTGGCGAAGCCGCGTTTGAACTCTTCCAGCGGATCTCCCGGGGTGATCCCGCCACCCAGGTTCACCGCCAGACCGGTCTCATCGCCGAACGAGATCATCGCTTCGATCACGTTCTTCATGGCCGAGTCACGCAGGTACCGGTCGGCGGTACCGGACAGGTAATAGTGCAGCAGGCCGTCGCTGAGGACCGCGATCGAGGCGGCCGCGATCCCGCCGTCGGGAGCACGGGCGCTCACCAGCCAGGTGCCGTCGGCGCCGAGAATCCGGTCAAAGTAGCCGGCTTCGAAGAAGTAGCGCTCGGCGGCATCGGTCCGGCGCATGGTTTCCGTGTAGGCGGTGAAAAACCCGGCCCGGGCGTCGCTTCCACTGTCCGGTCCGGCGACGAGTTTCATTTCGTAGCCGTTCTTCAGGTTCTTGCGGATCTGCTGGCGATCGGACATCCGGCTCTTGCGCGGAAGGTCCGGGTCCGAGAGCAGGCAGATGTTCCTCGGTGAGGCCCCGGTCAGGGGGATCGGGCGGCCGAGCGCGTGGCGGAGGAAGACCGTGACCAGACCGGTCCCGGAGAAGTCGATTTCCCCGGGGTCGACCGGGATGCCCGGTGGCCCGTCCGGGGCGGAGCGGCCGGGACCGGACCCGCCCGGTCCGGTGAGCCTGAGCCCGGGGTAGCCGTAGGGCGAAATCGCGTCGAATCTGTCGCTGTCAGGGATGTCCCGGACCACCAGCGGAGCGGCCAGCTCCACGGTGCCGTCGTCACCGCCGGTGATTCGCAGCGAGTGGGTGGTGCCCTCGGCTTCCAGAAATCGGGGTGAGCGGAAAAAGTCCGCGCTGGAGGCGGCTTCGCCCCGGTCCCCGATCAGTTCGGCTCGACAGTCCACCGGACCCGGACTACCACTTCGCCACAGCGGCGAAGAACTGCTCCGGCGAGACCCCCCAGATCTCGCAGTCGAGCAGCTCGCCGTCGCGCTTGATGTGTCCCGGCATGTTGCCCTCGAACTGCCACCCCTGGGCGGCCACCACCTTCTTCGCGGCGTGGTTGAAGGCCGGGATCCTGCCGTAAACGCGGTGGGCCCCGAAC
>JAENXK010000075.1 GCA_016649615.1 Thermoleophilia bacterium
GCGTTCGACTCCGACCATGAAGGCACGAAGTCGGTGATCGAGGACGCCCCGCTGCTGCTCGATCACCTCGATGAGGCCGACAGCGAGCACTTTGCCGAGGTCCAGGAACTGCTCGGCGCCGCCTCGATCTCCTTCACGATCGACCCGACTCTGGTCCGGGGCCTCGACTACTACACCCGCACGATCTTTTCGTTCGTCTGCGAGCAGCTCGGAGCACAGTCCGAGATCGGCGGTGGCGGCCGCTACGACGGCCTGGTCAGCCAGCTGGGCGGGCCCGATACTCCGGCGGTTGGTTGGGCCGCCGGGATCGAGCGAATCCTGCTCGCCCTCGACGAGCCGGTGCCGCCACCCGGCCGGGACCTCTTCATCGCCGTCGCCGGCGAGAGCGAAAGGCTGCGCGCGGTGGCGCTCGCCACCGAGCTCCGCCGAAACGGCCTGTCGGTCGAAATTGACCTGGCCGGCCGCAGCATGAAAGGCCAGCTTCGCCAGGCCGACCGGATCGGGGCCAGGCATACCCTCGTCTTCGAAGAAGGCGGTGCGGTCCTGCGCGACATGGAAAGCCGCGAGCAGCGCCCGGTCGAGCCGTCCGAGGTGCTGGGCCTTCTCCGACCCGACTCTGCCTGACCACCCGCAGAAAGGTGCGACCCGGGGTGCGGTCCGCGACTTGATCCGGCCCGGGCAGAGGCGTAGATTGAACTCAGTTGAGGAGTTCCCTGCGTCGAGGGGTGGGGTTATGAACGGTATTTCGTTTGGCCGGTCGGGATACCGGGTCTGAAAGGGGTCAGGACGACCAGCTTCCCGGTCGGGAAGAAGACCTACGGGTTCAAGCTGAAAGCGAAGAAAAAAGCGAAGAAGAAGACCTACGCCGGAAAGGCCGTTCTGACGTCCTCCGATGCGGGTCCCGAGAAGGCCAAGCTGAGCTCAAGGTCAAGTGGGCCGCCGCTCTTTTCCTGAAAGACTGGGCGTCGATGTCTGCCGACGCCCCTTCGCTCAGCCCCAACGCCTATCGCGACACCTGGTCCGGCCAAGTGCTGGGCGACCGGGTCGGCGACCGGGTCCGGCTTTCCGGCTGGGTTCACCGCCGCCGCGACCATGGTGGGCTGATCTTCATCGACCTGCGTGACCGGACCGGGATCGTGCAGCTGGTCTTCAATCCGGACGAGTCCGGCGGATCGCACGAACTGGGTCACAGGTTGCGCTCCGAGTACGTGATCTCCGTTACCGGCAAGGTCGTGAACCGGGAGCCGGAAACGGTCAACCCGGATCTGCCGACGGGCGAGTTCGAGGTCCACGTGAGCGAGGCCGGGGTCCTGGCCGAATCCGACACGCCGCCGTTCGGCATCGAGGATTACCAGGGCGAGGCCGGGGAAGAGACCCGCCTGAAGCACCGCTATCTCGATCTTCGCCGTGAGCCGATGCGGGAGGCGATCGAACTCCGCCACCGGCTGACCACAGCCATGCGCTCGTTCCTCGACGGGGAGGGATTCCTCGAGATCGAGACACCGATCCTGACCCGGTCGACCCCGGAAGGTGCCCGCGATTTCCTCGTGCCGAGCCGGCTCCAGCGGGGCTCTTTCTACGCACTGCCGCAGTCGCCGCAACTGTTCAAGCAGCTGTTGATGGTCTCCGGCTTCGAACGCTACTTCCAGATCGCCCGCTGCTTCCGGGACGAGGACCTGAGGGCCGACCGCCAGCCCGACTTCACCCAGCTCGACATCGAGATGTCATTCGTCGACGGCGAAGACGTGATCGCCCTCAACGAGCGCCTGATCGGTCACCTGCTGGCCGGGATGGGGATCGAGATCGATACCCCGTTCCCGCGCATGGCCTACGACGAGGCTGTCGGCAGGTTCGGCAGCGACAAGCCGGACACCCGCTACGGCTATGAGATCACCGACCTGACCGAATGCCTGCGCGGGACGGAATTCAAAGCCTTCGGCGGGGTGATCGAGTCCGGCGGGGCGGTGCGGGGGATCAACTTCGGGCAGCGGGACCTCTCCCGGGCCCAGCTCGACGGGCTTATTGATGACGCCAAGGAGCTGGGCGCCAAAGGCCTCGTCTGGGCCTTCCGCGAAGGCGATGGCTGGCGGGCCCCGATCGCCAAGTTCCTCTCGGCCGACGAGCTTGCCGCCCTGAACGCCGCGATGGAGGCCGAAGAAGGCGACCTGATGCTGGTCGCGGCAGATGCCCCGGCAAAGGTCGCTTCGATCCTCGGCGGGCTCCGGACCCGGCTGGCCGAGCGCTGGGACCTGATTCCCGAAGGCGTAAACAGCCTGACCTGGATCGTCGACTGGCCCCTGTTCGAGTGGGTTGAGGAAGAGGAACGCTGGAACGCACTGCACCATCCCTTCACTGCTCCGGCCGGCGACCTGGACCCCGAGAACCCCGGCGACACCCGGGCTCAGGCCTACGACCTCGTCTGGAACGGGGTCGAGCTGGGCGGTGGCTCGATTCGTATCAACCGACCCGAGGTACAGTCGGCCGTATTCCAGGTGCTGGGGATTTCGGCCGAGGAGTCGGCCGAGCGATTCGGGTTCCTGCTCGAAGCACTGCACTACGGGGCCCCGCCTCATGGCGGCATCGCCTACGGGGTGGACCGCTTCGCGGCGTTGCTGGCCGGGGTCGATTCGATCCGCGACGTGATCGCTTTCCCCAAGACCGCTTCCGGCGGCGACCCGCTGACCGGTGCCCCGGCCCCGGTCGATGAGATTCAGCTTCGCGAGGCAGGGATCAATCTGAGAAAGCCGCCCAAACCCGGAACGTCGTGAGCCTGTTCGACCGCGCCCGGGAGAGGCTTGGCCGGATCGGGGCCGGATCTGACCGGATTTACATCAACGACCCGCGCTACGACGAGTGGCAAGTGGTGCGCGAGTACGAGGACCTGCAGACTGCGATGGCCTTTCTCCAGGCCCTGCGGGACGCCGGCCAGGAAGCCGTGCTCACCTCGGACTGGGAACTCGACCGCTACAAACGCGGCGACATCAACCTCCAGGTCCCGCCGGGTTGCTGGTCCGAGGCCGAAGAGCTGCTTTCCGGCCTGGACCTCGACTGACTCCGGCCGGTTCGACCCGGACCGACTCCGGCCGGCGCCCTATCGGGCGAATTGGTATCGGTAGCGGGCCGGGCGTGGTAGGTTGGTTCTGAGGCTCGAACCTGTGCGTTAGCCGTCTCATAAATTGACCCAACATCAATGGCATGGGAGCCGATCTCTCCCTGTCCCCTGCGGGATGGGAGGTAAGCACCCACCTGTATTTTAGGGATCAATGCCAGAGGCGGTGCCGGCAGGTTGGGGCCTCTTTTAGTTCCGGGCCGTCGGCCTTCACCAGCGGGTCGCGCGGGCAAATCTCCTGAAACCCCGTCTTGAAACGCCCGAATCGCTTCAAGTAGAGTCAGGGCCGGATGGACGGCCACAAGAACAGGTACCCCGATATGGTCGAGCAGGGCAGCCAGGGTGAGGAGGGAATGGTCCGGGTCGAGGTCGATGGCCCGCGGGCGACCGTGACCCTGGATGACCCCGGAAGTCTCAACGCCCTCAGTCCTTCCCTGATGATCCAGCTGGTGGAGGCACTGAAGAAACTTGCCGCGGACCCCGCCATCGGAAGCGTGGTGCTGACCGGCCGGGATCCGGCCTTCTCGGCAGGGGGTGACCTCGGGATGATCGCCGACGGGTCGCGGGAGATCCGGGACCCCGCCGGGGACGCCGACACCAGCGATGCCTGGCGCTGGATACGGCACCAGTTCGGCGGAGTGGTTCGCACGATCGTCGGCTCCGAGAAGTTCTTCATTGCGGCCGTCAACGGACCCGCGGCCGGAGTCGGGCTGGCTTTCGCCCTGGCATGTGATGTCCTGATCATGTCCGAGCGGGCGCAACTGGTTCCGGCCTTCGGGCGGCTGGGTCTGGTGCCGGAGGTGGGGACCAGCTGGCTTTTGACCAGGCGGCTTGGCTATCAGGCTTCGATCGCCCTTTACGTCAGGGGACGTCACATCGAGGCGGATGAGGCGCTGCGACTGGGCCTCGTTCAGGAGGTCCACCCGCACGCCGAACTGCTAGAGGCCGCCGACAAGTGGTGTGAGCGCGCCGAGCGGCTGCCGCCCCACGCGTTCGCGATGACCAAGTCGGTTCTACGGGAATCAGCCGACGCTTCCTGGCACCAGGCGCTGAGCATCGAGGAGTTCGCCGAGGCCAACTGCTTCTCCACCGAGGCGCTGAGCCGCTCCGCAGAAAACCTGCGCGGATACTCGGGCCAGGAAGACTCGTGAAACCGGGCGGCTGACCGGGCGGTGCCGCCCGGCTAGGTTCCGCCGCTGAAGTCGTACCCGACCCCGGTCAGATCGGTCGAGACCTGCCAGAGGCGCTCGGCTGTTTCGGCGTCTTCGGCCTTGTGCCTGGGGGCGACGATGGTCGGCGCGCCGCGATGCTCGCCGTGACCGTCCGGACCGATGTAGCTGCCTCCGGCCAGGTCGGGTACGGTCGCCGCATAGAGCGTCGGCAGTGCGCCGGCCTCGGCGTCCTGGGCAATGAGCAGGTCGGTGATCATGGTTATCGGCTTGGTGATCAACCCCATCAGGTCGCTGCCGAGCCCCGTCCCGGCGGCGGTCAGGTTGGTCGCTGAGTAACCCGGATGTGCCGCCATGCTCTCGACTTCGAGGCCGGCCGCGGCGAGTCTTTTCTGGAGGTCGAGCGCGAAGACCAGGTTGGCCAGCTTCGACTGCCCGTAGGCCCGCCAGCGGAAGTAGTGCTTTTCGCTCTGGATGTCATCGAAATCGATCTTGCCCATCCTGTGGGCATTGCTGCTCACCGTCACGACCCTTGACCCGGGCACCTGCTTCAGGCGGTCGAGCAAGAGGCCGGTCAGGGCGAAGTGGCCGAGGTGGTTGGTCCCGAACTGCAGCTCGAAGTTGTCGGCGGTCTCCCTGCGCGGCGGAGCCATGACCCCGGCGTTGTTGATCAGCAGGTCTATCCCGTCGGGAAAGTCGTCGGAAATCCCGGCGGCAAAGGCCCTGACCGAATCGAGATCGGCCAGGTCGAGCTGCCGGACCTCGAGCTGGGCTTCCGGGCCCCTGGAGCCGAGATCGCTCCGCATCTGCTTCACCGCGGCGTCGCCTTTCCCGGTATCCCGGCAGGCGACCACTACGTGTGCCCCTTTGCCGGCGAGCTCGCGGGCCGCCACCAGGCCGATGCCGCTGTTTGCACCGGTGACGATCGCCGTCCTGCCGGTCTGGTCATCCATGTCGTTCGCGTTCCAGCCCATGATCTTCGGACGAGGCTACCCCTTTACTCTTTGCGGGATGCCTTCCCCGCTTCAGGATTACGCCGAAGACGTTTCATATCTGGGTCCGCCGGAGGACGCGGCGTTCAGCGGAGCCGCCGGGGGCGCCGCCTGCGGCGACCTGGCCCGGCTCTCGCCGGTGGTCAGCGGCGGCCGGATCGAGTCGGTCAGCTTCGACGCCGAGGGCTGCGCCGTGACCCGGGCTGCTTGCGCCTGCCTCTGCGAGATGATCGACGGGGCGAGCCTGCTTGACGCAGCCCGGATCGGCCCCGACGAGATCGATGCGGCGCTGGGCGGGCTGAGCCCGGCCGCCAGACATGCCGCGGTGCTGGCCGCCGATGCGCTCCACCGGGCACTCTCGGGGGCCGCCTCCTCGGGTGTCCGGCTCGCCGATGCCGATCCGGACCGGGTTCTGGTCGCGGTATCGGGCGGGGTCGACAGCGCCGTCGCCGCACTCCGTGAACGCGAGCGCGGCGCCGACGTGGTCGCGGTCACGGTCAAGCTCTGGGCCGACCCAGATACAGACGGGACCAGGGCCTGCTGTTCGCCGGAGGCCGTGCTCGGGGCCCGGGCGGTGAGCCACTCGCTCGGCATACCGCATTTCACCCTTGACCTCGAAGGCGAGTTCCGCGAGCGGGTCGTGGGGGAGTTCGTCGCCGGCTACGGCCGGGGCCAGACCCCCAACCCCTGCGTCCTCTGCAACGGCGAGGTCAGGATCGCGGCGATGGTCGCGCTGGCAGACCGGATCGGGGCGACCCATCTGGTGACCGGTCACTACGCGCGGATCGTCGACGACGGAAACGGCGCCCTGCTGGCCGAGGGCCACGACTCGGACAAGGACCAGAGCTACATGCTGGCGGCGCTGCCGCCCGAAGTGATCGACCGCCTGCGATTCCCTCTGGCCGAGATCACCAAGACGGAGGTCCGCGAGATCGCCGGGCGCCATTCGCTGGCCGTGGCAAAAAAGCCCGAGAGCCAGGACCTCTGCTTCCTGGCCGGGCAGGACAAGCGCGACTTCCTGCGGCGTCACGGGGGACTCGGGGACCGGGCCGGTTCGGTGGTCAACAGCCGGGGCGAAAAACTGGCCGGCCATCAGGGCCACCACCACTTCACGGTCGGTCAGCGCCGGGGGCTGGGAGTGGCGGCGGGCCGGCCGCTCTACGTGACCGGGACCGATGCCGCCTCGAATACGGTCACAGTCGGGCCCCGGGAAGAGCTGGGCGCGGATCGGGTCACCGTCCGCCGGGCCGTCATGCACCGCGATGGCGCCACCGTCGACCGGGTCCGGCTGCGTTACCACTCGCCGGCGGTCCGGGCCACGGTGAGCGCCGGCGCAGGAAACCATGAATCGCTGGAGCTCAGGCTGGAAGAGCCATTCGACGGGCCCGCTCCCGGCCAGGCAGCGGTGATGATGAGCGGTGGCACCGTGGTCGGTCACGCCACGATCGCCGCAACCCGATGAGTAGGGTCTGCAGGCGATGAAGTCGGATGAAATCAGGGAGACATTTCTGCAGTTCTTCGAGCAGCGCGGCCACCGCCGGGTTGACTCTGCCTCGCTGATTCCGCCCCCCGACGACACATCGACCCTGCTGACGGTCGCCGGGATGCAGCCGTTCAAGCCATATTTCATGGGCCGGGAGACCCCGCCGGCGAAGCGTCTGACCTCGAGCCAGACCTGCTTCCGCACCCCTGACATCGAAGAGGTCGGCAAGACGCTGCGCCACCTCACCTTCTTCGAGATGCTCGGTAACTTCAGTTTCGGAGACTACTTCAAGGATGAGGCGATCAGATTCGGCTGGGAGCTTTCGGTCGACGGCTTCGGATTTGACCCGGCGGAAATCTGGGTCACGGTGTTCGGCGGAGACGACGAGCTCGGGCTGGGACCGGACGAGGAGGCGATCGCGATCTGGCGTGACCTGGGCGTGCCGGACGAACGGATCGTCAAATTGCCCCGGTCGGAAAACTTCTGGCAGGCGGGACCGACCGGTCCATGTGGTCCCTGCTCGGAGATGTATCTCGACCGCGGAGTCGATTTCGGCGCTCCCGGGGACCTGCCGGGCGACCACACCGACCGCTTCCTCGAGTACTGGAACCACGTCTTCATGACCTATGAGCTGGCTGAGGACGGCGAACTGACGCCGCTTCCCGACAGGAACATCGATACGGGGCTCGGCCTGGAGCGCATGGCCGCGATTCTCCAGGACGTGCCTTCGGTCTACCAGAGCGACCTGTTCGCGCCGCTGATCGAACTGGCCGAGGAGAAGAGCGGCAGGACCTACGACGCGGATCCCGAGACGACACGGGCGATGAGGATCGTCGCCGATCACTCGAGGGGCATGACCTTCCTGCTGGCGGCCGGGGTCGTGCCCTCGAACGAGGATCGCGGCTACGTGCTGCGGCGGGTCATGCGGCGGGCGATTCAGCAGGGCCGGACTCTGGGCCTCGAAGGCTCCTGGCTCGGCGATTTCACCGACCGGACGATCGAGGTCATGTCCGGTGCATACCCATGGGTCGCCGCCGAACGCGAACGGATCGACCGCTGGGTGGGGACCGAGGAGGAGAGCTTCGGTCGAACGCTCGACCGGGGAACGGCGCTGCTCGAACAGCTGGTCGAGCAGGCGGTCGCGGCGAAGAACTCGTGGATTTCCGCCGAAGACGCATTCAAGCTCCACGACACCTTCGGCTTTCCCTACGACCTGACGCGCGAGATGATCGCGCGGCGGGGCCTCTCGGTTGACAGCCAGGGATTCGAGGAGCTGATGGAGGCGCAGCGGAGGAGGGCTCGGAGCGGTGCGGCCGGAGGTGCGCGTGGAGAGCGCCACTCGAAGGTCCAGGATTTTGCCGGGAGCGGTCCGCCAAGCGAGTTCGTCGGCTATCGCTACCTGCGCTCGGAGACCGGGCTCGGCGCTCTTTCGGCCGAGAACGGTTCAGCGATGGCGAAGCTGGAGGAGAGCCCCTTTTATCCCGAAGGCGGCGGTCAGGTGGCCGACACGGGCAGGGTCGCCTGGGAGGGTGGCGAGGCCAGGGTCACGGACGTGATCAGGGTGGGTGACGACCAGGTGCTGGAACTCGAATCGGTGGCCGGCGATTGGCCGCCCGAGCCCGGGGTGACGGTTGAAGCCGAGGTTGACCGGGGCGACCGCTTCCGGACCATGCGCAACCACACCGCAACCCATCTCCTGCACGCCGCGCTGCGCGAACGGCTCGGCGATCACGTACATCAGGCAGGCTCTGCGGTGCGCCCGGACAAGCTGCGCTTTGACTTCAATCACGGGGAGGCACTGAGCGCAGACGACATCTCGGCGATCGAGGATCAGGTCAATAAGTGGATAAAGGCCGGGGAGCCGGTGCGCTGGATGAACATGGAAAAGGGGGAGGCCGAGCGTCTCGGGGCGATGGCGCTCTTCGGCGAGAAGTACGGCGACTGGGTCCGGATGGTCGAGGTAGAAGATGTATCGCGCGAGCTGTGCGGCGGGACCCATGTCGTCAACACGGCCGAGATCGGGATCTTCAAGATCATCTCGGAGAGCTCCAGCGCTGCCAACGTACGCCGGATCGAGGCGATCACCGGTCCGGCCGCGATCGACTGGTACCGCGAGCGGGCAGGCGAGCTGGCCGAGGTCGGGCAGCTGCTCGGTCGGGACCGGGATCCGGTCGGAGCCGCCCGCAGTGCCGCCGACCGGCTGGCAGAGGCA
>JAENXK010000048.1 GCA_016649615.1 Thermoleophilia bacterium
GGTTGATGTTGCGGCCGTCGGGCTCGTTGGCGAGCAACTCGACCTCTGCCCCCAGCCGGGTGAAGATCTCCCCGGCCACCCGGTAAGTCGACCCGTTGGCGCAGTCGAGAGCGATCCTGAGTCCTGAGAGATCGAGCCGGAACGCCGACTGGAGGGCGCGCAGGTAATCCCTCTCGGCCGAGCGCAGCTCGGTGATCCGGCCCGGCCGATCGGCCGGCGGTGGTGGCTCGTGGATCAGGCGCTCGATTCCGGCCTCGGTGCTGTCGTCGAGTTTTCCGCTGCCGCCGGCGAACAGCTTTATGCCGTTGTCCTGGTACGGATTGTGCGAAGCCGAGACCACTGCGGCCAGGTCGAAACCGTACTGCGTCGAAAGCAGGGCGGCTGCCGGAGTCGGCAGCACCCCGGCCAGGTGGACGTCCCCGCCGGCCTCGGCGATCCCGGCGGCCAGCGCCGCCTCCAGCATCGGCCCCGACTCGCGGGTATCGCGGACGATCAGGACCTGTGGCCGCTCTACCCCGAGCGCCGCGGTCCCGGCACGGCCGACAGCCATGGCGAGTTCGGCATCGAGCAGCTCACCGACCCGGCCCCGGACCCCGTCCGTGCCAAACAGTCTGCGGTCCGGGATAGACAGGGCTCTAGCGCTTGGAGAACTGTGGCCGCTTGCGGGCCTTCTTCAGGCCGGCCTTGCGCCGCTCTTTGACCCGCGCGTCGCGGGTCAGGAACCCGCGGCGCTTGAGCTCGGAACGCAACTCGGGATCGACCTCGGTCAGCGCCCGTGCGATGCCGTGCCTCACGGCGCCAGCCTGGCCACTGATTCCGCCGCCGTGGACCCGGACCCGGAGGTCGACGTTCGACTCATAGCCGGTCGCTACCAGCGGCGAGTTGACGACTGTGCGGTGCTGGGGGCGCGGAAAGTACTCGTCGATCTCACGATCGTTGATCGTGATCTTGCCGTCGCCGGCGAGCACGATCACCCGGGCTACCGACCGCTTGCGCTTGCCGGTGGCGATGAAGCGGGAATCCTTGGCGATCTTGGCCGGGGCCCGCGGGGCCACCGGGGTCTCTTCGTCCACATCCTCAGAGTCGGCGGCCTCGCGCTCGGCGCGCTCTTCTTCCTCCGCCTCCAGACGGGCCCGCTGCTCAGTGCTGAGCTCTGCCTCGGGCTCGACCGAAATCGGTTCGAGGTCGGCTCCTGGCGGCAGGTCGGATTTGCCGGAGGTGGGCTCACCGGTGGGCTCCCCGGCTTCAGTCACCTCGATCTCAACCTCGGCGTCTTCGGCGGCCGTGACTTCCACTTCCACGGTTTCGCCGGCCGGTACCTCGATCTCGACTTCTTCGACGACCGCTTCGTCTTCGGCCGACTCTTCGGCGACCGCTTCGTCTTCGGTTGATTCTTCGGGGGCCGCTTCGTCTTCGGTTGATTCTTCGGGGGCCGCTTCGCCTGCCTCCGTTTCGGCAACTTCAGGGGTTTCGGCCGCGTCGGCCGCGTCCGTCCCGGTCACTTCGGTTTCGGCCGCTTCAGCGTCGGCGGTCTGATCGAGTTCTTCGTCGCTCACTTCTGTATCTCCATCGGCTGGGGCTGCTGGGCTTGGTGGGGGTGTTCCGGACCGGCGTACACCTTCAGCTTGAGCAGTTGCTGGCGCGCAAGCTTGTTGCGGGGCAACATGCCCTTGACTGCTTTCCGGATCACTTCTTCGGGTTGGCGCTCAAGCATCTCCCCCAGGGTGCGGGAACGAATTCCACCGGGATAACCGCTGTGGCGCCAGTAAATTTTCGAGTTCATCTTGTCACCGGTGACCCGGACCTTTTCGGCGTTGATCACCACTACGAAATCACCCGTATCGATGTGCGGGGTGTAGTCCGGCTTGCGCTTGCCGCGCAGAGCGTCAGCAAGCTGAGTGGCCATCCGGCCCAGGGTCTGACCCTCGGCGTCGACGATGTACCAGTCTCTCTGGCGGTTGGTCGGGGTGGCTACGAAAGTTTTCATGGGAAATGGGCGCGGGCAGCCAGACGCTGCGGACGCGGCCTGCGCATGATAGGGAACCGGCGGGATCAGCGCCTTCACGACGCAAACCAGGATCCGCCGATAATGGACTCGTCCTCCGGAACCCCTTATACTGTCGCAGTCGATACGCCGAACCCGAACCGGGATTCCGGACGGGGCGGAGGAACCAACGGGGAAATATTTCCCCAAGGGGCGAATCGGAGGCAACAACTGCTCCGTAGCGCGACTCTTTCAGCGCGAGCCCGCCAGCTAACTCCGCAGGCACCAACGAAAGAGCACTTGAACGCCCGCAACTCAAAACGATTCTTCGCCATTGCCCTGATGACTTTCCTGGCCGGCTCGGTGCCTGCCATCGCCGCGAATTCCGGGGGCGGACTCGGGGTGCCCGGAGTTCCCCAGATAACGAACGTGGTCTGCCTGTCGGGCTGCACCAAGGTCCGGGCGACCACTCCGGGCGGCACGATCCAGATAACGGGGACCCAGATGAAGTCGACCAGACTGGTCAGATTCGCCGGCGAGGCAGGGGCGGCTAAAGTCAAGCCGGACCTGACCAGCGCAACCCGGGTTGAAGCCACCGTCCCGCAGAAGGCGATCACCGGAAGGGTTCGCGTGGCAACGGTCAGCGGCACCTTCTCGGCTCCTTCTCCCCAGACCCTCTACGTCGGCCCGGCAGGCGAATTGCCGACCGACGGCGAGCTGCGGGTGACCGACGCAGCGATCAGCACCTCCCGGGCCTTTCAGTTCGGAGTCAAGAAGCCGACGCTCCGCTACGTGATCGCCGGCGGCCGGCCGACGCTGGACCTTCGGATCGACGTCACCGGCAAATCAGGCGAGGTTGTGCGGAGCCTTTTCCGCAAGGAAGTCGAATCCGGTTCGTCCCAGACAGTCACCTGGAACGGCAAGACCACCGACGGGAAACTCGCCGCCAACGGTGCGTACAGCTACGTGATCAGAGGCGCCGACGGAACCCCCGCCTCGATTTCGGCCCGGATCAGCAGGATCCGCAAGAAGGCGGCCCGTTCCAAAAAGGTCGCCGACCCCTTCAGCTTCAGGATCTACGGATATTCATTCCCGCTCAGAGGTGCCCATTCGTACGGGGACGGAATCGGCGCCGGCCGGGGTCACCAGGGAGTCGATCTGCTCGCCGGCTGCGGCACCCCGATCCTCGCCGCCCGTGGCGGCACCGTCTACTACAACGACTACCAGGCGGGCGGCGCTGGAAACTATCTGGTGATCAACCTTCGCGGGGCGGGCCGGCGGAGCCAGGTCTACATGCACATGCCCACACCTTCCAGGTTCAAAGTCGGCCAGAAGGTCAAGACGGGGCAGCGGATCGGCTCGGTCGGCACGACCGGCCGCAGCTCCGCCTGCCACCTGCACTTCGAGCAGTGGAGTGGGCCAGGCTGGTACCAGGGGGGCACCTTCATGGACCCGCTGGGTTCTCTCAAGCGCTGGGACCGCTACAGCTGATCCCGCCGGCCGCCACGGCGGCCGATGAATCGCGGCCGAGCGCCGGTGTGTTGCTGCCGGCTCCCCGCCTGCGCGATGGCTACCCGCTGACGGCTGACCGTGCCCGGCGATTCATCCTTGATGATAACGACTCTCATTATGGTATAAACCGTGAGTTCTCCGTTCCGGGAAACCCCGGAGCCCTACCCTCGGACTGAGCCCCAAAATTCTGGATCCATTCACCTTGCCCTTCGTCAAGGAAGGCGTTATCGAGATTCTGCTGCTCTCGGTCGCCGCCGGGCTGGCCGGCACCTGGATAGTGCTTCGCGGGCTCTCCTTCTACTCCCATGGCGTCGGCACCGCCTCGTTCCCGGGGCTGGTCCTCGCCGACGGACTCGGCTTTTCCGCCGCGATCGGTGCTTTCGGCATGGCGGCGGTCTTCACTGCGCTATCGGCCCTGATCTCACGTTCCCGCCGGACCGGGGCCGACAGCGTCACCGCTCTCGTCCTGGTCACCTGCCTCGCCGCCGGGGTGATTCTTGCCTCCGACGTGTTCGGCTCGGGGGCCGGCGTCGACTCCCTCCTTTTTGGATCGCTGCTCGCCATCGGGCCGGCCGATCAGCTGCTCGCCGCGATTGCCGCGGTGGTGGCGCTCGTCTCGACCCGGCTGTTTTCGGCCCATTGGCTCGCCCGCGGCTTCGACCAGGAATCTGCGCCCAGTCTCAGGTCTGGTTCGACCTGGTTCGACCTGGCCCTGCTGGCTGTCGTCGCCTTCACGGTCACCGCAGCTCTGAGCGCGGTCGGGGCTCTTCTGGTGGTCGCCCTGATCGTCGTCCCTGCCGCCACGGTCAGACTGGTTACCCGGCGGGTTCAGACCATGCAGACGGGCGCCGTGGCCCTGGCCGCGGTCGAAGGGATTCTCGGGCTCTGGCTCTCGGTCAAGACCGACGCTCCACCCGGGGCGACCGTCGCGGTGGTCAGCGGGCTCGTCTTCGCGCTGGTACTGGCGACGAGGAACCTCCGCCGATCCCGCGCCGCGGCGTTCGCGATCACGGTCCTCGGACTGGCGCTCGCGATCGCCGGTTGCGGTGACGGGCGCGCCGGCGAAGGCGACGGCAGGATCACGGTCGTTGCCACGACGACCCAGGTCGCCGATCTGGTCGCCGAGGTCGGGGGCGACCGGGTCGAGGTCACCGGGATTCTCCGGCCCAACACCGATCCGCACGAGTATGAGCCACGACCGTCCGACGTGGAGGCGGTCGGGGACGCCGCGATCATCTTCCGGAACGGCGGCGATATCGACCAGTGGATTGAAACGCTGGTCGACGAAAGCGGTAGCGAAGCGGAAACGGTGGATCTCGGGGCCGGCCTGCCTGTCCGTATCTCCGGCGGCCACGTTCACCGGACCGGGTCCGGGAGTGATGTTCCCGCCGGGGGTACCACCGCCGGCGGAGCAGACGAAGCCGGAGACACCGACCCCCACTGGTGGCACGATCCGGTCAACGCCGGAGCCGCTGTCGCGACGATCAGGTCGAGCCTGTCCGGGATCGATCCGGAGGGCCGGTCGGGGTACCGGGCCGATGCTTCGGCCATGAGCCGGAGACTGAACTCACTCGACGCTTCGATCGCCCGCTGCTTTGCGGCGATCCCGCCGAACCGGCGCCGGATCGTGACCGAACACGACAACTTCGGCTACTTCGCCGATCGCTACGGGATTCGGGTGGTCGGCACCGTGATCCCCGCACTGACCACCGAAGCCCAGCCGTCGGCAGGCGATCTCGCCGAGCTCGAAAGAACGATCGAAGACGAGAACGTGGAGGCGGTCTTCTCCGAAACCTCGGCCCCCGACGACCTCTCCCACGCCGTCGCGACAGACACCGGAGTCACCGACGGCGGCCCACTCTACGGAGACTCCCTCGGTGATTCCGGGACGGCCGCGTCGAGCTACATCGGGATGATGCGGGAAAACTCGGACAGGATCATGCGGGGCGTCAGCGGGGAAATGCGTGGATGCGAAGTTGAGTGACGGCGAGCGACACCGCAGCGCCTCCCCCGGTTCCGGACTCCGGGAGCGCCCGGGCCGGAAGTTGATCGAGGCCCTCGACCTGGCGATCGGCTACGACGGCAGACCGGTCCTGAGTGAGGTCCGGTTCGAGGCCTGGTACGGGTCCAGAATCGGGCTCCTGGGACCCAACGGCGGCGGCAAGACGACCCTGTTCCGGGCGCTGCTGGGCGAGCTGAAGCCGCTGTCCGGCAGCCTGACCGTCGAGGGGGCCAGCGCCACCGTTCCACAGTCCGACCGATCACGGCTCGACTATCCGGTCACCTGTCTGGACGTCGCGACCATGGGTGCCCTGGCTAGGCTGCGCTGGTGGCAGCGGCCGACCCGGGGCGACCGGGCGAAGGCCGCCGAAGCACTGGGGACTGTCGGGATGGGAGACCGGGCCGATGACAGCTTCGGCGATCTGTCGGGAGGCCAGCGGCAACGGGTCCTGATCGCCCGCGCCCTGACCGCCGAGGCCGACCTGCTGTTACTGGACGAGCCCTACACCGGACTCGACTCGAAAAGCGCGAAGCGGCTCGACCGGCTGATCGAAGAACTGGCCGGCGACGGCCGCACGGTGATGATCGCCACCCATGACGTCGAACAGGCTCAGGGATGGGACCGAGTCCTGTGCCTGAACCGCACCCAGATCGCCTTCGGTCCACCGGACGATGTCCTCGACCGAAAGGTGCTCGAGGCCACCTACGGCGGTCACATCGTCGAGATTCCGGGCGAGCCCGGCCACGGAGTGCTCCCGCCCCATCACCATGACCATGAGGATCCCGTCCACCGTGATCCCGCCCACGGGGAGCTGCCTTGATCGACGCCATCTTCGAACCGCTCTCGTACGGCATCACCTTGAGAGCCCTGGCCGAGATCACCCTGATCGGAATCGTCAGCGGGGCGATCGGCTGCTGGATCGTGCTCTACGAGCTCTCCTACAGCGCCGAATCTCTCGCCCACGGACTCTTCCCGGGCCTTGTCGCAGCGGCCCTGATCGGTGCCCCCCTTCTGCTCGGCGGGGCGGTCGGCATTCTGATCGCCGCGATCCTGGTCGTCGTTGCCGGCAGGATGGCCGGGGAAAGCCCCGATACCGCAATAGCCGTGGTGATCACCTCGCTGTTCGGGGCGGGCGTCCTGATGGCACTCTCGCCGGACAGCCCGGCCGGGCTGCAGGGGCTTCTGTTCGGTGACCTTCTGGGCACCACCGTCACCGACATCCTGGTCGCCGCGGTGATCGGTTCGGCAGTGCTGGTGGCTCTCTGGCTGCTCCACGAGCGGCTGCTGGCCGTCGGATTCGACCCCGGATCGGGCCCCGCCCTCGGAGTTCCGGTCGGGGTGCTCAACCTGATCCTGCTGGGGCTGGTCGCGACGACGATTCTGGTTGCGGTCCAGGGACTGGGGAACCTCCTCGTGGCGGCGATTCTGGTCGGCCCGGCAGCGGCGGCGAGACTGCTGACCCGTCGGGTCTGGCCGATGATGCTGGCGGCCGGTGCGGTCGCGGTGACGGCCGGGGTTGCCGGCATATATGCGTCCTACTACCTGAAGACAGCGGCCGGGGCGTCGGTCGTGATCGCCCTGGTCCTCTGCTATCTGCTCGCCGCCGCCGCGGCTCAGCTACGCGACCGGACCGCTGCGGTCCGGCACTAGGATCAGCGGGTGGCCCGACCGGAAAAACCCCGCCCGCCGAAGCGCGGCCGATCCCCGTCACCGACGCCGGAGGACTCTGCGTCCTCGCGATCACCGCGCAGCGCAGCGTCCGGTGTCCCCTGGCCGGAACATGCCCTGGACCGGCTCGGAGACGCCGGTTACCGCCGGGGAGGATCACGCAGCCAGGTGGTCGAGTTGCTCGGGAGCCAGACGTGTGCGATCACGGCGCTTGAACTTGACGACCGGCTCGAGGGGGTGGGCCGGGCCACGGTCTACCGTGCACTGGAGCAGCTCGAGGAACTCGGTCTGGTCCAGAGAATCGACCTGGGCGGCGATTCCGCGGGCTACGAAAAGGTCGATCCGGCAGGACACCACCATCACCACATCCTGTGCACCGGCTGTGGCAAGGTCGTCCCGTTCGAGGACCCGAAGCTCGAGCAGGCGATCCACGGGCTCTCCGGCCGCGACGACTTCGAGATCGACAGCCACGACATCACCCTCAGGGGGACCTGCCGCGACTGCATGCGGGCCAGAGCCGGATCGTCCTGACCTGCCGACCGAGTCGAGGTGGGCACCACCATCCGGCCCCGGTCGAGTGCATTCCGGAGGCTATGATCCCGGATAATGCGCGTCGGTGAACTCGGTTTCTGGCACCGTTCGACCGGAGGCCCACCCCGGCCGCGGCCTCCGCTTGACGGTTCACTCAGCGCCGACGTGGCGATCGTCGGCGCCGGATTCACCGGACTCTGGACCGCTTACTACCTGAAGAAAGCCGACCCTTCGCTGGATGTGATCGTGCTCGAGAGCGAGTTCGCCGGATACGGAGCTTCCGGCAGGAACGGCGGCTGGATCATGGGCTTCTGTGAGGGCCTTCCCGAACGTTACGCCGGCCGCGGAGGAGAGGCTGCGGTGTTCGCCCTCCAGCGCGAACTTATCGGCACCGTGGACGAGATCGGCGGAGTCATCGACCGCGAGGGGATCGAGGCCGACTATTACAAGGGCGGCGGGCTGACGGTCGCAGTCAACCCGGCCCAGGAGAAGCGTCTCCGGTCGGGGGTCGAGCATGCCCGCCGGGCCTGGGGACTGAAAGAGTCGGACCTGTATCTCCTGGACCCGGAAGAGCTCGAGAGCCGTGTACGGGTGGCCGGAGCGCGCTGCGCCTCGTATACGCCCCACGTGGCCCGGGTCCATCCAGCCAGGCTGGTTCGCGGGCTGGCCGACGTGGTCGAAAATCTAGGGGTGACCATCTGCGAATCCACCAGGGTCGGCGAAATCAGGCCGCACGAAGCGATCGCCGAGCGCGGCACCGTCACCGCCCGTTGGGTCGTGAGGGCGACGGAGGGCTACACGGCAAGCCTGCGGGGTCAGGGCCGTGAGCTGGTCCCGATCAACAGCTCGATGATCGTGACCGAGCCGCTCCCCGATTCAGCCTGGGAGGAGATCGGCTGGAACGGTCACGAGGCGATCGGCGACAGCGCCAACGTTTACATCTACTCGCAGCGGACCGCCGACGGCCGGATCGCGATCGGAGGTCGCGGCGTCCCCTATCGCTTCGGCTCGCGGCCCGATTTCGGCGCCGAGATCGCTGACACGACCGTGGAATCCCTGGCCGAGAAGCTCTACTCGATGTTCCCGGCCGCGGCCGGCGCCGGGATCGACCACGGCTGGTCAGGCGTAATCGGCGTGCCGCGCGACTGGTGTGTCAGCGTCCACGCCGACCGGGAGAGCGGTCTCGCCCGCGCCGGTGGCTACTCGGGCGAGGGCGTGGCCGCCAGCAATCTGGCCGGCAGAATTCTGCGCGATCTCCTGCTCGACCGTAAATCGGACCTGACCGGGCTGCCCTGGGTCGGGCACCGCCCTCCCCGCTGGGAAGTGGAGCCGCTGCGTTTCGCCGCCATCCACTCGATCTACTCCCTGTACGGCCAGGCCGACAGGTTCGAGGCCCGAACCGGCAGACCGTCGCTGCTGGCCCGGGCCATCGACCTGGCCTCCGGCCGGCATTAGGACGATCAGCCGGGCCGGCACCGGGACGGCCGCGCCTACTCCCACTCGATCGTCGACGGAGGCTTCGACGAGATGTCGAGCGCGACCCGGTTCACTCCCGAGACCTCGTTGATTATCCGGTTCGAGACCTTCTCGAGCAGGTCGTAGGGAAGCCGGGCCCAGTCGGCGGTCATGGCGTCCTCCGAGGTGACCGCCCGGATCACGATCGGGTAGGCGTAGGTGCGGCCGTCCCCCTGGACACCGACCGAACGGATCGCCGGCAGGATGCAGAACGACTGCCACAGCGAGCGGTAGAGGTTGCCGGCCCGGATCTCTTCCTGCAGGATGTGGTCGGCGGCCCTGAGGATGTCGAGGCGCTCGCGATTGACCTCGCCGCCGATGATGCGGATGCCGAGCCCCGGGCCGGGGAACGGCTGGCGCCAGACCATGCGGTCGGGTAGTCCGAGTTCGGTTCCCACCGCCCGCACTTCGTCCTTGAACAGCATCCGTAGCGGCTCGACCAGCTCGAAATCGAGGTCTTCAGGCAATCCACCCACGTTGTGGTGGGACTTGATCGTCGCGGCATGGTCGCTTCCGCCGGATTCGATCACGTCGGAGTAGAGAGTCCCCTGGACCAGGTATTTGACATCCTCGAGCTCCCGGGCCTCCTCTTCAAAGACCCGGATGAACTCTTCGCCGATGATCTTGCGCTTGGTCTCGGGATCAGTCACTCCGGCCAGCCGGTTGAGGAATCGCTCCTCGGCATCGACGTGGACCAGGGGGATTCCGAAGTGGCCGAATGCGTCGACGACCTGCTCGCCCTCGTTGGACCGCATCAGACCGTGGTCGACGAAGACGCAGGTCAGGTTCTCGCCGATCGCCTCGTGTACGAGCTTGGCCGCGACCGATGAATCGACCCCGCCGGAGAGCCCGCAGATCACCTTGCCATCGCCGACCTGGGCCCTGATCGCCTCGACCTGCTCGGCCACGACCGAGGCCGGGTTCCACTGTTCCTCGCAGCCGGCGACCTCGCGCAGAAACCGGTTGAGCACCTCGGTGCCATAGGGCGTGTGGACGACCTCGGGGTGGAACTGGATTCCGTAGAGGCCACGCTCCCGCGACTCCAGCGCCGCCACCGGAGATCCCGGTGAGGCGGCTATCGGACTGAAGCCGGGTGGTGCCTCGGCGACCGAGTCCCGGTGGCTCATCCAGCAGTGCTGCTCGGTCGGCAAGCCGCCGAGCAGCATTCCGCCGTCTCCGATCACGGTCAGATCGGTCCTCCCGAACTCCCCTGATTCCGCGGCGCTGACCTTCCCGCCGAGTGCTTTCGCCATCGCCTGCATGCCGTAACAGATCCCCAGCACCGGTACTCCGAGTTCAATCAGCTGCTCGGGGAAGGCCGGGGCTCCGGGGTCGTGAACCGAAGCCGGGCCGCCGGAAAGCACGAGCGCTTTTGGTTTGCGTTTCAGGATCCTCTCCACCGGGACCGTGGCCGGCAGGAGTTCGGCAAAAACGCCGCATTCACGGATGCGGCGCGCGATGAGTTGGGAATACTGGCCCCCGAAGTCCAGGACCAGGACCTCTTCGGTTGTGGCGACCGACATCAGTCGTCGGCCACTCCGACTCCCGCGGACACTGCCGCGCGGCCGTTCGAACCCATCCCCACCGACTGCTCGTTCTGGAGCTTCTTGCCTTCGCTCATAAGGGCCGGGGCGACCATGACCTCGGCCCGCTGGAATGAACGGATGTCCTCATAGCCACAGGTGGCCATCGACGTCCTCAGGGCGCCCATCAGGTTGAAGGTGCCGTCATTCTCGTGAGCCGGGCCGAGCAGGATCTCTTCCATGGTCCCGTCCTGAACGGTCGCAACCCTGGTTCCGCGGGGCAGCGAAGAGTGGAAGGTCGCCATGCCCCAGTGATAGCCCCTTCCGGGTGCCTCCTTGGAGCGGGCCAGGGGTGAGCCGATCATTACCGCGTCGGCCCCGCAGGCGACCGCCTTCGAGATGTCACCGCCGGTGCGCATGCCGCCGTCACCGATCACGTTCACGTATTCGCCGGTCTCCAGCATGTGCTGTGACCGCGCGGCCGCAACGTCGGCGATCGCAGTCGCCTGGGGCACACCGATCCCGAGCACACCGCGGGTGGTGCAGGCGGCGCCCGGTCCGACTCCGACCAGAACTCCGACCGCACCGGTCCGCATCAGGTGAAGTCCGGTCGAGTAAGAGGCGCAGCCACCGACCAGCGTCGGTACGGGAAGCTCGGAAATGAACTCCTTCAGGTTGAGTGGTTCAACCGTCGTCGAAACGTGTTCGGCGGAGATCACGGTTCCCTGGATCACCAGGATGTCAAGCCCGGCCTCGACCGCGACCTCGTAGTTCTCGCGAACCCGCTGCGGGGTCAGGGAGCCACAGGCGACGGCGCCCGCGGCCTTGATCTCGGCCACCCGGGCGGCGATCAGTTCCGGCTTGACCGGGGTCTCATAGATTTCCTGCATCAGCTTGGTCGCCACATCACGCGGTGACTTCGAGATCCTTTCGAGCTGATCTTCGGCATCTTCGAACCGGGTCCAGATGCCCTCGAGGTTGAGCACACCGAGGCCCCCCAGCTTATGTACGAGGACTGCCGTCTCCGGGCTCACCACACCGTCCATCGCCGAAGCCACCAGCGGCAGGTCAAAGCGATAGGGACCCAGCGTCCAGCTGATGTCGATGTCGTCAGGGTCCCGGGTACGACGAGACGGCACGATCGCCACGTCGTCGAACCCGTAAGCGCGTCGGCCCTTCTTGCCTCGGCCGATCTCAATTTCCAATTAGGTCCTCCAGGGCTGCGGTTGAAAGGGGCAGGCTATTGGCCCCGTCGGACGATTCTAGTGGGGCTGCGGCCTCGGCAGCTTGCGCCGTGTTCAGACCCCGGCCGGGGTTTTTACCTGGCGGACCTGGACACTGTCGAGCAGGCTTTCCGCACGCGAGCGATCCAGCCAGCCGGCTCCGAGATGCTGGGTCGATTCGGCTCCACAGGCCACTCCGTAGGCGAGGCAGCGCTCGGGGCTGAGACCGTCGAACAGCGCCGCCGTATACCCGGCGACGAATGCATCGCCGGAACCGACGGTTGAAATCGGTTCGAGCGGATCGATCGTCACTTCGAGCATCCGCTGCTCGGCGCCCTCGCCGACGATCGCGACGCATCCGTCCGGGAGGGTGATCGCCGCCTCCGAAGGGCCCAGTGCGACCAGTTCCCTGAGCACCGCGAACAGCTCTTCGCGCGATTCAAACTCGTGCCCGACCAGCTCCTCTGCTTCGAGCATGTTGGGGGTGATCATCTTTGGCCCGGCCCGCATCCCGGCGGACATCGCTTCGCCCTCGGAGTCCAGCAGCACCGGGATGCCCCGCCTCCGCATGGCCGCGACCAGGTGCGCGTAAAAACCGATCTCCACGCCCGGCGGCAGGCTTCCGGCCAGCACGCAGATCCTCGCTCCACCCGCCAGGTACTCGATCCGCTCGATGAACCTCTCCAGCTCCTCGGGGTGTACGGTCGGACCGCGCTCGTTGATCTCGGTCTGCTCCCCCGAAGTCGGGTCTATCACCGCCAGGTTGTTCCGGGTCTCTCCGGAGATCCGGATGAAGTCGGTCAGCAGCGACTCTTCCGAAAGCTGGTCGAGCACACGGTCGCCGGTCGGGCCCCCGACCAGACCGGTGGCGATGACCGGGCGCCCGAGCAGCCCGAGAGCCCTGGCCACATTTATGCCCTTGCCGCCGGGCACGGTGCGGCTCTCGACCGAGCGGTGGCGGTATCCCCGGTTGAAGTTCGGCACGGCGACGGTCCGGTCGATTGCCGCGTTCAGTGTTATGGAAATGATCATCCCTGTCTCCGGGGCAACCTCTGCAACCTCTTCTGCATCCTCGTGGACTGGCGATGCCTGAGCACCATGTACAGCCCGATTATGACCGACAGGAGGATCGCGAGTGAAATCAGCGCGACCGGCAACCAGGACCGGGCCTTCTCGAGGAGGGTGGGTTCGGCCACGGCACGCACCGCCACCAGCCGGACGACCGCGATCCGATCACCGTCGAGAGTCGTCACCGCCCGGCCGATCGGGGCACCCCGGCGGATCGGTCCGGTGACCTCGTCCGGGACCAGGATCTTCGTGACCAGCCTCTCCCCTTCGCGGACCCCGATCCGGATCGGCTTGCGTGCCACCACTCCCAGGTCCTCATCGCTGTATCTGACCGGAACCTCGGCCGCCTTTCTGCCAGGCCGGATCGGAACCCGCTTGGTGTAGAGAGAGAACCCGTAGTCGAGCAGGCGGACCGACTCTTCGTCCCTGGCGGTCTCACTGGCCGTCCCGATTACCGCTCCGATCAGCTCGGTCGCGCGGCGGCGCCCGTCGGACGCCAGCACATAGCCGGCCCCGAACGTGTGTCCCGTCTTTATCCCCTTGGCCCATTCGTTGTCGACCACGAAATCATTGGTCGACTCGATTTCGACCGGCGGCCTGAAACTCTTCAGGGTCGCCGACCTTGCCGACGCGATCGGGCGGAACTTCGGCAGGCCCATGAGGATCCGTCCCAGCCGGGTCAGGTCGCGGGCACTCGAAAACTGGGCTTCTCCGTCAAGTCCCACCGGGTCCTGGTAGTGCGTGTCTTTCAGGCCGAGCCGGCGGGCCGTGCGATTCATCTTCTTCACGAACTTCGCGACCGAGCCCGAGTCGGCCACCGCCAGGGTCACCGCGGCATCGTTGCCGCTCAACAGGATCAGCCCGTAGAGAAGGTCGCGGAC
>JAENXK010000118.1 GCA_016649615.1 Thermoleophilia bacterium
AGAGGCTTGCGCCAAGATGAAGTGATACAGGGTTGCGATGCCGAACTGCCAGCGGGCAAGCTCCAGCGATGTCATTGAGGCACCAGTCCCATTCATGACCAGATTAAGGCCATGCGTTCACCGCCGCAACCCGGTCAATCCGCGCCGGATCTGCGGGGAACTACAGAGATCGCCCGGGAACCGCTGAAGAACCGGGTCGGGGCCGGCCGGGCCGCGTGACCCGCGATTCAGCCGTCGAACGAGCCGGGCCTGAGACCGCCGGACGGACCCAGGTCCGGGCCGAGATCGGCATCCGGTCCGAGTTTCAGGTCCGAGTCCAGGCCGCTGAGGCCGTCGAGAGAGCGGCCCCTGCCGTAGGTGTAGATGCTCTGCCCGAGGCTGGTCATATTGTAGATCCGGGGCTGGTCGGCGATGAACGTGCGCAGGCAGCCGTGACTGGCCGGGTAGTTGGGAACCGACTGGTAGCCGTGGATCGCGTACCCGCGGATGAAGTAGGAGGACATGTACATCCCCTTCTCGTTGTACCCGGGGTCCTTCCAGTAGAAGCTGTATGTGCCGAGGATCGTCGGCGTTACCGGCGTCCCGCTCGATGTCGGGAAGATCGCGTAAGGCTTCTTGCCCCTGGCGAATACGATCACCTGACGTGAGAGCGGAGCCTCGACGTGATCGCCCAGCGCCGACTTGCGCACCCTGTAGCGGCCTTTGCCGTTGAAGACGTTCTTTACGATCGCCTTCGAGGCGTGGGCGTTCCGGGTCAGGTTGTTTGACTTGCGGTAGGCCAGGACCGCTCGCTCCATCGAACCGTCAAAGCACTTGCCGTTCGAAGGAACGAAAGCGAGCCGGTTGAGCGCCTTGCGGAAGCCCCGGACGACCCGGCCGCACTGGCCCTTGTGGACGCCCCTGAAGCGCACTTTCCAGGACTTGCGGACCGTCGTATCGCGGTTCACCGGGTCCTTGCCGGCCTGGCCGAAGTACTTGGCCTGGGCCGCGTATTTGCCACCCTTCCTGGTAGCCACCCTGGTTCTGAAAGTCCCG
Source organism: Thermoleophilia bacterium (assembly GCA_016649615.1). GTDB lineage: Bacteria > Actinomycetota > Thermoleophilia > Solirubrobacterales > 70-9 > 67-14. The sequence continues at coordinate 1,036 of JAENXK010000118.1, forward strand.
TAGTTCCCTTTGCCCTTCTTGACCTTCACCCGGCGCAGGCTGAAACGCTTTGCGTTGTGGAAGAAGTAGACCTGAACCCTCTGGCCCTTGCGGTAGGGGCTCAGGCTGCCGCCCACGGTGACTTTCGAGGTGATCCCGGCCCGGCCCTTGCTCAGTCCGTGTGGCTTGATCTTCAGGGTGCTGTTCGGCACCGCCTTGGGCTGGGATCCGCCGCCATTACCCGGCCGGCCACCGCTCTTCTTCGCCGCGGCAGGCTCCACCTGAACCGCGAACGCGGCGTAGCCGAGCAGGCCGGCCACCAGGGCCAGGACGAGCAGGACCCGCCTCGGGGCGTATTCGCTCGGCACAGCTACGGGCATCGAAGGCACTTGATCTCCTTGAAAGGTCGGACTCCGGATGCGGAGTGACTCGAATTGTACCCCGAAGCGGCCGTCGGTCGGTCCGATTCGGGAGTCCTGCTCTTTTTCCGCCTTCGTTGCCCACCGGCCCCTGACCGGCGAGAGCGGGTCAAGCCACCGGCGCCGGTTGCTTCGGAGCGGCTGCTTCCGGTGCCGCATCCTCCGAACCTGCCGCTTCCGGTCCGACCGCGGGCTGGTCCGCTTCGTCGAGCGATTCACCGTGACCCCGGAGCAGCAGGAAGGCGATCAGGACGCCGAACACCGCTACCGATACGGAGAGGATCATGGCTTGGCTCAGGCCGTAGATGAAGGCATCCTGGCCGGCCGCGGTCAGCTTCGCTGCCTGGGCTGCGGGCACGCCGTCGATTTGCGGAGCGCCACCGGTCAGCTGGTGCGCGAATTCGCTGCGCTCGGCCGGGGTTAGTCCCGCTCCGGAGAGAGTGCCGTCCAGCCTCGAAGTCGCCTCGCTCTGGAACAGAGCCCCCAGGGTCGCCACTCCGAAAGTACCCCCGATCATGCGGAACATCGAAAGCACCCCGGAAGCGACGCCGGCCTTGGTCGTAGGGACCGCGTTCATCGCCGCGGTCGACATCGGTGACATGGTCAGCCCGATCCCGGCGCCGAGGATCATGAACCCCGGCAGAATCTGGGAGAACGTGGTGCCGTTCTCGATAGTCGAGAAGAGATAGAGCGAGATCGCGATCAGCGACATCCCGGTGACGATCGGCCAGCGCGGACCGATGCGGTCCGAAAGCCGTCCCGACAGCGGTGAAATCACCATGATCACCAGGGTCGTCGGCAGGAACCTGACCCCGGCCTCGAGTGCCGAGTATCCGAGGATGTTCTGCATGTAGAGCGCCAGGAAAAAGAAGACGCCCAGCATCGCGAATGAGATGATGAAGGCGACGATCACCGACCCGATGTAATTCCGGCTGTTGAACAGGGCGAACTCGATGATCGGGGCCTTGACCCTCTGTTCGACGAAAACGAACAGGGCCAGCATCACCACCGACCCGGCCAGCAGGCCGATGATCGCGTTCGAGTCCCAGCCCCAGGTGTTGCCTTCGATCAGGACCAGCACCAGGGCGGTCAGGCCGATCGTCAGCACGCTGACCCCGAGCACATCCACCTTGCGGCCCGCCGTCGTATCACGTGACTCGCGGACCACGAAGAGGGCCGCCAGAATGGCGAGGATGCCGACCGGCACGTTGATGTAGAAGATCGCCCGCCAGCTCACCTGCTCGACCAGGAACCCGCCGAGCACCGGCCCGATCGCGAGGGCGAGAGCCGAGACCCCGGCCCAGGTGCCGATCGCCTTGCCGCGCTCGGAGGGCGGGAAAGCGTCGGTGATGATCGAAAGGGTACCCGGCATCATCAGTGCGGCGCCGAATCCCTGAAGCACCCGGCTGATGACCAGGGAGGTGCTGTCGGGGGCCAGACCGGCGGTGGTCGAAGAAATCGTGAAGATCGCGACGCCGGTGACGAACATCTTGCGCCTGCCGAAGATGTCGCCCAGCCGGCCTCCGACCGCCAGCAGGACCGCAAACGAGAGGGTGTAACCGTTGACGATCCACTCCAGGCCGGAGATCGAGGTGTCAAGCTCGCGCTGAATCGAGGGCAGCGCAACATTCACCACGGTGTTGTCCAGCATGATCATGAACAGCGACAGGCACATCGCGCCCAGAGTCCACCACTTGCGGTTCTCGTCGGTGATCAGGTGCTGGTAACGGCTCACTGCGGCTCGATGCCTTCAAGGTGCCTGTAGATCGGGGCGATGTCTTCGCGCTCCAGCAGCATCCCGACGGCGTGGTCCAGAGCCTCGCGTTCGGCTTCATCGAGGCTGGCCGAAAAGCGAAGCGCGCCCTCCATGCGCGAGTAGATGAACTGGTTGACCACCTCGTTGCCGGCCGCCGTCAGCTCGATCCGGCGCCGCCGGCGGTCGTCCGGGTCCTCCGAGCGCGAGATCAGCTTCTTCCGGACCAGTCCGTCGAAGGCCCGGCTCAGCGCGGGCATCGAGACACCGAGTTCCTCGGCCACGTCCTGGATGCATGGCGCGCCTTCGGACTCGACTGTGCTCAGGCCGATCATCGCCTTCAGCTGGATGAACGAGAGCCCGTGCTCGTCGGCAACCTGGAGCGACCTGCCGCCGTCGCCGTAGGCAAACAGCCTGCGGACCAGAACCCCGATCCGGACAGCCGTCTCGCGGACCTCCGGACCCGGGTCGGACGCCGCACCACCGGTCTGCTCAGGTGAGACTTCGGACGATTGGTCGAGAGTCGCTTCGATGTTCGGCTTTGTGGACACCCGGCAATAGTTCCACTTTCACAACTATTCTGCAAGTGCAACAGTTGTCAAAGTGACTCATATCACGCAGTGCCCGCTGCCCCTCGCCAGTCGCCACGCCTGGCCGTTACCCGGATTCTGCAGCGCAGCAAGCCACCCGGACCCGGATACCTCGCCGAGCCTCTAGCCGTCGTAGGGCTCGAAGTCGGCTTTGCGTGCGCCGCAGACCGGGCAGAACCAGTCATCGGGGATATCCTCGAACGCGGTTCCGCCGGGGATGCCGCCATCGGGGTCGCCTTCTGCCGGGTCGTATATCCAGCCGCAGGAGGAGCAGATCCAGGTTTTAGCCGTTGCAGTTTCCACTGGTGGCAGGTTACCCAAACCGGACCGCGCGGGCCGGTTCACGGTACGGTTAGACCGTGTCCTCGTTTCCTGAACCGGGATCGTCGGAATCCATCAATACCGGCCGGCCCAGCGAACCCCGCACGGCCGCCACCGTCATCCTGCTGCGGGACAGCGAGGCCGACGGATCGCTGGAAGTCCTGTTGCTGAAGCGATCCCCCGAATCTCATTTCATGCCGAGCGTCTGGGTGTTCCCCGGCGGCTCGCTGGACCCCGAAGACGGCGAGGGAATAGAAAGCCTGGCCACCTGTGCCCGGAGGGAGATGAGCGAGGAAGCCGGGGTCGAACTCGGTCCCGAGACCGAGATGATCCCCCTGGCCCGCTGGGTCACCCCGGAAATCATCAAGGTCCGCTTCGACACCTACTTCTTCCTCGCCGCCGCCCCGCCCGGAGCCGAGGTTCAGCCGGACCAGTTCGAGATGTCCGAGGCGATATGGATCGCCCCGGCCGCAGCGGTCGAGAAAACCGAACAGGAAGGCTTCCCGATCGTCTTTCCGACCCTGAAGCAGCTTGAGGCGCTGGTGCCCTCGCCGAATACCGCCGCGGCGATGGAGTCCGCCAGAAACGATCCGGACGCAACCACGATCGTGCTGCCGAAAGTGATCGGGGACAAAGAAAATCCTCGGATCATCCTGCCTCACGAGGACGACTACCCGGACTGACGGGCTCCGCGGACGGACGACGGGGCGGCGAGGGTGGCGTGGCGAGACCGGCCCGGGGGCGGACCAGGGGATGGTGGGCGGGAGACCAGGGGCCCGGCTACTCGGCCGGGAAAGGTTCCAGGCCGGCGTTCCAGGGACCGGGCGGATAGTGGTGAAACCCTTCGAGCTCGAGCTCTCGGTGGATCCGCCTGAACAGCTCGCCGGCGTTGTTCAGGGCCAGTTTCAGTTCTTCCCCGGAACGCTCCCTGAGGCGCCAGCGGAACCAGAACTGCCGGTCGTTGATGCCGAAATCGATCTCGTGGTCGATCGTGGTCACCCAGTCGAGGAACCCGGGTGAAAAAAGCTCCCGCAGGGCGACCGGGTCGTACTCCTTCGGGACGGTCGCCAGGAAGTTCCGGTTGAAGGCGACCGACTCGAATTCAACCTTGCGCGAGATCCGCTGCCTTATGTACTCGTCCGGACGGGCCTCGATCGACTCGACGTTGAACGCCCCGATCACCTCGGCCAGGTCCGGCATGTGGGCCTTGGCGAGGATCGAGGTCGGAACCACGCTCCTGCTGAAGGGACGGCCCACCTGCTCTTCGTCGGCGTCGCAGCAGGCTCCCCAGAAATCAGGCGTGAGCCGGCCGGTAAGGCGGTTGCTCCCCCCGACGCAGAGGGCCACCGGCCCGTCGGCGGGATTGATTCCCCCGACCGGTTCATAGGTGACCTTGCCGGCGCCCCTGTACCCGGCAACGATTGCCGCCCACTGTTCAGACTGCTTTGCCAACCGGTCCACCCTATCTGCCCGCGAGCCGGGATAGGATGGTTGCCGTGAACAAAACTGACATTGAGGAGAGCCGGATATGAGTGGCGGCGTAATCGCGCTGATTGTTGTCGTACTGATCGTCCTGATAGCGGTGTTCTGGTACATCTCGACCCGCAACGGCATCATCTCCTTTCGCAACCGGGTGGAGGAATCCTGGAGCGGGATCGACGTCCAGCTCAAGCGGCGTCACGACCTGATCCCCAACCTTGTAGAGACGGTCAAGGGATACGCCACCCACGAGCAGCAGGTGTTCGAGAACGTGACCGACGCCCGGGCCAAGGCGATGGCTTCAACCGGCGTCGAAGACACCGCCAAGACCGAGTCACAA
>JAENXK010000134.1 GCA_016649615.1 Thermoleophilia bacterium
CTGTTCGCCGTTTTACCGGCGGCCTGTTCGAGCGCGACCGACAGCGCCCTCGAGAGGCTCGACCTCGATGCGACTCCGGCGGCGAAGCGGATTTCCGCTGCAGAGTTCCGGGATCTGTCGATACCCGAGCAGACCGATGTGCTGCTCCGCTTCTACGAGGTCGATCGCACCGCCGATTGCACCAACGTCGAGTATTCCGGTTCGGCCGGCGATTTCTATGATCGGGTCCGCAACGATTCCCTCAATGAGCCCGACGGGCAGCCGATGAGCGAGGTACTGATCAGGTATTGCCTGGAAGACAGCGCGGGCTGACCGCTTGGTGCCTGCCCCTCGCACCGAAGGCGGCCTTGCCTGCCGGTCGGGTCAACTGGCACAATCGGCCGATGGGCGCGAAATACGACTATGACGTGGCAGTAATCGGCAGCGGGTTCGGCGGTGCGGTCAGCGCCCTGCGGCTGACCGAAAAGGGCTACGACGTCGCCGTCCTGGAGCAGGGGAGGCGCCTGGAACCGGATGACATCCTCGAGGCGAGAACGAGCATGCGGGCACACCTCTGGGAGCCCGACCTCGGGTTTCGCGGCTTCTTCTGGCAGCGTGTTTTTCGAGATGTCGGGATCATCGGCGCCGCCGGGGTCGGAGGCGGCTCGATCGTCTGGGGCGGGGTCCTGCTGAAGCCGGACCGGACCGTCTTTGCCGATCCGGCGTGGGGCACCGGGGAGCAGGACTGGGAGTCGGCCCTGAGCCGGCACTATGAAGAGGCGGCCCGCATGCTGGGCCGGGAGACCAATCCGTTCACCGGCCCGATGGACGATCACCTCCGGGAGGCCGCGGCCGCGGTCGGGGGAGAGGAGAGCTTCGGGCCGGTGCCGCTCGCGATTCATTTCGGTGAACCGGGCAAGACGGTGCCCGATCCCTACTTCGGCGGCGAGGGCCCGGAGCGCACCGGCTGCCGCCTCTGCGGCGGATGCCTGTCCGGCTGTCCCTACGGCGCCAAGAACTCGCTTGACAAGAACTACCTCCACCTCGCCGAAAAGCGGGGCGCCAGGATCCTTGCCGAGCACAAGGTCGTCTCGATCGCCGCGTTGCCCGGCGGTGGCTACGAGCTCAAGTCCAGGCATCCCTGGCGTCGGGACGAGTCGCTCCCGCCGCTTCGGGCCGAGCGCGTGGTGCTCGCAGCCGGAGTACTGGGGACTCTCGAGTTGCTCTTCCGCTGCCGGGACGAGATCGGCACGCTCGGCTCGATATCGCCTCGGCTCGGTCAGAGGGTGCGGACCAACTCGGAAGCCGTGACGATGATCCTCGACGACGACCCCGAGGCCGATCTGAGCCGGGGTCCGGCGATATCGACCGACTTTCATCCCGATTCGCGGACCCACGTGACCCAGAACCGCTACGTCGGCGGCGGCAAGATGCTGCGCTGGCAGGTCGGGCCGCTGGCCGACGGCGCCCGGCCGGGCCGGAGGGCACTGGCCACGCTCGCGACGGTCCTGCGCCATCCGGTCCGCCAGCTGCGCGCGATCACCGCCCGGAACTTCGAGCAGCGTCTCACCGCGCTGACCGTGATGCAGGATCTCGACAACGAGATCGGCTTTCGCTACGGGCGATCGCCTGGCCGTCCCTGGAGGCGGGTTCTGCGGTCGCGGGCCGTGCCCGGCCACGAGGCGCCGAGCTACCTGCCGCTGGCCAACGAGGTCACCCGGGCCTTCGCCCGGTCGTCCGGTGGCAGGCCGATGAACCTGCTGGCCGAAAGCACGGGAGGCCTCTCGTTCACCGCGCACATCCTCGGGGGCGCAGTCATCGGTGAGACCCCGGAGGAGGGGGTGATCGACCGCAACCACGAGGTCCACGGGCACCCGGGCCTGTTCGTCGCCGACGCCGCGGCCATACCGGTCAACCTGGGGGTCAACCCGAGCCTTACGATCACCGCGATGGCCGAGCGATTCGCGGATCAGTGGGACGAGAAAGGCGCCGACGGGGAATCACCGGGGCCCGGAGACGGGTCAACCGGGCCGGAGCGGCCCGAGATGCCGGTTTCGCCGCTCGCGATCAGGCGCCTCTGGCGAGCACTGCCCGTTCCGGACGAAGACGCTCTGGTCGGCTCCCACCGCGCCCGTTTCGTCGGGCCGGCGCCGATGCGGGCGCTCGCTCCGCATGCCCTTCGCCTGCTCGGCCTGCCGGACTGGTACGGCAAGCGGTTCGAGCGTGCCGGCGAAGGCCTGGTCGGGATGAACCTGCTCACCGGGGGCGACGGACTGACCGAGTACCTCGAGATGGAGGCCCGGGTCGGGCCTTCCTGCCAGGACGGCGCCCCGGCCCTGGTCGTCACCTACCGCCCCGAAGCTCCGCTGCCCTGGCGGAACGTCCGCGACGAGTTCCGGGCTTTCGGCCCTGACTCGCTGCTCGGCATGACCGTGCTCGACAGGCCCGGAGCACGCTCGGTCGGGGCCCCGTTCCTGCTCGAGAGGGATGGCTGACCGGTCAATCCGGGCTGAACTCGAAGAGATAGGCAAAGGCGGGCTTGGCGTAGGCGACTCCCCGGCCACTCTCGTGGAGCGATTCGGCGGTGATCGTGCCGGGCTTTTTCGGGACCAGATACTGCCCGAGATCGCCCGTTTTCACCCGGTACTCGCCCCCGCGGGAGATGACAACGCCAGTGAGTCGGAACGCCGGATCGATCGAGGCCATCGCTGCATCACCGTGACTCGGATTCACCAGCAGGGTCCCGCCCGGGCGCAGGTATCTCGAACAGTGCTCCGAGACGAATCCGGCGTACAGCGAGATCAGCAGGTCGAAGCTCTGGCCACGAAGGCCGAGATCCTCCGTGTAGTCGGCGTGGATGAAGCGGAATTCCGGACTGCCGGGGGCACCGGCCTGCGAGGCGATGATCTCCCGGACCCCGTCCGGGTCCGCGAAGAACTGTTGCGCACGGGAGTCGATATCGACAAAGGTGACGTTGCGAAATGAGAACGAAGGGGCGACATCGACGAAGCAGCCGGGATAGAGAACCTTCTTCGGGGCCGTGTATTCACTGATCGCCCGAAACAGGCGGAGGCGGTCGCCGGTGTGGCGGTCCTGGTCGATCCAGAGCTTTCGGGTCTTTTCTTCCATCGAGTTGAAACCATGGTCCCATTCCGAAGTCGGCCGGCGTGCAAACATGGACCTGATTCCCTCGTTGCTGAACCCAATCGCCCGCGGGCGTGGTCACAGGAGGGCAGGCAACTACGAAGGAGTTCCGATGGGGCTGTTCAGCTGGACCAGAAGAAGAGTGGATGTCGCTCCGGGATGTGACGCCGCCGACAATGAAGAAGTCCGCGGGGCCGATGACGGGATGGTGAGGGCAACCTGGAACGGGGCCCTGATCGCCGAGAGCGAGGACACGGTGCTGGTCGGACGGAAACACTATTTCCCCGAGGGTGACGTTCGTCACGAGTATCTGGAAGCGAGCGCCGAAGAGTCGGTCTGCTACTGGAAGGGAACGGCCGCCTACTATGACGTGGTGGTCGATGGCGAGCGGAGATCGGGTGCCGCTTTCCATTACCCCCGGCCGGAAAAGAAGGCTGCCTTTCTCAAGGATCGCGTCGCCTTCTGGAGAGGGGTCAAGGTCGAAGGTGGGTAAGCGTTATGACCTGGTCGTGCTGGGTGGAGGTACGGCAGGCCTGGTCAGCTCGATGATCGCGGCCGGAGCCGGGGCCCGGGTGGCACTGGTTGAGCGGGACCGGACCGGAGGGGACTGCCTCTGGACCGGATGCGTTCCCAGCAAAGCGTTGATCGCCTCGGCCGGCGTCGCCCATACCGTCCGTGAAGCCGGTTCGTTCGGTGTCAAGACGGCCGAACCGGAGATAGATTTCCGGGCAGTCATGGAGCGGGTCCGGGCGATCCGCCGGGCGATCGAACCTCACGACTCGCCCGATCGGCTCCGGGAGTCGGGCGTCGAAGTGATCGAGCAGGAAGGGCGGTTCGTAGCCCCAGGAGCGCTGCAGGTGGAAGGCCGAACCCTCGGCTATCGGGCGGCGATCGTCGCTACCGGATCCTCGCCGGTGATTCCGCCGGTGCCGGGCCTGGCCGGGGCCGAACCACTGACCACCGAATCGATCTGGGACCTGGACGTTCTGCCGGAGCGCCTGGCCGTGATCGGAGGCGGGCCGATCGGCTGTGAGCTGGGACAGGCGTTCGCCCGGCTCGGCTCCAAAGTAACGATCGTCGAGATGGCCGACCGGCTGCTCGAACGCGAGGAACCGGAGGCGTCTGCCCTGATCGCCGAAACGCTGATTGCGGAAGGGGTCGATCTGAGGATCGGGACCCGGCTGGCGCGGGTCGAGCGAGCCGGCGGGGAGACGGTTCTGGTGCTGGCCGGTGACCGCAGGGACCGTGACGATGGTCCTGCCGGGGAAAAGATTTCGGCCACTCACCTTCTGGTCGCGACCGGCCGGGCTCCCCGGACGGCGGGATTCGGGCTCGGAGAGATCGGGGTCGAAGTCGACGCCGGGGGCCGGATAACCGTCGATGACCGCCTGCGGACATCGGCCCGGGGGGTTTACGCCGCCGGCGACGTCACCGGGGCGCTCCCCTTCACCCATGTCGCCGCCCAGCAGGCAAGGCTGGCCACGCCGAACGCCCTTTTCGGCCTTCGACAGAAGATCAGCTACGAGTCGGTGCCATGGGTCACCTTCACCGACCCCGAGGTCGCCCGGGTCGGCTTGAGCGAGGCCGCGGCGCGAGAGCGATGGGGCGGGGCCGCCCAGGTGGCCTCCTTTGACTACGAGGAGCTCGACCGGGCGATAACCGGTGGCCGGACGGC
>JAENXK010000012.1 GCA_016649615.1 Thermoleophilia bacterium
CATCGGGGCGGTCCCTGTTTACATCGGGGCGGTCCCTATTGTCTGTCTATGCCAGTTTCCCTCTCTGATCTGCCCGAAAGCCCCGAATCGGTCGGTGCCGCGCTGCGTGAAGCCGCCTACCTGGCCGACGATTCGACCGCCCTGATCTCGTTCCTGGCCCAGCGCCTCGGCAAGCCGGTGCTGGTCGAGGGACCGGCCGGAGTCGGCAAGACCGAACTGGCCAAAGCGCTTTCGCGCTCGACCGGACGGGAACTGGTCCGGCTGCAGTGCTACGAGGGTCTCGACGAGGCCAAGGCGCTCTATGAATGGAACTACCGCAAACAGCTCCTCCAGATCCAGGCTTCAGCGGCGATCCATGGCGAAGACGAGGACACCGCGCCGGCCATGGGAGAGATCTTCACCGAGGACTTCCTGCTTGAGCGCCCGCTGATGCGGGCCATCGCCAACCCGGATCCGGTGGTACTGCTGATCGACGAAATCGACAAGACCGACCAGGAGTTCGAGGCGATGCTGCTGGAGCTCCTCTCCGACTTTCAGATCACGATTCCGGAGATGGGCCGGATCGAAGCCCGGACCCATCCGATCGTCATTCTGACATCGAACAACTCGCGTGAGCTGACCGAGGCGCTGAAGCGCCGCTGCCTCTACCTCTGGCTGGACTACCCGTCGGCCGAGCGCGAAATTGAGATCATCCGGCTTCACGCCCCCGAGATCGACCAGGCCCTGGCCGGACGGCTGGTCGAGATCGTCGACATGGTGCGGGAGCTGGACCTGAAGAAACCGCCCTCGATCGCCGAATCGATCGACTGGGCCCGGACCCTGATCCTGATGGGCGCCGACGACATCGACGGCAAGGTCTTCCGGGAATCGCTCTCGATAATCATCAAGCACCGGACCGACCTCGATCTGGTCGCCGAGAGGATCGGTCCCCGCCTGGGCCGGAGCCGCACTGTCAGTGGCAACGGCGCCGCAAACGGATCAGGCGGGGGCGAAACCGACGACGGGCAGGCAACCGGGGATCCGGACTGACCGTGGCCGCCCGTCGAAAGCCCGGCGGCGATCAGGCTGAGGCGGCGCTGCCTTCGGGCATGACCGAAGGCGTCCTGGCCTTCTGCGAGGACCTGAGAAACGAAGGTCTGGCGATCGGCACCTCGGAGATCCAGGACGCCTTCAGCGCACTCGAGATCGTGCCCTGGCAGAGCCGGGTCGATTTCCGGGAGTCGCTGGCGACGACCGTCGCCAAGTCGCCGAAAGACCGCGAGATCTTCGACCTCGTCTTCGATCGCTACTTCTTCCGGGCGACCGAGGCGGCGGCACTGGAACATTCGCCCGAGGGCGATTCTTCGAACAGGGCACGGCTGTCCGAGAGCAACCAGGAGGCGCTCGATCCCGATTCCCTGGCCGAGGCGATCCGTGAGGCGATCGAAGCCGGAGACGAGTCGGCGATGAACGAACTCGCCCGGCTGGCGATCGAAGCTTTCGGCCGCGACGGCGAAGGCTCCGGGGTGGTCGGCGTCGACATGCAGCGGATCCGGCGGGGACTCGGCCTGACCGGCAGGGATGCGGGCTCCGGAGAGAACCGGGAATCAATCGACCGCGATGGGCTGGCCAGCTTTGAGCGCCAGCTACGCCGCGAGCTGCAGCGAGGCCAGATCGAGCGCCAGCAGGCCCTCCCTCCCGCCCGGCCTCTGGCCGAATTGAACCGGGCCCTGCCGATACGCGGCGCCCGTGACCTGGCAGCGGTCCACAAGGCGGTCACCCAGATGAAGCGCCGGCTGGCCACGCTCGGTCACGACCCCCGCGGGGCCCGCCGGGGACGGACCGTGGACGTACGCAGGACGATGCGCGCATCACTGGAGACCGGCGGTGTGCCACTCAACCTGAGCTACCGGCCGATCCGGCCTCGCAAGCCGGAGATCTACGTGCTCTGCGACGTATCGACCTCAGTCAGCTCGGCCGCGACATTCTTTCTGTCGGTACTCCATGCGCTTCACGACTCATTTCGAAAACTGCGGAGCTTCGTCTTCATAGAGCGCATTTCTGAGGTGACTCACGTATTCGAGAACGAGCGGGATTTCACCGCGATCTCGGAGCGGATCACCTCCGAAGGCGGGGTCGCTGACGTGTCCGGCTACACCGACTACGGCCGGGTCTGGCGCGAGTTCTACGAGGATGTCTCCAGCGACCTGGGTCCGCGCTCGACCGTGATCGTGCTCGGGGACGCCCGAACCAATGGCAGACCCCCGGCCGAGGACCTGTTCGCCCGGGTGGCAGACCGGGCCAACCGGACCTTCTGGCTGAACCCCGAACCGGAGCTCTACTGGAACTACGGCGACTCGGTCATGAACGCCTACATCCCCCACTGCGACGGCGCCTTCGAGTGCTGGCAGACCGAGCACCTCGAGACCTTCGTCGACATCGTCGCCTCCGGGCGGACCGACCTGGTCAGGCCGTCACCACGGGCTTCGGGCCACCGCTACTGAGAATGGGACGGATCGCGGTCCGCCTGCAGCCCCGCGCGAGCCGCAACGAGGTCTACGGTGAAAGGGGGCGGCGCGATCCTGGTCCGGGTGAACGCGCCCCCGGTCGATGGCAAGGCCAACCAGGCCCTGATCAGGCTGGTCGCCGCGAAACTCGGCATCGCCAAATCAGGAATCAGCCTGATCCGGGGGGAATCATCCAGAAACAAGATCTTCGAGATTGAGAGCCTAGGCACCGAGGAGATCCGCCGCGCGATGCTCCGCTGACAGGGCGGGTTCCACCGGAGCCGCGGATGTCAGTCGCCGATATCGCAAGACTTCCAGCTGCCCCGCCGCGTCGCCCTGGCGCGGGCCTCGGCTTTGCGATAGGCCGGATACCGCCTGAACACTCTGTCGTAGACGTAGGCCGGAGCCAGCCCCCGGGCGACCATCGTCCGGCCGAGATCGCGGCCGCCCTTGTCGACGTAAGCGAGCAGGCGGCCGTAGCGGTCACGCAGGTCCTGGCTGGGGTCGGTCCGGACCGTGACCAAGCCGGTAGCCAGCCGCTTCATCGCGTCCGAAGCCGCGCGGCCACCGCACTCGACCCCGCCGTACACCTCGGGGGTGTCGATGCCGATCAGACGGATCGTCTCGTCCGGAATACCGGCCGCCTCAACTTCAATCGTGTCGCCGTCGGTCACCGAAACCACCCGGGCCCTGAACGACCTGAGGGACCCTGATTCGCCCCGGCCGGGTCCCGCGGGCGCCGTTCCGGGAGAACCCCCCTGCCCTTCGCCGGCGGCGGCCTTCGAACAGGGGCAGGGCAGCGAAGAACAGGCGACGCCGTCGCCGTCGCCGTCGAGCCCGTGAGGGTCGCCGCCGGCCAGGGCCCGCTGGGCCTCAGCCTGGTTGGAGAAGCTCCCGCAATCGCGGTCGGGCCCGGCCGGGCGGGCGGCGGGGTCGGCTGATCCCGTTCCCGGTTTCGAGTCGGCCTTCTGCTTCTCCTTGCGCGATTTGGCTTTCTCCGGCCCCTGGCGCGAATCTGCTGTCGGTTTCCGGTCGCTCTGGCCGGTCTCATCACCGGCGCAGGCAGCGAGTGAAAGTGCCATGGCGAGCACCAGAAGGACCGACCCGGGCCGGACCGCACGCCTGACCGAGGTCCGGCTCACCCGAAACGAACCCGCTTTGTCTTGTGCCGGCGCTTTCCGTCGGCGTCGGTCGTGGTCACGACCAGTCTTGCCCGGACCACGTCCCGGCGGTGCAGCCGCCGGCGATATCGCTGGTCGACCCTGATCCTGATCCGTTCGGCTCCGGGGCCCTTCGACCTGGTCGAGAGACGGCCGATCGTCACCTGGCGCGAACCCTTGCCGGCGGCCCGCTTCAGTCTGGTCACCAGCCTGGCCTCGATCTCGACCGGCGCGATCTGCGAGCCCGGGTTCAGGCTGAAGGGCTGGCCGTGGCGCAGGAGTCGCCTCAGTGTGGGCTTGCCCAATGTCCGGATCCTCAGCTTCGGCTTCGAGCCGGCGGGGCGGTCGATCCGGGTCCTGCGGAACGGCCCGCTGATCTCGTAGATCAGACCGGCCGGAACGGCCCGCTGGGAAGAGAAGTAGAGCCTGGTACCGGTCGGATCGAATACCGGTCCGGTCAGCTCCGAATTGGCGTGTTCACCACCGGGCAGCTGAAGGAACACGGCTGCTTCGCCTTCGCTCGAGATGATGCACATCTGGTGGTCACCCGCATCTTCACAGACGTAGAGATCACCCGAGACGGGTGAAACGGTGACGCTGTCGCTGTCGTTCAGCGGCGCGTCCTCACCCAGTGCCACGCCGTCGTAGAGCACCTCCAGCTCCCGGGAGGCGCAGTGATAGGCGTAGACACGATCGTCCTGGGTGGTCGCGAAGTAGACCACCCCGCCGTCGAACCACATTCCTTCGCCGCGCCGGAACTCCGTCGACAGGGGCACCTGTTTTCTGGTTGGTACTGCGCCGTTGAACTCCGGGTCGGGCACCGGGGCCCACGCGACGTAGCCGTCGTCCCTGACGATCGCAATCTCCAGCCTTCCCGCCGACAGGTCCGGATAGTCCCGGGGTATGAAGCGGTAAAAGCCGCCGTCGCCGAGGTCCTCGGTCATGTAGACCTTCTTGCCGACCGGATCCACACTGGCCGCCTCGTGCTTGAAGACCCCCATCCGCGGCCGGACCACGGCAGGCTCCACACCGTAGGGATCGCACTCGAAAACCCTGCCTCCCGGCTCTTCTTCACAGGAGAGCCAGGTACCCCAGGGGGTGACTCCGCCGGCGCAGTTGATGCTGGTCCCCCTGAGGATCGGATAGGCATCGGTCACCCTGAAGTGACGATCGAAGCGGATCGCCGCCGCTCCGATCTCGGCGATGCCGGCGACGTAGGGCATCTCGCTGTTGCTGGTCAGGATGAATCCGCCGTCATCGGTACTGAACGTGCCCATGCCGTCCGGCAGGGCGTGAAACTCGTAGGGCCTCGGACCGATTTCCTCCCCCACCCTGGCGATCACCCTCGAGCTGAAACCGCGCGGCAGGCGAATACCGTTGATGTCCGGCGTCCGGAGCGGGCCGTAAGGCCCGGGGCCGATCACGGCCGGGGCCGCCATCGCCTCGAGTGCCGGGCCCAGCAGGCCGCCGGTCAGGGCAAGCCCTCCGGCCGCCCCGACGCCCACCCGTAGTACCTCGCGGCGGGTCAGCCCTTCATCTGCAGAATTCATTCCCGGCAAGAGTCTCCTTGATCATCCTGTCTTTTCCCGTCTTTCGCCGCTCCCGGTCGCAGGCTACCCGAGCGGCCGGAGAGCCCGGCCGGACCCCGGGCCGGAGAGCCAGGCTCAAACTAGCGGGGCTCCCAGGCGCCGCTGCTCCCGGCCAGATTCCGGACACCGGCCGGTAGTTCACCTTCGACGAGATCGGCGAGGGTGACCGACTCGAGGACCGAGCGGAGACTGGCCCGGACCGCGATCCAGACGGTCTGCAGCTCCCTGGCGCTGCCGCTGTAGGTGATCGATTCCAGCGGGTCCGACTGGACGTGGGCGATCGGGCCCTCAACGGCCCGGATCACGTCGGCGACCGAAATCTCATCGGCCGGCTTTGCCAGCCAGTAGCCGCCCCTGGCGCCCCGCCGCGACCGGACGATCCCGGCGTGCCTGAGATCGAGCAGGATTTGTTCGAGAAACTGGAGCGGGATGTCCTGGGCGCCGGCAACGGACTGGCCCTTGAGCGGCCCTTCGGGCGAGGCTGCCAGCTCGGCTGCGGCCCTCACCGCATAGTCGGATCTGGCCGAAACGCGCACGGTCCTATTGACCTGATTCCTGATCGGGGTCGGATGCCGGCCCGGCGCCTGTCTCGCTTTCCGGGGCCGAGACGGGACCGGCTCCGGGTCCGCTGCCGGCCGCCGCCAGGGAAGCCTGCTCCCGGGCCAGCGCCTTCGCCGGTCGGTAGTGCTGATACCAGCGGGGTGCCATCAGGATCAAAACGAATCCGATCCCGGCGACCAGGGCGGCGATCGGCCAGACCAGGGGATCGCCCTTCTGGACGGTGAGAAACCCTGAGGCGATCAGGACCACACCGAGAGCGATCCGGATCGAGTCCTGCCTGACCCTGCCTACCAGGGCCGTACCGATCATCACTCCGGGTATCGAACCCAGCAGGATGTTGCCGACCAGTCCGAGATCGACATTGCCGTGGCCGAAGTGAGCGATACCAGCAGCCCAGAGGACGATCGCCGCGTGGAACAGGTCGGTCCCGACTACATGCTTCGGGGTCAGCCGGAAAACGGCGATCAGAAGAACCGCGATGACCGTTCCCGAACCGGCCGAGGTGACCCCGATGACGAAGCCGGTACTTGCCCCGATCAAAACCGCGGCCACCTTGTGGCGGCGCTCCAGCTTGAAGTCGTCACGCTCCTGGATCGTGCGGGCGAGGATCAGAGCCCGGGCCAGGGTGATGATCCCGACCATGAGCAGGGTCCCCCCGAGTACCGCGTAGACCAGGGAATCGAGCTCTTCTTCGCCGATCCGGTCCTGGAGGATGGCGATCAGCTGGACCCCGAAAATGGCCGCAGGCACACTGCCGGCCGCCAGCCAGAAGACGAGGCCGAGGTTCACCGTGCCCATCTTGAGGTGGCGCCAGCCGCCGACCGTCTTGGTGATCGCGGCATAGAGGATGTCGGTTCCGATCGCGGTGGTCGGTGAGACCCCGAACAGCAGGATCAGCAGAGGGGTCATCAGGGCACCGCCACCCATCCCGGTCATGCCGACCAGGATTCCGATTCCGATTCCGAAGAGAATTATGGTGAGTGAGAAGTCCACGGGCGAGGGCAGGCCGGGGGTCGAAGGGGAGCATCTGGCTACTCTCCTTTGTTGACTCAGAAGATCAAGAAACTGGACACGGTACAGCTCCTTGACTTCGAGCCGGAGCCCCGGAGACCGGTGGTCGCGCGGTTGCTGAACGCCTTGGTCCGGCCGCAGCGGACGACCACCTAGACTGGACTCGATGACGGTATCCCTGTCGGGCCGCGGAGTCGGCCACTCCTTCGGCGATCTCACGGTACTCGACGGGCTCGATTTCGAAGCCCGACCGGGCGAGGTTCTCGGCCTGGTCGGGCCCTCTGGCTGCGGAAAGTCCACCCTGCTCGAACTGATCGGTGGGCTGCGGCAGCCCGACCGGGGCCGAATCGAGATCGACGGCAAAGAAGGGGAGGATGCACGACTCGAGCGCTGCGCCTGGATGCCCCAGAAGGACTGCTTGCTGCCGTGGTACACGGCCCTCGACAATGCCGGACTGGCACTCAGAAACCTCGGGCGTTCGAAAGGAGAGGCGAGGGCCGAGGCCGGGCTGCTGTTCGACCGCTTCGGGCTGGCCGGGTTCGAACAGTCGCGGCCGGACCAGCTTTCCGGAGGGATGCGCCAGCGGGTCGCCTTTCTCAGGACCCTGGTCTCGCGCAAGGACGTGCTGCTGCTCGACGAGCCTTTCGCCAGCCTCGACGCGATTACCCGAGCCGAGCTCCAGGAGTGGCTGCTGCCGGTACTTGACGAAAAGGACCACACGGTCGTTCTGGTCACCCACGACGTCGAGGAGGCGCTTTACCTGTCTGACGCAGTCCTCGCCCTGACCTCCCGGCCGGGACGGGTGGCCGCCTCGATGAAGGCGCCTTCCACCACCGGATTCCCCCGCGAACAGGTCGTCACCGATCCCGGTTTCACCGAGCGCCGGGAGGAACTTCTGGCCCTGCTCAGACAAAGCTCGCCATCCATCGCCGGAGGGGCGAGGTGAAGGCCGTCGGCAACACGGCCCGCCTCTGGCTGCCACCGTTGCTCCTGATCATCCTGCTGCTCGGCCTCTGGCAACTGGCCGCCGACACCGGCTTCCTGGCCGGGGCCCTCGGACTGGAAGACTTCCTGGTGCCCTCGCCGGGCCAGATCGGGGAGGTCCTGTGGCAGGACCGGAGTCTGATCGCCGAAAACGCCGAAGTCACTCTGGTCGAGATCCTGGCCGGATTCGGGATCGCCCTCGTGGTCGGGGTGGGGGTTGCGACCGCCCTTCACTTCTCCGAACTGCTGCGAAGGGCGAGCTACCCCGTGGTGGTCGCCTCGCAGACCATCCCGATCATCGTGATCGCGCCGATCCTGGTGGTCTGGTTCGGCTACGGGATCGGCCCGAAGCTGGCGGTGATCGCCTTGATCTGCTTCTTCCCGATCACCGTGAATACGCTGGACGGCCTGCGTTCGGTGGACCCCGACTCGGTCAAGATGCTGCGAACGCTCTATGCCGGCAAATCCCAGATCTTCCGCCGGGTCGAGGCCCCCGCCGCTCTTCCTTACCTGTTCAGCGGGGCCAAAATCGCGGTGGCGGTTGCGGTGATCGGAGCGGTGTTCGGCGAATGGGCCGGATCGGAGCGGGGACTCGGCCATCTGATGCTCCAGGACAACGCCCAGTTGATGACTGCCCGGCTGTTCGCCTCGGTCGCCGTCCTGTCGCTGATCGCAATCCTGCTGTTCACCCTGATCGGGCTGGCCGAACGGGCGTTGCTCAGATGGCGATAACCTGCCGCCCAATGCTTCCAAGCCGGGCGGAACGCCCACCACTCACCAGCCGTACGGATCCGAATTGAGAAAGCCGACCCTCCTGCTTCTCGCGGCGCTCGTCGCGGTCACGGTAGCCGCCTGCGGAACCAAGTCCGAGGACGTGAACCCGGTCAGCGAACCGTTCAGCCTGGCGCTCGACTGGTATCCCAACCCGGACCATGCCGGGATCTTCACGGCCAAGGACGCCGGATACTTCAAGGGTGCAGGACTGGACGTCTCGCTCGACTCCCCGACCGACCCCGCCCTGCCGATAAAGCTGGTCGCCGCCGGAAAGACCGATCTCGCGCTCTCCTACGAACCGGAAGTCCTGATGGCCCGTGACCAGGGACTCGACGTGGTCGCGGTCAGCTCGGTGATCAGACGACCCCTCACCTCGATGATCTGGCTCAAGAAGTCGAAGATCAAGCGGGTCGCCGACCTCAAGGGCAAGACGATTTCCACAGCCGGGATTCCCTACCAGGACGCCTATCTGAAGACGATCCTCGAGCGGGCCGGGCTTTCCGAAAAGGACGTGAAACAGGTCGCGGTCGGCCAGGGGCTCCTGCCCTCGATCATCAGCGGCAAGGCCCAGGCCACCCTCGGGCCGTTCTGGAACATCGAGGGGGTGGACCTCAAGCTGTCCGGATTCAAGCCGGTCGTCAACCCGGTCGACCGGCTCGGTGTGCCCTCCTACGACGAACTCGTCCTGGTCGCCCGGGGCGCCCGCCTGGAAGAGGATCCCGACCCGATCAGGCTGTTCATCGCCGCGCTGGCCCGTGGCACGGCCGACGCCGTCGCCCACCCCAACGCCGCAACGGAGACGATTCTCGCGGCAAACAAGGCTCTGAAGCCCGAGGTCACGAGAGCGCAGACCAAGGTGACCCTGCCTCTGCTGGCCCGCCACGACAAGTCGAAGCCTTACGGCTACATGAACACGGCCAAATGGCAGACCTTCATCAACTGGATGGTCGATAACGAGTTGCTGGAATCGCCGGCAAGGGCGGTCGATTCACTGACCAACCAGTACCTCCCCGGCGGCGAGATCGACCCCGGCTGAACCGGCCGCCCGCCGGATCAGGCCGCGTGCCGGAGGGCGGCAACGTGACGGATCCGCGCCCGGTTGCCGGGACCGTGGACCGACTCGCCGGCGGCGCCGAGAAGGTAGTCCCCGGCCAGCCCCCGGTAGGGCGCGTAAGGCCGGTAAAACCGCTCCACTTCATCGACCTCGGCAGGCCGGCCGAGCCCCAGGAGGTAGCCGACCAGTTTGACCTGGCCCAGGTCCCCGGCCAGCAGGGCGTCGGCGTCGCCACGGCCACGCAACGCCAGGCAGGCGATGGTCCACGGGCCGATGTCACGGATTGCCAGCAGCCGGCGATCATCGCTGGGGTTGGCCGGATCGCAGCGCCCCCGACTGACCTCCCGGGCGACCATGATCGCGGCGAGTGCCCGGCGCGGGCTCAGGTCGCAAGCCGCGAGCTCGGCCGGCGCCAGTCCGGCGATCACCTCGGGCGCCGGTACCGTCGAGAGAGGGAACCCCTTTGCCCGGCTCGCCCGCGACGGACGTCCCCGGCCCGGCTTCCGGCCCAGGCCGAAACCTGACTTCCGGGCCGGGGCACCCGCCGGCAGGCGGTT
Organism: Thermoleophilia bacterium; assembly: GCA_016649615.1. Lineage (GTDB taxonomy): Bacteria > Actinomycetota > Thermoleophilia > Solirubrobacterales > 70-9 > 67-14. The sequence continues at coordinate 10,177 of JAENXK010000012.1, forward strand.
TCCCCAGCGCCGGATCATCTGGCGCTGGATCGCGGCGGCCCGGCGATACTCGATCAGCTGTTCGGTAATCGCCCAGATCAGCGCCTCCCAGGGCAGAGGGCGCCGTCTGGCCCGGCGCTCGAGCCGGCCCCGGATCGCCGGTCCGAGGACCGGGTCGTCGCGGAAGCACTGATGAAAACCGGTCAGGTCCTGATCGACCCCGACAGCGAAGCGGAGACGGTCTATCCCGTCCAGGAGCTGATCCTCATCCGGCTCGACCAGAGACTCCCTGCCCGGGCCCTCGAGCCGCTCCGGTTCAATACCTTCAGCCCTGAATAGGCACTCGCCTGAACTCATCTGCCGCACCCGGATCACCATCGCGGCACGATCGAGCACCAGCAGACGTTCTATCCAAGGACCGTTGACGCCAACGGTCCGATCGCCGCCACCGCCTGAGAGCCGCATCGGCGAGACCGGCCGGACCGCGATCTCGATCGGATCCACGAGACCTGCCGGCTAGCGGCCCAGTACGTGGACGTCGACCAGAAAGGAGCGGCTCGCGACCACGTTGGCCGGACGAGTCCGCTTTGCGGCACGCCGGCTACGCCGCCTCTGGCTGCCGGCCCCGCTCACTGCTCTCACCGCGGCCACCGTGGCGGCCCCGGCGAGCGCGCCGCCGGCGACCGCGATCGCCGCGGTCGTGACTTCGCTGCGAAGTGCCGGAAGTGCGTTCCTGGGCGGCTCATACTCACGAGGCAGCGCCCTGACCTGCTCAGCCCCTTCGGCCTCGACGTCTTCCTCCGAGACCAGCTCTCCATCTAGCTCAACATGGGTCACAGCAGCAACTCTAGCGGGGGCGTACGGCGGAACCGGTCGAGGCCGGCCGGGTCACCCGCGAACGGACCCCGGGATTATCCGGCTTTACAGGGACTTCTCGTAGATCCTGAACTTCTTGTTGACCACGCCGCCCATGCCCTCGAGGGCTCGGTTCATCGGCTCGTTGGTTTCGAGGATCCAGCCGGCTTCACCGGTCATCACGCCGTCGGGGTCGGTGGTCTGTATGTGGCGAACGTAGAGAGCCGCGGCAACCCCGGTGTGCTGGTAGTCCTTCTTGACCCCGAGCGCGAGGATCCGGACCACGTCGATCTTCCGTTTTCCGCGCAGGAACTTGAGCCAGCCGAACGGCATCAGCCGGCCGCCCATTTTCGCCAGGACCTGGTTCACATCCGGCAGGGTCATCGCCGCGCCGACCACCTCGCCGTCCTCTTTCTCGGCGATCATCGCCCAGTCTTCGTCCACCACCAGCTTGAGCATCTTGGCGTGGAAGTCGACCTCTTCCGGGGTGATCGGGACGAACCCCCAGTTGTCCCCCCAGGCTTCGTTGTAGACCTCGTGAAACCTGGCGACCTCGGCGGCCATGTCCGACTTTCTCATGTTCCGGATGGTGATCCCGTGTTCATCCAGGCTCTCCTGGGCCGCCTCGTGGATCGCCGGATGGAACTCGAGGCCTTTCATCAGTTTGCCCATCTCCAGGCGCCACATCAGCAGGTCCATCGCCTTGGTGAACCCGTTCTGCTCAACCAGAGTCTGGACATAGGGCTGGTGGCAGTTCTCGAGGATCACCGGTTTCTGGTCGAAGCCGTCGATCTGAATCCCGACTTCATCGTTGGTGGTGAAGTCCATCGGGCCGACCACCCGCTCGCGGCCCCGGTCGGCGAGCCATTCGCAGCCGGCGTCAAGCAGAGCCGTCGCCACCTCAGGATCGTCAACGGTCTCGAAAAAGCCGAACTGGCCGTCGTTGCCACCCCTGTAATCGTCCCAGCGCTGATCGATCTGGGCACTGATCCGACCGACCGGCTCGCCGTCGCGCTCGGCAATCAGCAGCTCCACTTCGGCGTGGTCGAAATACGGGTTCTTCGAACGGTTCAGGAACTGCATCCGGTCGACGATCAGAGGCGGCACCCACTGCGGATGCTCACGGTGGACCCGGAACGGGACCTTGACGAACCGCTTGAGTTCGCGGCGGCTCTGAACCGGCCTGACGGTCAACTTCGGCATGCGGTCGAACCTACCACCCGGGCCGGGCAGTTTCACACGGGCCGCGGAAGGCGCCGGGCCGTGAGGGTCCGCTCAGGCCGGCGCGGCGGCGAAATCGCCGATCAGCTCGGCCAGTCCGGCCGGGTTGTCCTCCGGGGAGAACGTATACGCGTCCTCGACCAGTTCGAACCTCGCGCCGGGGAGATCCCGTACCAGTCCCTCGGCATCGGACCGCGGGAAGAGCCGGTCGTCGGCCGACCAGGCGATCAGACTCGGCCCCCCGAAACCGTCGAGCCGGTCAGCGGCGGCGTTTGTTGTCCCGGTGTTCATGCCGCGGATGAACTTGCGCACGTCCTCTCGGATTTCACGGCTCGAAAGCGCCGGCAGGAGATAGGAGTCCTCCGCCGGGCGATCGATCGCGCTCTTGGTCAGCCACCCGAAGGCGATCGGAAGCCGGCGGGGCAGCCGGAGGCGCAGCGGCTGGAGAGTCAGCCAGAGCAGTCCCGGCACCGCGGCGGCCGGTTTGAAGTAGGAGAACATGCGCGGCGGAAACGTGTCGCGGTAGTCACATGAGGTGAGGACCAGCCTCCCGACCCGTTCCGGCCGCGTCGTGACCAGGATCTGCGAGAGAGCCCCGCCGCTGTCGTTTCCGACCAGGGTGACCTGATCGAGATCGAGCGCTTCGAGGGCTTCACCGATCAGGCCGGCGACCGATTCGGGGTCGTTGCCGGCGTCCGGTCGGAGTGGAACCGCATGAGCGCCGAGCGGCAGGTCGAGCACCACGCAGCGGAAATCCGGAGCCAGCAGCCCGACCGGCTTGCGCCAGAGGTTGGCGTTCACCAGGACTCCGTGGACGAAGACGATCGTCGGACCGGACCCGACATCGTGGTAGCGAATCGTTCCACCCGGCAGATCGAGTGTCCTCGCCTCTCCCAGGGCGGGGTCGCGCCAGGTCGCTTTCGCTTCTGCTTTTTCACTCATTTCGCTCTCCGGTCATCGCGGTTTCAAGCTGACGCCACCTATCCTGACCTATCGGGGGCGGCCCTATCGATGCGCCCCCGGTAGCCGGGTGACCGGCTCCGGCATCGAGCTGTTTTGCCGCTGCTCGAACGGCCCGCTCAGCCGGCGACCTCGGCCCGCCTCAGGCCGGTGATCGCCCATACGGTCAGGGCCGCGATCAGGCCGAAGGCGATCGCGTAGGCGGCGAGGACGCCGGTCGGCTCCCCGGCGAGAAGGCTCCGGGAGGCGTTCAGGATCGCGGTCACCGGATTGACTGAAGCGACCGGTTCGATCCAGCCAGTGAGCAGCGCCTGGGGCACGTATACCGGGGCCAGGAACAAAAGGATGAAGATCGGCATCTGCATCAGCGGGCCGGCCTGAAGTGATCGGAAGCGGAGCGCGATCCCGGCCGAAAACAGCAGCGCGGCGATGTTGCCGAGCAGGGCGAGGCTGTACATGCCGGCGAGATCCAGCCCGCCGCCGCCGACGTCCATTCCGGCCAGCAGCGACACCCCGGTGACCAGGACCCAGGTCACCCCCAGCCGGGAGGCGGCGCCGATCGCGTATCCGAGGACGATCGCACTTCGGTTCGGGGTCGCCAGCATCATCCGCCGCCCCATGCCGAGCTCGAAGTCGGAGGCGATCGAGAACCCGGCAAAGACTCCGGCCAGGGCTGAGGCCTGGATCAGGACGAAACTGAACTGGAACGCCGTGTAGTCGTAGTAACCGAAGTCGGGCGAGTCCGCGACCACCGAAAGCCCGCCGGCGAACGCCGCCAGGAAGAAGAGTGGAAAAAGCAGCGACGGGATGAATTGGGCCGGCCTCGTATAGAGGTTGTGCAGGTAGCGCCAGGTGACCCCGAACGCTGCCGAAAGATACCTGCTGCCCGGGTGGAAGTCGTTCACCTCAGCATCCTCCCTTTGAGTGAAAAGGCAGCGGCCGAGATAGAGCCGATTGCGAGGGCGATCGCGACACCGAAACCGAGGGCGAGAGCCTCAGCGTCCCAGCCCGTGATCATCAGACTGCGGATGGCTTCGATCAGGTAACTGACCGGATTGATCGTGGCCAGGGTCCGGTACCAGTCCTGAGCGATCAGATCTCTCGGCAGAGCCATCGAGCTGAAAAAGAGCAAAACGAACATCAACGGGAACATGCCCTGGACGGCCTCACCCGAGCCGGTCCGGATCGCCATCACCAGGCCGATTCCACCAAAACCCACCGAGATGATCGAAACCAGGACCGCAAGCACGAGGACGCCACCGATCCCGGCGCTGATGTGGGCCCCGGCGGCGAGACCGACGGCCAGGTAGGTCAGGGTCTGAAACTGCCCCAGCAGGACCAGCCCCACCAGCTGGCCCGCAAGCAGGGCCGACGGCCGCATCGGGGTAAGGGCAAGTCGGCTGAAGAAGCCGTTCTCGATGTCCTGGGCCAGCCCCTGACCGGCGTTCATGGTCGAGAAGATCGCCGCCTGGATGAAGGTGAAACCGAGGGCGAATGTGATGTAGGAGTCGGTCGGGAAACCGGGGATCTCGGTCGCGGAATCGAGTCCTCCGGCGTTTACCGCCAGCAGGAAGAGTGGAAAGACAAAGCTGGGGACGACCATCGCCGGCTGGCGGATCAAACGCACCACCGAGCGTCCGGCCATGGCACCGACCTGAACCGGAAGGACTGCCTGGCTCACCCGGGCGTCTCCCCGGTCAACCGGCGGTCGCCCCGTCCGGCAGCGGGATCTCACCGCTGTCGCCGGCGCCTTCGTCGCCCTCGAGATGGTGGCCCGTGCGGGCCAGGAAGACGTCGTCCAGAGTGGGCTCGTTGAGCACCAGGCTGGCCAGCTCGATCGCCGCTTCATCAAAGGCCCTGACGATCCCGACCAATTCGTCGATGCCCTCGCTCAACCGGACACCGAGCGCCTCTCCGGCGGCCGGAACCGGCCGGCCGAAACGCTTCAGGATGGCCGCCGACTCGTCGGCTCTGGCCGGATCCCTCGGTACGACCTCGACACTCGGGCGGCCGATCTCCGCCTTGAGCTCGGCCGGAGTACCTTCGGCGACGATCCTTCCGGCATCGATTATTCCGACCCGTTCGGCCAGTTGGTCGGCCTCCTCGAGATACTGCGTGGTGAGAAACACCGTCACCCCGTCCTCTTTCGAGAGCCGTGTCACCTCCTCCCAGAGCGCCGACCGGCTCTGGGGGTCCAGACCGGTGGTCGGTTCATCGAGGAAAAGCACCCGTGGCCGGTGCACCAGGGCGAGTGCCAGATCCAGGCGTCGCTTCATCCCGCCGGAGTAGCCACCCACCTTCCGGTCGGCCGCGTCGCTCAGCCCGACCCGATCGATCAGCTCCGTCCCGCGAGCCCGGCGGTCTTCGCGGTCGAGTCCCTGCAGGGCTGTCTGAAGCCGCATGTGCTCGTTGCCGGTCAGGTGGGGGTCGAGCGCGGCTTCCTGGAGGGCCGCTCCGATGACCTGGCGGACCAGTGGGCCTTCCGTGGCAACGTCGAACCCGGCCACCCGGGCGATCCCGGCGGTCGGTGGCAGCAGCGTGGTAAGCATGTGAACGGTGGTTGACTTGCCGGCGCCGTTGGGACCGAGGAAGCCGTAGATCTCCCCCGGCTTGACCTCCAGGGAGATCCCGTCCACCGCACGGGGGCCGTTCTTGAACTGGCGGACCAGGTCTTCGACCTCGATGCCGTTGTCAGCAGGAACCGGCATCGTCCGCCCGTCCGGGATTGTTCGATTTCGAAAGCACCGCGGTCGCCATGTATATCCCCTCCGTCCTGATTTGGCAGACTGACCTCATGAACGAGACTTCAACCGGCCCGATAGACCTGTTCGAGAAGGTCCGGAGCCACGAGCGCCGCGAGCAGCTCGAAGCGGCGAACGCTGCCGATCTGAACCCGTACTTCCGGCTGCTGACCTCCCAGGCCGGCCCGGTGGTCGAGATGGAAGGGCGCGAGACGATCATGCTCGGCTCGAACAACTACCTCGGGTTGACCGGCGACGAGCGGGTCAGGCAGGCCGCCCGGGACGCGCTAGACGAGTACGGGACCGGGGTGACCGGTTCGCGCCTCCTGAACGGGACCACGCCGCTCCACCTGGAGCTCGAACGGGAGTTGGCCGAGTGGATGGAGACCGACGACGCGATCGTATTCTCCACCGGATACCAGTCGAACCTGGGCTGTCTCCAGGCGATACTCAGCCCGACCGACACCGTCATCGCCGACTCCGGCGACCACGCATCGATCCTCGACGGCTGCAAGCTCTCCGGGGCGAAGCTGCGCCCGTTCCGGCACAACCAGACCGAAAAGCTGGAAAAGATGCTGAAACGGGCGGGCGGCGACGGTGGCGGTGTGCTGGTGGTGGTCGACGGCGTCTACTCGATGGAGGGCGACCTGTGCGACCTTCCCAGGGTGGCGGAACTGGCCGGCCACTACGGGGCACGGCTGATGGTCGACGAGGCTCACGGCGTCGGCGTACTCGGGCAGAGGGGTGCCGGCGCGTCCGAGCTGTTCGGGCTCGAGGACCAGGTCGACCTGCGGATGGGGACCTTTTCCAAGAGCCTCGCCTCGTGCGGGGGCTTCATCGCCGGCAGCTCGGAAGTGATCGAGTTTCTGCGGATCAGCTCGCGCTCGTTCATTTTCAGCGCCTCGGGGGTTCCGGCGGCCGTCGGGGCTGCACTGGAGGCGGTCAGGATCTGCCGGGCAGAAGGTCCGGCCCTCTACTCGAAGCTGCTCGGCAACGCCGACTACTTGCGGGAGGGGCTGAAAGACCTCGGCCTGAAAGTGATCGAACCGGGACTGATGCCCGACGGCACGGTTGCCACCACCCCGGTCGTTCCGGTGGTGGTCGGGGACGACTGGCAGGCGATCCTCTTCTGGAAAGCCCTGTTTGATGCCGGTGTCTATACGAACGTCGCGATCCACCCTGCGGTACCGCCCAGCGGGGCGTTGATGAGGACGAGCCTGATGGCGACCCATGAAACCTCGCAGCTCGACCGTGCCCTGGAAATCTTCGGTGACGTAATCGCGGGTGGGTTCGAGAGCCTGACCGACCGGAGCTGACTCTTCCGCCGGGCCGGTCCGGCCGCGGGCGGCCTCTTCGCAAGGTGGGAGATGCAGGCCGCCGTTCCCGGGAAAACCGCGAAATGGATGCCACCGGTTGACTTCCGGAACAAGCGATCGGACAACCGCTGCCGGCACCGTCTCTTGTTCCATAAAGCCCCGCGGCCCCCGGGCCGCGAATCCGGAGTCGTGAAAAAAGTTTACTGCTCTTAGCGAGTTTTTCGGTGCTCCGGCGTTGACGCGCGGAGTCAAAAGCGCGTAGGTTGTTTCCAGCGTCCGGGTCGGCAGTTGGAGGCCCTAGATGAGGAGAGTCAGCCTGGGAGTCCCGGCTCCGTGGAGGCTCCTTTTGCGCAAAGACCAGTCCCTGTCGAAACGATTCCCAGGAGGAAGGACCGCCCATGGAAGCAACCGCCACCGTAGCTCCAGCGCCGAAAACCAGCCCCGCAGTCCCACAGCATCTGAGGGCGCTGGAACGGGCCAACCGGATCCGGCTCGCCCGGGCCGAACTGAAGCGATCTGTCGCCGGCGGCGAAACCACAGTGGCTGAAGTAATCACCGAATGCCCCTGGCAGGCCGAGAGCATGACCCTCTCGGAGCTTCTCCGCAGCCAGTCGCGGTGGGGCCGGACCCGGACCCGCAAGCTGCTCTCCTCAGCCGGCCTGAGCGAGAACAAGCGGCTCGACACTTTGACCGAGCGCCAGCGTGCGCTCCTGGTCAGCCGGCTCCGCCCGCACTGAGCGGCGCGGGGCATCAGGCCCTCGGACGGGCTCAGCGCAAGCGGTAGCTGAGCCCGCCGGAGGCCCGCACAAAAGCCCGTCGCAGCCACCAGAAGGCGACGACGGCGACCGTCGCCCCGACCACCAGGCACACCCACAGGACAAGCTCGCCGACGAAGTAAGCGGCGCCCGTGGACAGCACGAAAGCGACCCCGGCCAGCAGGGTCGTATGCGACCGGTATCCGGCGAAGTGCTCGCGGACCGCAAGCTCGAGCCCACCGAGCGAGCCGAGAATGAGCCCCACGGCGATCTGGGTCGTATTGCCGGTGATCGCGCCCAGCACGATCAGGATAAGGCCGGCCAGAACGGCCAGCTCCATCAGGGGGAAGGGACCCCAGGGAGCGGGCGGCCGCTCATCCGGCCCCCTTCCGGAGCCTTTCCCGGAAGCGGGCTTCTCCCGGCCGGCCGCCGCCCCGGCCGCCGGGCCGGGATCAGCTCGGCGGGTCTTCTTCTTTCGGGCCTTGGCCATTGAGCAGTGAGCGTACCTGTGCGCTCAGCTCCGCGTCAGAGGTTTCGCCGATCTCGGCCCTCTCGAGCACCCCGTCGGGCCCGACGAAGAGGAAGGTCGGGCAACCACCGACCCGGTACATGTTCGAAACCGCACCATCGCGGTCGTAACCGAGCGGCACCTCCCACCCACGCTCTTCGATCAGATCCCTGACCCGGTCCCGGTCGTCGCGAACGCTGATCGAGACGGCATTGACCCGCCCCCGGAATCGGTCCATCACCCGGTCGAACGTGTCCTGGTCGTCAATGCAGCCGTCGCCCCCTTTGGTGAACCAGAACGAGATGACCAGAGGCCGGCCGAAGTAGTCGCAGATGCGGAGTACGTCATCGCCGGCGACCGAGCAGGCCGTCTCGGGATCGATGTTGGCATCGCCATCGAGATCCGAGGAGGCCAGCGGAACCGCGAACGGTGCGGCCTTTTCCCCGATCCCGACAGTGCCGATCCCGACCGTGCCCGATTCCGTGTTGCGAAAGAGGCCGACCAGAGCCAGGATCGCGGCGACTATGACCACGATGACGGCAATCGCCCCGACCAGGTTCACCCTGCCGGAGGGGCCGTTCGAACGCTCTGGTCCCGTCGCGGGCCCGGCTTCTCCCTCCCGCTCCGGCCGGGCTCCGTGCCCGGCATCAGGCCGTCCAGGCCCGCGAATGCCCCGGCCGGCCGGGGTCACCGGCGCTCCAGCCAGGCGAGCACCGCCGGCAGGACTATCGCAACCCCGAGCAGGGCTACCGCGAGATCGAGCACGGCGATGAGCCCGAAATCACGCAACATGCCGATGTCACTCGCGATCAGCGCGGCGAATCCCGCTATCGCGGTGATTCCCGAAGCGCCGATCGCCATTCCGGTCCGGCCGTAGGTGAGCCTGAGGGCCGCGGCCGTTTCCGAGCCACGTTCGCGCTCCTGGTAGTAGCGGGCGGCCAGGATCACGCTGAACTCGGTCGCGATCGCGGTGACCAGCACCGCCAGTACCGCCGAGAGCGGGTTCAGAGAGAGGTCGAGCACGGCCGCTATCAGGGCCGACCAGCCGCCGGCGACCAGGATCGGGACCAGCGGTACCGCCACCCGGCGGGGTGACCGGTAGATCAGCAAGAGGACCAGCGCGACCGCGGCGATCCCGGCCAGGGTCAGCATGTGACGCGAGGAAGCCAGGTCATCGACCGAAGCGGTGACGATGACCGGCAACCCGGTCAACTCGGCGGTTACCCCGTCCGGTACCCCCGCGGCCCCTCCCGATTCTGCTGCCGCCGCTCTGATCCCGTCGATCACTTCCTCCTGGCGATCAACTGACCCGGTCCGGATCGCAAATGGGATCTTGGTCACCGTCGGAGGGTCATTCCCGGCCAGCCCACCCCCGATCATCGCCTCACGCTCCCGAAGCGGCAGGCCACGCAGGGTGCCGCGGATCGTGGCCGCGTCCATCCCGGCACCGCCATCGGCCACGAAGTCGGAAATCGCCGGACCAGGACAGAGATCCGCGGCCAGGCAGTCCGGGTCGGATTCGTCGTAGCCGGCCCGGGCGAGTGCGTCCCGGCGGACCCGGTCCATCCACCTGACCACCTTCGGGTCGGTGACATCGGGGGCCCTGACGATCAGGTCGACTTCACCAGACGTGCCGGTGGCCCGCTCGACCTCGAGCAGGTCCTGCACCAAGCCCGACCGGGTCGGGAGCAGCTGGCTGATATCGGTTCCGGCCCTGGTCTGCGTGCTCACCGCCCAGCCACAGGCGGCGACCAGGATGGAGATCAGGAGCAGCCGACCGGGGGCGAGGATCGCCAGCCCTAGAATTGATTTGGCCCCGTTTCGAACCACCCTGAAGATGCCGAACCGCGCAACCGGAACCTCAGCCCCGAGCCCGGCCCCCCGCAGCGAGAAGGCGGCGAAACCGAAGAGGAAAACGGTCAGCAGGCAGACCAGCACCCCGGCCCCGAGCAGCAGCCCGAATTCCGAGACCAGGGGAAACGGCGAAAGCAGTAGTGCGGCGAACCCGGACGCCGTGGCGAGACAGGCGGTGGCGATCATCGGCACCCCCTGCGCGGCGGCGATCCGGGCGGCTTCCGCCGGTCCCGGGGCCGGGTCTGCCTCGTCGAAGCGGGCCTGCATCTGAACCGCGTAGTCGACCGTCAGCCCGATCAGGATCGGCGCCGCACCCATTGCCGCCAGCGATATCGAGCCACCGGCCAACCGGAGCAGGCCGGCCGCGATCGCGACTCCGGCCAGCGCGAGCGCCAGCGGGAGCAACCGCCAGGTCGAGCCGAAGACTGCTGCCAGTGCGATCGACATGAGGGCCAGGGCGACCAGGGCCAGGACCAGGATCCCGGTCTGGAAAGCCTCGGAGAGGCCGTCGAAGACGACTGGCGATCCCGAGAACAGATAGTCGACCTTCTCCAGCTGAGTCGAAGGATCCCGGGTGGCCTCCCCGATCAGCCCGATCGCCTCCGAACGCTCGGTGTCGGTCAGGTCACTCCGGAGACGCAGCACAATCTGGGCCGATTCGGAGTTGGGGAAAAGGTACGAAAGCTTGGGCTTGGGATTGTCCCCCGAGCCGAAAACCACCTTGCGGACGAAGTTCGGGTCCTCCAGGCTGGGCGGGGAAGTGAGTCCGTAGCGGGAGGCGACCCCGGCGATCACCTCCAGCAACTGCTGGCGCTCCACGGTGCTCTCGGCTCCCTCGGGCAGATCCTCAAGCCGCTTGAGCTGTTGCTCGTAGACCCGGTTTATTCCGGCCGCGGCGCGGCCGAGAAAGGTCGCAGGACCGGCGCCGACCGCGACCGGGTCAAGCTCGGCGATCCTTTCGCAGATATCGAACAGCTCTCCGCGGCCCCGTTTGATATCTCCGAAGACGCAGGTTTCGAGTACGGCCAGCCGGTCGAGGTTCCCGGCGGTGAGGGTCTCGGCCAGATCTCCCCTGGCCAGAATCACGACCGGGTCCCCGCCGAATACGCGATCGGCCTTCCTGGTCTCTACGTAGGCCTCGGAATCGCGGTCGAAAAACGCATCGGTTACCGGCTGGACACCCATGCCCGCCGCACCGGCGATCGCGGCGACCGCGAGTGCCACCCCTACCGCAAGCACCGGCCACGGGTGCCGCGCGATCGCCGCGGCAGCCGAGCCAAAGAAAGCCCGCAGGCTCAATCCATCGCCAGGGGTCCGGTCACGTCAGCCCGGAGAAACTGGTGGACGAATTCGTTCTCGGACTCAAACAGCTCCTCCTTCGGACCGCTCTCGACAATCCGGCCCTTCCAGAGCACCGCGATGAAGTCGGCGATCCGCCGGGCGGTGTTCAGATCGTGGCTGATCACCATGTAGCAGCCGCCGTTCTCGTCGTGAACCTCGCGGATCAGCTCGCACAGCAGTGCGGTACGGACCGGATCGAGCCCGGAATCGGGCTCGTCGAACATGACGATCTCGGGATCGAGAACGAGGGCGCGAGCGAACCCGGCCCGCTTTCTCATGCCGCCGGAAAGCTCGTTCGGCATCTTGTAGTGTTCCTCGCCCAGCCCGACTTCGCGCAGCCGCTGGCTGCAGATTTCCCCGATTTCATCCTCTCCCTTGTCGGTGTGCTGGCGCAGCGGGAAGGCGACGTTGTCATAGATGTTCATCGAGCCGAACAGTGCTCCGTCCTGGAAAAGAAGCCCGAACTTCTTGCGGAGCTCAAACAGGTCATCGTCGCTCAGCGCGGGCACCGATTCGCCCTTGACCAGAATGTCACCGGCGTCGGGATAAAGCAGGCCGACGATGCACTTGATCAGCACGCTCTTGCCGGTCCCGGAGGGTCCGAGCACCATCGAGATCTGGTCGTCGGGCAGGCCCAGGTTGAGTCCGTTGAGAATCCGGGCCCGGCCGAACTGCTTGACCACCCCGTTGATCTCGATCGCGTCGGTGCCGCCGTGATCGCGCTTGATCCCGGTGTGCCACTTGTAGGGGTCGTGGTCGCCCGGGGCTACTCCGGGCAGCGTGAAGTCTCTGCCCAGCACCGCCCCGTCGGACGCGACGAACCCCTTGTCGGGCGGAGGCTCATCCGAGACAGCCACATCCGAGGCTGATTCCCTCGGGTCGCCGGCCCCCGACTCACCCGCGTCCGCGGCGGCGGCTTCGTCCTCGGCTTCAACCTCGGCGGCCATCCCGGCGGAGTCGCCGGTATCGACCCGGTCGACTGCCGCTTCGACTTCGGGGGACTCTTCCCCCATATTCGGGGAATCCTGCCCGGACTCGTCTGCTTGACTCAAAACCTCACCCTCCTATCGGCGCTCGTGGGTTGGCGCCCCAGAAAACCAGGGTCCCCAACATACCGATGATGTGCACCAGAATGATGTTCAGGACCATTGATTTCGCGGTGGCCGTGCCCACGCCGACCGGTCCGCCCGATGCCGTGTATCCGTAGTAGCAGCCGACCAGCACGATCACCGTCGCCATGGTCATCGCCTTGATCATCGAAAATAAGATGTCCGGAGGGTTCTGGAACGCCCAGAAGATCAATAAGTAGCCGCCGGAGGAGACGTCGCCGATCTGCTCGACGACGGCGATGTATGAAGAGAGATAGCCGACGCCGATCGCGGCCATGTACATGAACGGGAGGGTGATCCAGGCGCCGAGCAGTCGGGTCGCGGCGAGGAAGGTGACCGGCGGTACTCCCATTACTTCGAGCGCGTCGATCTCGTCCGAGATCCGCATCGCTCCGAGCTCGGCCACGATCCCGGTTCCGACCTTGGCCGCCAGCATGTAGCCGAACGCGTAGGGGATCGCCTCGCGCAAGTCGCACCAGGCCGCGAACACGCCGGCGTAGGCCGGAGCACCGACCGAGCGGTTGAAGTAAGCGCCCTCGATCCCGCAGGTCAATCCGATCACGAAAACGAGGCCGAAGATCACCACGGTCGATCCGAGAACCAGGATCCCGGCCTGGTTGAGCGCCTCCCCGAAGTACCTGAAGACCCGGCCCGAGAAGACATGGCCTACCACCATGGAGCAGAAGCGGAAGATCTCCCCCAGGTTCTCCAAAAAGTCCCTCGGAACTGTCAGCCAGCTGACGTTCCTCACTTGATCGTCTGGAGGTCGGGGTTGGTCGCGAGCATGGTCTGGGTGAAGACGTAGTTGAAAAAGAAGACTCCGAGCAGGGCTGCGACAACGGCTTCGTTCACGGCCCGGCCGACTCCGGCCGCACCACCGGTCGCGGTCATACCCTTGTAAGAGCAGACGATCGCGATGATCGCCCCGAAAAGGGCGGTCTTGATGACCGAGGCGGCCAGCTCGGTGGTCGACGCGTTGGCGAAGAGCGTGGCGAAGAATCCGCCGAGTGGCTGGTTGTAGAGGATCTCGGCCCCGATTCCACCGCTGATCCCGAACAGCACGGCGTAGATGTCAAGCAGCGCGGTGATCAAAATCAGGGCGAGAAACCGCGGCACGACCAGATTCTTGATCGGATCGACGCCGAGAACCTGAAGCGCGTCGAGTTCTTCCCGGATCTTTCGGGCGCCGAGATCGGCGGTGATCGCGGTGCCGGCGACGCCGGCGACCACGACCGCGGTCACGAACGGCGCGAACTCGCGGATCGAGGCGAGCACGAAAAAGCCGCCGAGCCGATCGAGCGCGCCGAACAGCGACAGGAAATTGGCCGCCTGCAGACCCGGCGCTCCGAAGCCGAATGCGACCGTCGAGATCAGCATCGGAAACCAGCAGAGCTGAAGGGCGAACAGGAACTGGCCGATCAACTCGTTCCCGTAGGGATAAGGGGCCCGAACCGCCGAGAGGATCGTCCGACCCGTAAGGATCACTACCTCACCGGCTTCAGTAAACGTCGCCCTCGCGGGCTCGAAAGCCCTGGTTGCGGTTGCTCTGACCATCTCTCCTGGGCGGTTTTCGGATCATCGGAAACGCCTGCTACCGCCGTGGCCGGGAGTGTATGGGAATCGGCGGCGTCCGTGACCGTCGGCACACGCGTGGTATGTTTCGGCCGCCTTGAGGGGGACGAGCCGAAATCTCAAGATCGCCCTGAGTGCGGCCTTGACCGGTGTAACCGCGCTCGCGATGTCTTCCGGCTGCGGCACTGATGAGGTTGGAGCCCAGTACGCGAATGAGCCCGCCGGGGAATACCCGGTGGAGGTGGTCCGGGCCAGCTTCAAACCGCGCCAGACGGTCTCCGAGACATACGACATGAAGCTCGCCGTCCGGAACACCGGCGATGAGACGATCCCGGCGATGAGTACGGTGATCGGCCTTCCCGGTCGCGGTTCCACTCTGGCTTTTGCCTACGCCGATCCGCAGCCGGGGCTGGCCTATGACCAGCGCCCGGTATGGGTTCTGGAAGAGGGCTATCCCAGAAGGGCCGGCAGGGTGACGCCGCGGGTAAACGGGGGCACCGGGACCTCGAGTGAAAGGACCTTCAACTTCGGCAGAGTCGAACCGGGTGAGACGGCGGGGATGGTCTGGCGGGTAACTGCCGTCCGGCCGGGCGCCTATGAGGTCTCTTACGAGATCTCGGCCGGCCTCGGTGGTGACGCGGTCGCCGTAGACAACAGCGGCGAGCAGCCGGCCGGACTGCTGCCGGCCAGGATCACCGACCTGGCTCGCTTGACCCAGGTCAACGAGAAGGGCCAGGTGGTGCCGCTGAGTCCCGCTGAACAGCTCAGTCTCAAGCAGCAGGAGCGCGGCTCCCCGTAAACAGTACGAGTGCGGCGCCCGGTAGAATCGCGACCCGATGGGCGGCAGGTCAGGGAAAAGTCAAAGGGGTTGGAGATACCGGATGCGTCCGGCTGCCTTCGGGGTTCTGTTTTCGATGATCGCCATGGCGGCCACCGCGACCGCCTGCGCCGACGAGGGGAGCGCCCCGACGGCGGAGCGCCCGGCCCCGACGGCCGGCTCGCAATCCCCCACCGGGCCCGGTGGGGACGGCCGGGTCAGTGCCGGGCGGGGAAACCCGAGACTGGTCAGAGTCGCCGACTTCAACCGGCCGATCGAAGTCAAATCGGCCCCGGGATTTCCCCGGCTGATGTTCGTGGTCGAACAGGAGGGGCGGGTCCGCGTCCTCAGGCGAGGCCGCAAGCTGGCCCGGCCTTTCCTCGATATCAGGGGCCGGGTCGAGTCCGGCGGCGAGCGCGGCCTGCTCTCAATCGCCTTCCCGCCCGACTACAGAAAGAGCAAGCGGTTCTACGTCTATTACACCGACTCCACGGGCGACGTCCGGGTGGACGAATTCAGGCGACGGACCGCCGTCCGGGCCCGCCGCAGCTCGGGACGCCCGGTGATCACGGTGCCCCACCGGAAGAACGCGAATCACAACGGCGGCCAGCTCCACTTCCTCGGAAATCATCTCTACTTCGGAACCGGTGACGGCGGCGGAGCCGGAGACTCCGACGGCAACGCGCAGAACCTCGGCTCGCTGCTCGGCAAGATGATCCGGATCGACCCCCGGGCGAAATCGGGCCGGCCGTACTCGGTCCCGAAGTCGAATCCGTTCGTCGACCAGACCGGCCGCGACGAGATCTTCGCCTACGGGCTGCGCAACCCGTTTCGCTGGTCATTCGACCTGACGACCGCGAAGAAGCCGCGCATGATCATCGCCGACGTCGGCGAGGACGAATTTGAAGAAGTCAACGACCTGCCGCTGAACCGGGCGAGAGGGGCAGACTTCGGCTGGAACATCTTTGAAGGCTTCTCCCGGTTCGGCGGCGGCTCCGCCTCCGGCACCACCAGGCCGGTGCTGGTTCTGGGCCACCCCAAGAGCTGTTCGGTGATCGGGGGGCTGGTTGTAGAGGGCCGAAAGGTCCCGGCGCTCCGTGGCCGCTACATCTTCACTGACCTCTGCGATAACCGGATCCGCAGTTTCCGGCCCGGTTCCGAGCGAGTCAGGTCGGCCCCGCCCACCGGCCTGACTGCTCCGCAGATTTCCTCTTTCGGGGCGAATCGGCGCGGCACCGTGTTCATGACCTCGCTTCAGGGTCCGCTGTACCGGCTCGCACAATGAGACCGGACCGCTATCGGGGCCGCCCGGACGGCCGGGGGTCGCTCCACCGCCGTCCCGTCGGGCTCTTCGGGAGGCCCCCCTGGTCCGGCCGCTCGACCGGAGCTCTGCTCGCCGGTCTGCTCGTCCTCTTCGCCGGCCTTGCCCTGTCCCCCGCGGCCGGTCAGGCCCGGGCGGAACTGAGGGTCGGCTACGAGCTGGTCGCCAAGGTCAACGGCCCGACCGCGGTCACCTCGGCCCCCGGTCACAAAAAGATGATCTTCGTAACCCAGCGGCACGGCGAGATAAGGATGGTCCGCCAGGGCCATGTCCTGCCGGATCCGTTCCTTGACATTTCCGGCCTGGTCGGCTCGCGCTCGATCGAACAGGGCCTGCTCGGCCTCGCCTTCCCCCACGACTACCGGAAGACCGGCCGTTTCTACGTCGACTACACGGACCGGAAGGGGGACATCCGGATCGACCAGTTCACCCGCAACCAGAAGAAGCCGCTCCAGGCGCCGGTGACCAGCCGGCGCCCCGTGCTGAGGATTCCCCGGGTGAGCATACGCGGCAGCCACAACGGCGGCGAGATGCTGTTTCAGGGAGGCCTGCTCTATATCGCCGTCGGCGACGGCAATGACCCGGGCGACGCGCTCAACCTGGCCCAGAACCTGGACAGCCTTCGCGGCAAGATCCTGAGAATCGATCCCCGGACCGACGAAACCACCGGACGGACCTACCGGATCCCCGCGACAAACCCGTTCGTGAACGGTCCCGGGCGAGACGAAATCTTCGCCTACGGATTGCGAAACCCGCACAGCTTCGGCTTCTACCGGCCACCCGGCGGGCAACTCGAGATGGAGATTTCCGACGTCGGCCAGGCGCGCTTCGAGGAGATCAACTATCTGCCTTTCCGGCTGGTCTGGGGAGCCAACTTCGGCTGGAAGCTCTACGAAGGCGTATCGCCATACGACTGCGACCGCGAACGCTGCCCGGCCGGTCTCCCGGTGATCGGTTCCACGAACGTGGTCTGGCCGGTACTGACCTACCCCCACACCCTCGGCTGCGCAGTGATCGGCGGCCCGGTTGTCGACGATCCCGCCCTGACCAGGATCCGCGGTCGGCTGATTTACGGAGACTTCTGCTCTAACCGGGTCCGCACCGCAAAGCCCGACTACGGGTGGATCACCGACGACCGTCGGCTGGGCCCGGCGATGCCGCCCGGTCGCGGAGAGCACCCGGCGCTCAACGGGATAGGCGAAGATACCTGGGGACGGATATACCTGTTCAGCAACTTCGGCCAGATCTACCGCCTCGAACAGAAGGCCGTGGCCGGGAAGAAAGGCTCCAAGAAGAAGAAAAAGAAGAAACGGCCATCGAAGAAATGACCCGGCGGCGGCAAGCCGCGGCCGGATAGCGAGGAGAATTCAGAATGGGTGCGACAGAGGGTGCGACAGAGGTACCGAGCGCGAACGGGACAGTGGACACGATCGAAGTCACGAACCCGGCGACCGGCGATACGGTCGCCTCGGTCCCGGTCGATTCGCCGGACGCCGTCCAGGCCACCGTGGCCCGGGTACGGGCGAATCAGCCGGCCTGGGAACAGCTCGGCTTCGCCGGACGCCGCCGATGGCTGAACAAGCTCCGCGACTGGCTGCTCGACAACTCGGAAAGGGTCGCGGACACAATGCAGTCCGAGACCGGAAAGGTCCGGGCCGACGCCTCGCTCGAGCCGATCTACCTGACCGACGTGATCAACTTCTACGGCTCACGGGCCGAGAAATTCGTCGGCGAATCAAAGGTCCGGCCGCATACTCTGCTCAGCGCGACCCACAAGCTGAGGGTCCAGTATCGGCCGCATCCGGTGATCGGCCTGATCAGCCCCTGGAACTTCCCGCTGATCATTTCGATCGGTGACGCGATTCCGGCGATGATGGCCGGTTGCGCAGTGGTCCTCAAGCCTTCCGAGTTCACTCCTCTGGGAGTCCAGGAGATAGTCGACGCCTGGCGCGACGAAATCGGCGGACCGGACATTCTCGCTTGTGTCCAGGGATCCGCCGAGACTTCGACGGCCCTGGTCGACGAGTCCGA
>JAENXK010000154.1 GCA_016649615.1 Thermoleophilia bacterium
CAGCAGCGAAAGGACGGCCACGACCGTCGTTGACACCACGCCGAGGCGCGGACGCGCCAGCTGCATCATCACTTCAGCTCGCCGAGGGCTTCCCGCGGCGTTGGCACCAAAGGGTCCGGCGAACAGCAGCAGAAGAACAACTCCGCTCAAGAATCCCCATGCCTTGTTCGCCCTGGCCATCTTCGTGACCATGTCCATGCTTTCCCTTCGCCGACATCCCAGCGGAGAATGAACGTAGCAATTTTGGTACACCTTTCTACACTTCGCCCCCGCGCCAGCTCTCGGCGACCACGAAAGTTCAATCCGCCAATTCCCTAAACCTAGAGCCCTTGAATCGGTGGTCTGGGAGGCAGGCCTAATGAACCACGCAGGTCTTCAACCAACATCGCGGGGCGGCGCCTGTGGACCATTCGATGGCAGTTGGCACAGAGCATCCGTGCATCGCGCGGGAGTATCCCTGGCCTCTCGCCGGCGGCCGCATCGGTGACCCGCACCCAGAGCCCGGCGCCACGCGAAGGCGGCCTGAATCAAGCTCTCAGGAGCTCGTGACCCAGTCCCGTGCGGCGGCGAGCTCGGACGTCGGGAAGACCCGGATCTTGGCCGGGATCATCCAGCCGACAGCTTTGAGGGCGTGACTGATCCACTCGACATCGGTGACGACGGCCATCAACTCCCAACCGCGCAGGTGCTCGATACCGAGCTTGGCGTCTTCCCAGGTGGCGGCGCCACTCATGCCATCGAAGCGCTCTCCGAGAACGTAGAGGAGTCGCACCCTGTCGTGTGTCCGCAACGCCGACTCGACGGCCGGAATCAGGACGTTCTCGTAGTCCTCGGCACTGACCTTGCCGACGCCCTCGACGCCGATGACGTCGTCGGGGAGATCGGGGAGGAGTTCGATCATGAGAACTCGATTCTAGCGCCCGAAACCTCTCGCTTGATCGGGGCGGCTGGATTTGAGCCGGGGACCTTTCGACCGCCGGCCGACGGGGCTCGCCCAGCGCCCTGGGCAGCGGGGGCTGGCAGTCGGGAGAGCCGCATTCATCCTGCGCCGCCGATCCGCCGGCACCCGCGTCGCATCATTTCTCGATACGCGCCCGACAGGATTCGAACCTGTGACCTTCGGTTTCTTAGATCGGTGTGGAAGTCCCTTCTTACGACGACACTTTGATCTTCCCCGGCTTGATCACGGGAAGGGGATACATCTCCGTGGCCACGGAAGGTATCTCCGAGGTCCTTCCGGCCTCTTCGAATATCTGAGTACCTGAGCAATCCACGCGGATCGAGGAACGGCTCGGATCGGTCCGGTACTGTCACGCCATGGAGGCAGCTACGACACCCGGCGCTGGCGCCAGATACGGCAAAGATCGCAACGGCTCGATCAGTTCGAGCTACGACGCGATCGTGGTCGGTGGCGGCCACAATGGCCTGACCGCGGCCGCCTATCTCGCCAGGGCGGGACTGAAAGTGGTCGTCCTGGAAAGACGCGGCATCCTTGGCGGGGCCTGCGTCACCGAGGAGGTCTGGCCCGGCGCCCGGGTCTCCCGCTGTTCCTATGTGGTCTCGATGCTCCAGCCGAAAGTGATCAGCGACCTGAAGCTCAAGGACTTCGGCTACAAGGCCTACCCGCTCGATCCGGCCTACGCCGCGATGACCGAGGACGGCCCGATCTTCTTCTTCAACGAGGTCGAGCGCACGGTTGCCTCGATTGCCAGGCACTCACCCAGAGATGCCGCGGTCTACGCGGACTTCGAGAACCTGCTCGAGCGCACCGCCGAGTTCCTGCGGCCGATGCTGCTCAGGGAGCCGCCGCCGCTCGGCTCGAAGAGCCCCGGCGACATCGCCGGCCTGCTTCGCGAGGGTGCCCGGGTCGCCGGAATGAGCCGGCGCGATATAAATGACCTGATCCGGATCTTCACCATGTCGGTCGGCGACCTGCTCGACGACTGGTTCGAACACGACGGCCTCAAGGGATCGCTCGCCTCGACCGGGGTGGTGGGCGTCTGGGCCGGCCCTCGAACCCCGGGCACAGCCTACAACCTGCTCCACCACGCCCTCGGCGAAATGGACGGAGTCAGCGGCGCCTGGGGTCAGGTAGTCGGCGGCATGGGTGCGATCTCCAACGCGATCGCCCACTCTGCCGAAGCTGCCGGCGCGACCATTCTGACCGATGCCGAGGTCGTATCGATCAACGTGGCCAACGGCGAGACGACCGGAGTCACCCTGGCCTCGGGCGAGGAGATCCGGGCCGAAATAGTCGCCTCGGGGGCTCACCCGAAAACGACCGTACTCGACCTGGTCGGGGACAGCCACTTTCCCGACGAAGTCGCCACCGACATGAAGCGTTACCGGACCCGCGGCGGTTCGGTCAAGGTGAACCTGGTCCTCGACGAGGCCCCGCAGTACGCCGGGGTCAGCGAAGAGGATCAGGGCCTCCTGCTCAGCGCCGGGGTCAATATCTGCCCCTCGATCGACTACCTCGAGGCTGCCTGGCAGGACGCCCTGGCCGGCCGCCCCGCGGCCCATCCCTACATCGAAGCCGAGCTGCCCTCAACCGTCGACTCCAGCCTGACCGACGACGAGCGCCTGGTGATGACCATGTTCACCCAGTACGGACCATCAGAACAGGGCCAGTGGAAAGACGGTGACCGCGAGCGCTACGGCGATACCTGCATCGACCAGCTCAACCGGTTCGCGCCCAACTTCAAGGCCTCGGTGGCCGAGCACGAGGTCCTCGCCCCGCCCGACCTCGAACGGATCTTCGGCCTGCAGGGCGGTTCGATCTTCCAGGGCGAGCAGGGCATGAACCAGATGGCGTTCATGCGCCCGACCCCCGACCTGGCCCAGTACGCGACCCCGGTCGGCGGCCTTTATCTGTGCGGCGCCGGCACCCACCCCGGCGGAGGAGTAACGGCGGCCTCCGGCCACAACGCCGCCCAGCGAATCCTCAAGGACCGCCGCAGGTCCCGCCGCCCCTGGAAACGCCGCCGCAGCGCCGTCTGACACGCGAGCTGAGCCGCCAGCCGCCATCATGGGGACGTGGCCTCGGAAGAGATCAGACTCGATTCCAGTAGCTCCGGCGGGCGAGATCGTCGACGTGATCAGGGGGCGGGCCCTGTCGGCAGTCGGGCAGCTCAGGGACGCCACACCGGCCGACCCTGCGTCCGCCTGGAGTACCTGACTCGGTAAGGGTAGGGTTGGGGAGAGATAAGTTTCAACAGCCGAGCCCATCCATAGAACCCGAATACGATGACACGCACATCCGGTTCCTGGAGGCGCTCTGGGGCGATGGCTACCTGAGCCCGGGGGGTCCGGATGAAGTTCGGCGCATCGTCGGGAACGTCGATTTCTCAGCCAAGCGGGTGCTCGACATCGGCTGCGGCTCGGGCGGCATCACCGTATTTCTGGCCGGGGAATTCCCGCTTGAGCACATCACGGGCTTCGACGTGGAAGAGCCGGTCGTAGAAGCGGCCCGGCGGCGGGCGAGGGCCGCGAACCGGGACGAGCGGGTCGAGTTCGTCAAAGGGCAGCCCGGCGGACTCCCGTTCCCGGACAGCAGTTTCGACATCGTCTTCTCCAAAGATGCCCTGATCCACGTCTCGGACAAGGAATCTCTCTTCCGCGAGGTATTCCGGATCCTGAAACCCGGCGGAAGTCTGGTGGCCAGCGACTGGCTGACCTCACATGACGGCCCACCGTCGCAGGCGATGGAGCAATACCTGAAAGCCGAGGGCCTCAGTTTCGGAATGGCTTCGGCGGACCGTTATGAAACGGCCCTGCAGGATGCGGGTTTCGACGAGGTGATTCTCGTTGACCGCAATCCCTGGTACCGGGTCGAGGCCAGGAAGGAACTGGAGCGGCTGGAAGGGCCGTTATTCGACCAGATAGTGGCGGAGGTCGGCCTGGAACTGGTCGAAAAGAACATCAGGACCTGGACGGAGATGATCAAGGTGCTTGACTCGGGGGAACACCGTCCGACCCACCTCCGTGCGAGGCGACCCACCGCTGAAGACCGTCTCTGAATAA
>JAENXK010000150.1 GCA_016649615.1 Thermoleophilia bacterium
CCTCACCTTTCCGATCCGTGATCCGAGAGGTAGGGTGGTCGGCTTCGGCGCCCGGGCCACAAGCCCTGACCAGAAGCCGAAGTACCTCAACTCGGCCGAGGGCGAGCTCTTTCACAAGAGCGAGATCCTCTACGGAATCGATCGGGCGCGAGGCCCGATGGCGAAAGCGCACCGGGCGATAGTGGTCGAGGGCTACACCGACGTGATCGCCCTGCACCAGGTCGGTCTGACCGAATCGGTCGGGGTCATGGGGACCGCGATCACCGAACCTCAACTGGCGCTGCTCTCGGCGACTGTCGATACCGTGATCCTCGCGCTCGACGCCGATGCCGCCGGGCGCAAGGCGATGCTGCGGGCCCAGCAGGTCGCCGCCGGCCGCAAGCTGACCATCCGGGTGGCGGCGATGCCGGCCGGTGAAGACCCCGCCGAGATGGTTGTCGCCGAACGCGGCGGGGATCGATTCCGTGACCTGGTCGAGGGCTCGGTCGAGCTGCCCGAGTTCCACCTCGACCTGATTCTGGGCGAGGTCGACCCGGCCTCACCACAGTCGCGCGACCGTGGCCTGGCTCAGGCGGCGCCGGTCCTGGCCGGGGTCGCGCCCGGAGCGACCCGCGAGGAGCTGACCCGGCGGGTGGCCGAGCGGCTGGCGATCGAACCTACCGTCGTGGTGGCCCGCCTCTCGGAGGCGCCTGCCCGGGATTCGACTCCGTCCCGTGTGGGCGGATCGGTGGCTCCGGCCGGTTCCGAGGCCGCAGCGTCATCGCCGGCCCTGGGCGAGGCCCCCAGGGCGGCCGGGCTGCTGACCAGGCGCGAGCGTCAGGAGCGCTCGCTGCTGGCGATGTGCATCGCCAGGCCGTCGGAGGGCCAGGCCTTCATCGACCGGCTTGAACCGAGGCATCTCTCCTCAACGCCGGTGATCCGAGCGGTCGAGTGGCTGCGGGGCCATCTGAGCGACCCGGCCGCCGGCATCGACCCCGACGATCGCGAGCTCCACGCCCTGATCGCCGAGCTGGTGGTCGGGGCCGATCCCGACCAGGTCGGTTCCGGATCCATACGGCGCAACTTCATGGAGCTCGAGCTGGCCGCACTGGAGGATGAGATCAGGGCTGCCACAGCGGATGATGACCCGGCCGGTCGGGCCGAGCTCAACCGCAAGCGCTCGAAGCTCGTCGAGGCGGTTCGCCGGGCCGAAGCCGATGCGGCCGGAGCCGAAGCCGCTACCCGGGGGCAGTAGGTACGCCGGCCCACGCGCTTTCGCTAGGCTGCTCGCCAGCCACGCGATGCATCACAGATGGCTCCCGGCCGTTTGCCGGAAGCCGCCTTCGGGGGTAGCTCAATGGTAGAGCGCCGTCCTGTTAAGTCGGTGGTTGGCGGTTCGAGTCCGCCCCCCCGAGTCTCTGCCCCACCACCGGCGCCGCCGGTGGTGGCCGCATGGAGGCGGTCAGTTCCGGGCGACCAGGTCCTCGATCAGCTCGGCACCGCGGTCAGGTCCGCTGTTGCTCCGGTCCCAGTCGGCGATTTTTCCGGCCCTCTCGCCGTAGGCTGGATCGTTCAGGATCTCGGCCGTCGCCCATTTCAGGCTGTGAGAGCCGGTCAGGCTCCAGCGGATCGAGAGCCCGACCCCGGCCCAGGTGATCCGGGCCGCGGTTTCGTTCATGTCGCCATCTGCCGGACAGGTCAGCACGGGCACACCCTCGGCCAGGGCCCGGGCGACGGTTCCATGACCGCCGTGGCAGATGACCAGCGCCGCCTCTGGGATCACCTGGGCGTAGCTCAGCCATTCGACCAGCACGGCGTTGTCGGGGACCGGAACCGGTGTTTCCGGCGTGGTCCGGTTGGTCGTTGCCACAACCCTCACCGGCTCGCCCGCGAGTGCGTTCAGAGCCGCGCGGACCAACCGGTTCCCGGGATCCTTGGAGGTGCTCGGTGCGACCAGCACGAGCGGGTCGTCGCCGGGCGGCAACTCGATATCGGGGTGGGGGATCTCGAATGGCATCGGGCCGGTCACCTCGACCGAAGCGGGCCACGCCCGCGGGTATTCAAGCTGGGGGTAAGTCGCGACCAGGGCCAGGTCAGGGCTGGTGCTGCTCTGAAACCGCTCGCTGGGTCCGAGTCCCGCTGTCGCCCTCTGGGCGTTTAGCTGATCCCGCCCCCGTCTCAGGCCGGGTTCGAGAAGCTTCTCGGCCACCGCCCAGAAGCGCCGTCCCGCAGGAGTGCGGGCCGGCAGCGCCCCGACGGCGAACAGCGGCATTCCCCGGGCCGGATCGGGGTAGATGTGCGGGATCAGGGTGGCCCTCCGGCAGCCGTGAGCCTCGGCGGCGAGAGCCGGGGCGATCGTCAGGACGTCGTTGACGACGACGTCGGGTTTGAATTCGTCCAGGAACGGTTTCATCGCCACGGCTGCTTCACCGCTCCCGGGTGAATCCGGGGATGGGGGAGGGAAGACCTGATACCGGTCGGCGCTGACGAACTCGACCCCGGCATCCTCGACCGCTTCCTTCCACCGGGGCCAGGTATCGAGCGCGGTCCGGTGCCCGCGGGCCTTCAGCGCGCGGGCGAGACTGATTGCCGGGAACACATGTCCCGGATCGCCGAAGGCACCGATCAGGCAGCGCATGCCGGAAGCGGCGGGCCGCGGCCCGACCCGGCTAGAGCCCCTCGGAGTCGGGCCCGGCTGCCGAGCGGCTGACCACGATTTCCGGGATCGCACAGGCGGGCGTGAGGTTGAGCAGGAAGCTGACCGTTTCAGCGATGTCTTCCGGCTGGATCATCTTTTCGGGCGGGACCTCGCCCTGGACGAATTCCGTCATCTCCGTGGCCACGAAACCGGGGGCGATCGCGGTGCAGCAGACCCCGCTGCCGGCGAGCTCCTTCTGCGAGGACCTCGAGTAGGAGAGCACCGCCGCCTTGGTAGCGGCGTAGACCGAAAGCCAGGCGGGAGACTGGATTCCGGCGATCGAGGCGAGGTTGACGATCAGGCCTTTACCGTGCTCCGCGCCGGCCTCCTTCAGCATCGGGACCGATTCCCGGGTGGCGATTACCAGTGCTCGCAGGTTTATCGCGACCTGGCGGTCGAAATGCTTGGACTGGACCCCGTCGATCGCCTGCCCGATGCCGATACCGGCATTGTTGACCAGGCAGTCGAGCCGCCCCCACTGGCGTTTGTGCTCGGCGACCAGGTCGACCACTGCCTCCTCGCTGGTCACGTCGGCAACCACGGCTTCGACCTTGAGGTCCTCGTTGGCGAGGCCTTCGGCCGTGGAGAGCAGCTTTTCCTCCTGCCGGCCGGAGATCGTCAGGGCGTAGCCCCTTTCTCCCAGCCGCCTTGCGATGGCCAGTCCGATGCCGCCGGAACCCCCGGTAATCAATGCCGCTCTTTCCGCCACGTTCTCTCCAATCGGTAGTAAGGACTGGAGGCAGACTAGCCGGATCACAGGTGGGCCGAGGCGGTCCGTGGTCGGCCCGGCGACCGGGGAAGATCCGGCCGGCATGCACGTCGCGGGCCAAACCGGAACAATGTGCGCCGGGTTGGGTACCAGTCGATCCAGTTTGCGCTGTCGAAGGGGAAGAGATCTATGAGTGAAGAGCAGTCAGACAGTGAACTAACCGAAGCATTCGCCAAAGAGGCACGCCGGCGATGCGACGTGATCTCCGCCGGTCTCGATACCGGCACCACTGATTTCGAGACCCTCCGGCAAGAGGCCGAGGCCCTTCACGTAGCGGCCTCCGCGCTCAGCCTGCGCCGGCTGGGCGAGCTGGCCGGACTGATGGAATCGGATCTCTCTGAAGCCGCGGAGGCGGGCGAGCTCCGGGCCAACCGGGCCGCCCAGATATCGGAAGCGGCCGAGGCTCTGGCGGCCGGAGTTCAGGCTGCGGCCGACGGGGAAGAAGAGCCTCCGGACGTCGGTCGCTCGCTGGCCCAGCTGTTCGCTATCTAGCGGCTTCCGGCAACCACGAGAACCCCGACCACCAGACAGCCCGGGCCGTAGAGCCTCCGGTCGGTCCGCTTGAAATCATCGCTCACCCGCCAGGGGCCGAGGCGCTCGGTGTTGCCGGTCAGCCCGGCAACTCCCCTGACGATCAGGGTCCCGGCCACGCCGGCCCGGCCGAGCCTCGCCAGTGGATGCCGGCCGCCGGCGCCTGCGGC
>JAENXK010000100.1 GCA_016649615.1 Thermoleophilia bacterium
AGGACTGGGAGTGCGCGAAGCACACGGTCCCGCTCGACTGGACCGGAAAGGTGCCCGGCACGATCGACCTCGAGGTTCGCCGCTACCGGCCACCGGGAAGCCCCGACCCCTCGGCGAAGCTGCCGTTCGTGGCCCTGGCCGGCGGGCCCGGGCAGGGCGCGACCATCTCGGCCGATGATTACTTCGCCCGTGGCTATGCCCCAGCGATCGCCGACTACCAGCTGATCGTCTACGACCAGCGCGGCACCGGCCTCT
Source organism: Thermoleophilia bacterium (assembly GCA_016649615.1). Taxonomy (GTDB): domain Bacteria; phylum Actinomycetota; class Thermoleophilia; order Solirubrobacterales; family 70-9; genus 67-14. Next base: position 256 of record JAENXK010000100.1, read on the forward strand.
CGGGCCCGCTCTACTGCCCGGCGCTCAGGGAGCAGGAACTCGAAGGCGACGACGACGATCCGTTCGACATCCCCCGCAAGCAGGCCGCGCGTTGCGCCGAGCAGCTCGGCCCCAAGCGCGCCTTCTACACAACCCTCGACTCAGTCCGCGACATCAACTCGATCCGCCAGGCCCTCGGTGCTCCGCGGGCCGGGATCGGCGGGACCTCCTACGGAACCTACGTCTCCGCTGTGTATGCCCAGCAGTTTCCCGCCCAGACCGACCGGATCATCCTCGACGGAGTGGTGCCTTCCGGCGGGCCGCTCCCGTTCAGCATGGACACCTTCGAGGCGATACCTCGAGTGCTGCGCGAACAGTGCGAAGGCGGGAATTGCGCGAAAGTGACTCCGTCGCCGGTGGGCGACCTGCGCGGGATTGTCGGCCGGAATCCGGCGCAGGTGGAGCCAGCCCTGTGGACAGCAATATTCAATGGTGATCTCAACCCGGCCCTGCGCGGCGGTCAGCCAGCGGCGTTCAGGTCCCAGATCAAGGGAGATGATGCCCCGATCGAGCGCTTCTTGAGACTGGCCGGTGTCAGCGGCGAGGGGGAGGCAGTCCAGACAAGCGGGAGCGGCGGGCAAGCAAGCGGTAGCGAGGCCGACGAGCTCGCACAGGAGCTGCGCGGATTCAGCACCGCGCTCTTCGTCGCGACCGAGTGCACCGACGGCGTGACCCCTTGGCCGCAGTCGATGCCGCCCGGCCCCGAGAGAAACCGCCTCTTCTCAAACGCGCTCGCCGCGATCCCCGACCACAAGTACCTGCCGTTCGGGCGGCCTGCGGTGCGCGGTGCCGCACCGGCCAGCAACTGCCGTAGGTGGCCTCTGACCGACTCCGCACCGCCGCCTGCGCATCCGCCGTTCCCCGACGTTCCCACTCTGATCGTCAACGGCACGGCCGACGTCCGCACGCCGACCGAGAACGCGATCGATGCCGCCCGTGACTTCGCCACCGATGCGGACGTGGTCCTGGTCGAAGGCTACGGGCACAGCCTGCTGGGCAACGTCGATTGCGTGGGGACGGCGATGGAGCAGTTCTTCGCAGACCAGCCGATCGGCGACCCCTGCGCGGACACGGACGAGTGGGCCGAGATTCAGCCGCTGCCGCCGCGCTCGCTGCGGCAGGTCAAGCCGGCGTCCGGCACCCGTGGCAAGCGCGGGCGCACACTGGCTGCGACGGAGGCCACGGTCGAGGACGCATACTGGTTCTTTCAGGCCAAGTTCAACCGTGGCAGCGGACCTGCCGGGTCCACCTCCCGCGGACTGCGAGGCGGGAAGTTCAACTACGACTTCAACTTCGAGTCGCGCAGGACCCGCCTCGGACTCAAGCGCCTGAGCTACGTTCCGGGGGTGCAGGTGAGCGGCAAGCTGCGGGGTGAGTACCGCAGCAGGTACACCGCCGGCCAACTCACCGGCCGGATCCGGGTTCGGGGCAAGAAGGCGGCCCGCGGCAAGCTTGAGTTCAAGCCGAACGGCAACGTCGTCGGCCGGCTGAATGGCAAGCGGGTCCGCTACCGCGCCGGGAAGTAGGCCGAAACCCACGGTTCGAAGGCAGCCGTGAATCGCACGGAGAAGACCCCGGCCCACGGGGTCTGACGGAAGCCCCCTACTTGGCTGAATCCATAGCCAGGGCAGGCAACTACGAAACCGAAGGTCACAGGTTCGAATCCTGTCGGGGCGCGTTCTGGAACCTGGCGAGTCCTCGCGAAACCTCGCCTGGCTTCGGCGACAGCCCCATGAAAACGGTAGCCGTACGGCGCGCGGCCTCCGGGCCGGCCGGGAGGTTAGGTAGATGACCACCGCTTCGAAGCGGTGGTTCTCGCTTTCCCGGGCCTCGGCCGTGAGGGCGGTCCAGTCTGACCGGTCGGCCTTGATACCGGACTTCCGATCGGTGAATTCGCAGGTGACTTCGCCCTCCAACTCGGTCACCTTCCGCTCGCAGGCCTTCCGCTGGCTGGGCTAACCCGTCGACTACGACGAGAGCATTCTTTGCCTAGTAGAGCAGGTTTTCGATTGCGTCAGGCGTGCTGCGAACAATTCACGCAGGTTGCGCTCGCCAAGCGCTCCACCCCAATGCCGCCGCCGCGGCCGCTAGAGTGTTCCCCTCTTTACCCCGGACGCCGCCGCCGGGGTTTCGACGACCAGGAAGGACTCACCAAATTGAGAAACCGTTTGCCATGGATTGCCGCATTACTCGCGGCCTCACTCAGCCTCTTCGCGATCGCCTGTAGCGATTCAGACGAATCTGATTCTTGGAAGATCGGCCTTGAGGCACCTCTCACCGGCGATCAGGCCCAGCTTGGCCAAGGTATGCTCCAGGGTGCTCAGCTCGCCTCCAGCCAGCTCAACTCCGCTGGCGGCCTGCTCGGCCGCGATGTCGAGATTGTGCCGATCGACGATCAGGCTGATCCCGAGGTCGGCGTTGACGCGGCCAACGAGGCAATCGAGTCTGGTCTCGATGGAGTAGTCGGCCCTTACAACTCCGGCGTCGGACTTGAGACTCTCCCGCTCTATCAGGATGCCGGTCTGGTTCCGATCCGCCTCACCTCTGACGTAGGGACCAACGGCATGGGCTTCACGCTTCAGCCGATGACCAACCAGATAGCCCCGGTCGCGACCGGGGCCCTGACTGACTGGCTCAAGGCCGACAAGGTGGCGATCGCCTATGACTCGAGTACCGATTACACGAACGAGATCGCCAGGTCGGTCCGGAGTCTGCTGGAGAAGCAGGGTGTTGAGGTAGTCGCATTCGAGCAGATCAAGCCCGGGCAGAAGAGCTACGCGGACGAGGTTGGCGCGCTGGCTGCTTCCGGGGCTGATGTCGTCTACGGTGCGGTTTACTTCCCGGAAGGAGCAGCCATCGCCAAGGAGATGCTCAAGCAGAAGGTTGCTCCGGCCTGCCTGCTCGACTATGGCTCGTATGACTCCGGCTTCGTCGCTGACGCTGGCGAGGCCGCAGCCAAGATCTGTCCCGTCGTCGGCGTGCCCGCCTGGAATGACTTCAAGGGTTCGGCTGATTTCGGGAAGGCATTTCGGGATGATTTTGATACTGACCCCGGAACCTGGAGCCCGTACACCTACGATTCGGTGAACTTCCTGGCTGAAGCAGTTAAGGCGACGGACGGCTTCGAAGCTGATGCCGTCACCGACTTCCTCGATGGAGTCTCCGGCTGGATGGGCTGGACCGGATCGGTAACGATTGATCCTGAAACCGGCAATCGTGACCCGGCAACAGTCGTAGTCACCACGCTCTCGACTGAGGATGGCGCCGACGGTGAACTGCGAGTCGATCAGGATTGGGCCAAGGCAGTGGGGGCCCCTTACTGAGTCCAGGCGGGGAATTACTTCGATTTCCGGCCCCGGGGCGGTGTTTTTGTCCGGACCAAGCTGCGCAAGACCTAAGACGGCTCGGCTCAGGACAAGACCCTCAGGGCCGGATCGTTAAGCCGGGGATCGCCCCAGCACCGGGAAAGAAACGACCCAGCATCACCTACGAAACCGAAGGTCACAGGTTCGAATCCTGTCGGGCGCACTTCAGATGTGGCTCAGCGATTACGATCGCGACGAGGTGGAACTGCATGCGGCCCACGCTGCCGACCCCCAGGACGCCACGATCCACAGGACGGCGGCATACACCGGACTTCGCCAGGGAGAGCTGCTGGCCCTCCGCTGGGATGACGTTGACCTTGTGGGAGGGCTGCTGCACGTCCGACGCAATTTCTCGAGCGGCGAGGAGAAGGTGCCGAAGGGCAAGCGGGTGCGCTCGGTGCCGATGGTGCCGGATGTAATTGACGGCTTTGCTCGGCTCAAGGGGCGGGAGAACTTCACCGGGGACAAGGATCTCGTCTTCTGCAACGAAGTCGGGGGACACCTGACCCCGGACGTGCTTCGCGGCCGGTACTGGAAGGCTCAGAAGAGCGCGGGCCTGAGACGCCTCCGCTTTCACGATCTCCGCCACGCCTTCGGCTCCGCGGCGATAACCAAGCTGGACCCCCACGCCGTACAGACCTACCTGGGCCACGAACACTATTCGACCACGCAGCGTTACCTGCACCATCGACCCCGCCGGCAGGACGCGGCCGCCCTGGCCGAAGCATTTCGGGGAGAGGACGAAACTTTGTCCCGAACTCCCGAGAAACAGGCGAACCAAGAGCAACAACCGGCACCCAGGATCCGCATGGATACTGAAGTTGCGACTCAGGGCTAGAACTTAAAAGCCGCTGTCCCCATCGGGGGCGTGCGGGTTCGAATCCCGCTCCGGGCACTTAATGGGCAGAATACGGCTGCCGGTCGGGTTGGCCGGCGGCGTCCGGCGACCCTGAGGAGAGGATGACAGAGGAGACGATGACCGAGAAAACGACGGTCTCCGGGGCGGTTGCTCCGGAACGGCCACACAAGAGATGGGTCCGCTTCCTGACCATCCTGGCCGGGTTCATCACCGTGCTCGCGATTCTGTCCACATGGGTTGATCGCCAGCTGTTCGACACCAACGAGTGGGGAAACACGTCGCTGAAGGTCCTGCAGGAGCCCGAGGTCCAGACGGCGCTGGCAGATTACGCCGTCGACGAGCTTTACAGCAACGTGAATGTCGAAGCCGAGCTCAAACAGGTCCTGCCCGGCGAAACCAAGGATCTCTCCGGGGTGGCCGCCGGCGCGCTCAGGTCGGTAGCCGACCAGGGAGCACAGCGGGCGCTCGGCAACCCGCAGATCCAGGACCTCTGGCGCCAGGCGAACGAGACGGCCCAGAAGACGCTGGTCGACATCATCGAGAACCGCAGCGACGTGGTCAGTACCGGCGACGGCGATGTCACCTTGGAGCTGAGGCCGCTGATCATCGAGATCGCCGACCAGATCGGTCTCGGCCAGCAGGCCAGTGAGAACATTCCGGCAACGGTCGGCAACATCGAGATCGTCAATTCAGACGAGCTTTCGAGCGTACAGACCGCGGCCTCACTGATCCACGGCACTGCGCTCATCACGGCCCTGCTCGTATGCCTGCTGATCGGTCTGGCGGTCTACCTCTCGCCGGGCTACCGCTGGCTCACCGTGTTCTGGCTCGCGGTGGCCCTGATTTCGGCCGCCATCATCGTCCTGATCCTGCGCTCGGTGATCGGGAACGTCGTCGTTTCCGGGCTGGCCGATGTCGATATCGAGCCGGCTGCCCGGGCAGGCTATGACGCTGCCACCGACCTGATGAAGTCGATCGCCTGGACCGTCATCTGGGGAGGGATCGGGATGATCGCGATCGCCTGGCTGATCTCCCCGAACAAGGCGGCCGGCTCGACCAGAAAGCTGCTGGCCGTCCCGTTCGGACGTTATCCGGGGGCGATGTTCGGCCTGCTCGGGGTGATCGCCCTGATCTACCTGATCACCGGGGCCGGCGACCAGCGGACCTTTCTCGTCCATCTGATGGTCGTAGTCCTTCTCGGGCTCGGCGCCTGGTTCTTCCGGCGCCAGCTGATGCTCGAGTACCCGGACGCGGACCTCGAGCAGGTTGGGGAATTCGGGGAACGGGTCAAGGCCACGGCCGGCAAGGCCTGGGCCGGGCGGCCGAAGAGCCTGCCGAAGCCGAGCTTCGGCGGCAGGGGGGCCAAGTCCGAAAGCTCCGACCCCGACGCAACCGCCGTGATGCCTGCGGCCCCGGAAACCGACCCCGAAACCAGGCGTCTGGACCAGCTGGACCGCTTGGCTTCGATGCACAAGAACGGCGTACTCACCGACGAGGAGTTCGCCCAGGAAAAGGACAGGGTGAGACGCTCGGACGACTGAGCTCTGCCGGCGACGGTCGAGCCCGGTCAGGCGGGGAGTGCGGCAGCCGCCCGGATCGCCCCTCCGTAGAGGATGTCGTGCTCGGAGACCTCAATCTCATCGAGCGAAAGGGCCCGCATTGTCTCGATCATGATGACCATCCCGGCGACGATCGCCCGGGCCCGGTCGGGGTGCAGGCCGACAACCTGTTTGCGCCGCTCAAGGTCCATCGAGGCGAGCCGGCTGAGCCAGCTCTGGATGATTTTCATCGGCAGCAGGTAGCCCTCTACCGCCAAGGGGTCGTACGGATCCAGTTCCAGATCGATCGCGGCGAGCGAGGTGGATGTCCCGGCGACGGCTACTGCGGCATCGATGTCGGTCAGGTCCCGGTCCTGCAGCGCCCCGGCCAGCAGCTTGTGGATGTCATTGGCCAGTTCCTCCAGCTCGGTCGCGGACGGCGGGTCACTGGCCAGCATGCGCTCGGTGTGTCGCACAACCCCGGCCTGGAGGGAAGTGTGAAACAGGGGCTCGGGGCCCTTGCCGACTATCAGCTCGGTCGAGCCTCCGCCGATGTCGATCACGGCCAGCCTCTCGTCTCCCGACCGCTCGGATGTGCAGCCGAGATAGGTCAGCC
>JAENXK010000184.1 GCA_016649615.1 Thermoleophilia bacterium
ACGTCTCGGCGTAACTCTGGAGCGGGTACCGATCGGCGACACCGCTGACGCGGTCAATCGGGTGGTGGCCGAGCGCCGGGCCGGAAAGTCGGACGGAGGCGGGGTCGACCTGATCTGGATAAACGGCGAGAACTTCGCGAGCGGCAAGGAGGTCGGGCTCTGGCACGAAGACTGGGCCGGCGGCTTGCCGAATTCCCGTTATCTCGATCCCGATTCGTCTCTCACCAGCACCGACTTCGGTGTACAGGTAGACGGCCAGGAGTCGCCGTGGGCCCGGGCAGGATTCGTGTTCGCCCACGACTCGTCCGAGGTCGCCGACCCGCCCGGGAGTTTTCCGGAACTGCTCGATTACGCCAGGGACAATCCCGGACGGGTGGCCTACCCTGCGCCACCGGACTTCACCGGTTCGGCCTTCGTCCGCCAGGTGGTCCAGCGGTTCGGATCACGCGACGAAGGACTCGATTTCCTGAAGGAACTCGAGCCGCTCAGCTACCGGGAAGGCGAGGTCTACCCGAAGTCGGAGCAGGAGCTGAGCCGGCTCTTCGCTGACGGCCAGGTCGATTTCGCGATGAGCTACAACTCGAACTTCATCGAACTGGCGGTCAGCCGAGGACAGTTCCGGCCGTCGGTCCGGCCGTTTCTGATCGGAGGCGGGGCTCTCCAGAACTCCTCTTTCGTCACGATCCCGGCCAACGCGGCCCACCCCGAGGGCGCCGAGGTCGTAGCCGACCTGCTGCTGAGCCCCGCAGTGCAGGCGGCGATGCAGGACCCCGAGGTGGTCGGGCTACCGACCGTGCTCGATCCCGGCCGGCTTTCCTCCGCCCAGAACAAGCTGTTCGAGCCCGGCCTAAGCCCCTACCTGCCCGGGTCACTCGGCCGGCCGCTTGCCGAACTCCCGGCGGATAAGGTGCCGGTCATCGATAGGGCCTGGATGCGGGAGGTCCTGCGATAAGCGGATTGGCCTGCCATGACCTGACCGTCGCGCCGGGTGGGGCGCCGGTGCTCAGGAGCCTCGATCTCCAGGTGCCGGATGGAACCCGGACGGTTCTGGTCGGCCCGTCAGGCGCCGGCAAGACGACCCTGCTGCGGGCGATCTGCGGACTCGAGGCAGCCACCTCGGGTTCGGTCACGATCGGCGACCGGCGGGTCGAGCGGCTGCCGGCTCATCGACGGCGCTGCGCGATGGTCTTCCAGGAGCCCAGGCTGCTGCCGAACCTGGACGTCGTGGATAACGTCGCCTTCTCGCTTCGCGGGGCGCGGCTGCGACGACAGGAGCGGCGAGCGCGGGCCCGCGACCTGCTCGGCGAGGTCGGCCTGGCGGGGTTCGAAGGCCGCTCGGTGGCCGGGCTTTCCGGGGGAGAGCAGCAGCGGATCGCCCTGGCCCGGGCGCTCTGTGCCGAGCCCGAACTGCTGCTGCTCGACGAGCCGCTGGCCGCGGTGGATCCGAACCGCAGAGCCTCTCTGCTGCGGCTGATCGTCGATCTACAGCGACAGCGGGGAGTGACCACGCTGGCGGTCGCCCATGATCGCGGCGAGGCGGCCGAGCTCGGGGAGAGGGTCGCCCTGATGCTGGAGGGTCAGATCGTGCAGCACGACAGCCCGCAAGACCTGTTCGAACGGCCGGCCAGCGCGGCGGTGGCGCGGTTCTTCGGAGCGAACCTGCTGCGGGGGGCCGTCCGGGGCGGCCGGCTGTTGATCGGCGACGCCGAAGTACCTGTTTCTGCTCCTGACGGCGAAGCCGCATTCGCGATCCGGCCGGAGGGAGTCCGGATCGACCGGGAATCCCGGCTTCGCCTCACCGCGGTTGAGGCGACCTACGCCGGTACGCACGTCCGGCTGATCCTGAGGAGCGCAGGACTCAGGCTCGAGGTCCACTGTGACCCCGCCCATGCCCCGGCCGCCGGGGCCGAGGTCGGGGTTACCTTGCCTCCGGAGCACCTCTGGCGGATCTCGTCCCACGAGACCGTATCGGCGAAAAGTTGAGCCTCCGGTTCCGCAATGCAGCGATGCTGGCGCCGGCGGTCGGGGTGATCACCCTGCTTTTCGGCGGGGCCCTTGTAGGCGCCTTCATGCAGAGTGTCACCCCGGCTCTCGGCGGCGGAATCGAGTCCTGGTCACTCGAGTCCTGGCGGGAACTCTTCGGCGATCCGGTCTTCGGCGACGCGCTCGCCTTCAGCCTGCGGACCACGGTTCTGGCTACCGCGATCTCGGCGGCACTGGCGGTGCCGATCGCCCGGGCACTGCATCATCGCGGGGGCCTTTCCCGGACCTTCGTAGCCCTGCCCGTGCCGGTTCCGCACCTGCTGGTCGCGGTCACGGCCGTGCTCTGGCTCGCACCCGGCGGGATCGCCGACCGGGCACTGGGGGCGCTGCCTCTCGCTCTGGTCCGGGACCCCTCCGGGCTGGGCGTTGTCCTGGTCTATCTCTACAAGGAGATCCCCTTTCTCGTGCTGCTGCTTCTCGCCGCGATGGGCCGCGACCTCGACCGCCGGGAAGAGATGGCGGCGGTGCTCGGGGTAGGCGTCTGGGGCAGGCTTCGCCTGGTCGTCTGGCCGGCGGTCCGCTCCCCGCTGGCGGTCGGATCGCTGATCGTTGCCGCTTTCGTCTTCGGGGCTTTCGAGGTTCCGCTCGCGGTCGGCCCGAACTACCCGCCGGCGGTGGCGACCTACGCCTGGGAGTCGACCCAGGGCGACGCCCTGACCGGTGCGGGACGCTCGGCCGCGGCGCTGCTCGTCACGGCCGCGGCTTCGGTCGCGATCGCGCTGGCCGTGACCAGGTTCAGCCGTGGTGCGGGGGCGGCCGATGGCTGAGCGCGGCCGTTCCGGTACCTGGATAGCCGGACTTCTTGCGGCGCTCTTCGCGCTGCCCATGGCGGCACTGGTGGTCCAGGCCTTCGGCGATACCTGGCGGTCTCCGGCCCTGTTTCCGCAGGAACTGGGCCTGCGCGGATTCAGCGACGCCTTCGCCGGCGGCGGCGCCGGGCCGGCGCTGCTGGTTTCGATCGAGGTAGCACTTCTGACTACGCTGCTGGCGCTGGTGACCGCCTGGCCGGCGGCCCGGGTCCTCGGCGAGCGTCGCCTGCGCCACCCGGCTCCGGTCATTCTCATCCTGGCCGCACCGCTGCTGGTGCCGCCCCTC
>JAENXK010000080.1 GCA_016649615.1 Thermoleophilia bacterium
ACGCTACAGCTGAATCCCTCAGCCGGCCGATTTGACCAGGCTGTCCAGCTTCGCCTCGTTCTTGGACAGCTGATCGTTGGTCAGCCCGATGAAGCCGATGTTCTCGGCAACGCTGTTGACGTTCTTGAGGTAGTACTCCATAAACGCGTCGAACTCGGGCTTCTTCAGCGCATCGGCCGACGGGTATACGAACAACGGACGGGCCAGCGGCGTGTAGGTGCCGTCCTGGACCGTGTCGGACGACGGGGCTACACAGCCGTCGCCGCTGTCGATCTCGAGGCCGGTGATCGTATCCGAGTTTTCCTGGAGGAAGGAGAAGCCGAAGTAGCCCATCCCGCCCGGTGCGCCGGCTACTCCGGTCACCGTCTGGTTGTCATCCTCACCGACGTTGTTGTAGTCGGTGCGCTGATTGCCTTCTTCGCCGTTCACGACTTCCGTGAAGTAGGCGAACGTGCCGGAATCGGTTCCGGGTCCGAACAGGGTCAGCTCCGAATCGTACGAAGGGTCGAGACCCTTGATCTGGTTCCAGTTGTCCAGCTCGGATCCGCTCTCCCAGACCTGGCTGAGCTGGTCGACCGTCAGGCACTTCACCGGGTTGCCCGGGTTGACCGCCACGGAGAGGGCGTCATTGGCGACCTGGATCTCTTCCCACTCGACGCCGTTGTCCGCGCACATCTTCTTCTGCTCGGCGTCAATCGCGTCGGAAGCGTCGTTGGCGTCAGTTTCGCCAACGCAGAACTTTTCGAAGCCGCCGCCGGTACCGGAAGTGCCGACTGTGACTTTGACGTCCGGGTTCTCCCCCTGGAAGCCTTCGGCCATCGCTTCGGTCAGCGGGCCGACCGTGCTGGAGCCGTCAATCCGGATGTTTCCGGAAAGATCGCTGCTGCCGCTCGAGGATGAAGAATCGCTGCTGCTGTCGTCACCGCCGCAGGCGGCAACGCCGAAGGCGAGCACACCGACCGCGGCGAGCGCGGCTGTAAATCTGGAACTGGAACTGGACACACAGTCTCCTTTGAATTTTTGTTCGGATCCCGGTTTGGATCCACGCACAGGCCACCCCTCCGGCGGCCCGGCTTGTTGATTTGACGACGGAAGCGTCTCAGTGCCGGGCCGCGGCGGTGTTACCGGTCTGTAGCCGAGATGTAAAAACATTGTGAACGAGTTCGGGCGGGTGAACGCCATCGGCAGCGCTCACAGGTCAGGCAACGGCTCTAGGCAGAGGCGGGGAGCACATCAGTACTCGTTTTCCGGCTCTGGTCCGGGCCGCCCTCGTCCGGGGTCTCGGCCTCCGGAACCGCCGTCTCGGCAGCGAATCTGTAGCCGACGCCGAAGTGGGTGTGGATGTAGCTGAATGCGGGCGAGCGGCGTTCGAGCTTGTGCCGCAGCTTGCGGATGAAAACGTCAACCGAGCGATCTCCGTGAGCCATCGAGTAACCCCAGACCCGCTGGTAGATCTTCTCGCGTTCGAGCACCTGCCCCTCGCTTTCGCCGAGCAGTTGAAGCAGCTCGAACTCGCGCCGGGTCAGATCGAGGCTCTGGCCGGAGACGAAGGCCTGGAACTGGTCGGCCCGAATCTCGATTTCACCGACCAGCAGGGGGCCGGCCTCCCGGGCACCGCTGTTCCTGCGGCGACGGCGCGCCACAGCCTCGATTCGGGCGATCACCTCTTCCGGGTGACATGGCTTGGTGATCCAGTCATCGGCCCCAACTCTGAGGCCGCGGACCCGCTGGTTGACGGTCGCTCCTTCGGTACAGACGATGACTCCGAGGTCGGGCAGCAGGCCACAGATCCGTTCCAGATAGGACCACCCCTCCTCCGCCATCACGTTGATGTCGACCAGCACGGCATTGACTTTCATCGCCACGAGTTCGTCTGGCGGAACGGCCGATGCGATCACCCGGTGCTGCCATCCGGCTGAATCCATGCGATTGGCCAGAACCTGCGCGAAGCCTGAGTCGTCGTCGATCACGGCGACCCGGAGAGCTGCTCTTTCCTGGGTCATCTACCGAAAGTGTAGGGACTCGGCCCGCTGCCGTCCCGACGGTGGGGTGAGGTTTCGCACCCCGTTCACGGCTGTCCCCGGGGCCGGCATCCTGAGAAGGAGGTCAGCAGCCCACCCAAGGGTCCGGAAAACCATTCCCGCGGCCGGTTGCGCTAGATTTCCGGGGGTGAACTTCAATCGTCGGATACACGCCCCGCTCGCAGTGCTGTTCACCACGGTTTCAGCCCTGATCCTGTCCCCGGTTGCACTCGCCGCCGACGGGGAAGGCACCGCCGGGCGGATCGACGATGTCTACATCACCTATTTCTGCTTCGCTGTGATCGCTTTCTTCGCGATACTGGTCACGGTGCTGTCGCTCATCCAGGGCAGGCTGGACGCCAAGAAGGAACAGCGTCGCCACGACCTGGACCGGTTCAACTCCTGAAGATCATCCGAGTGGCCAGTACGGTCGCTGGGCCTTGAGGATCTCCCGCAGCCTGTCGTCCCAGCCGGGGTCGAAACCCTGCCCGCCGGGCAGGCCGGTCGCTCCCTCGTCGAGGTCGGTGGCGTAACTGCCGAATCCGGCCAGGATCGCCCGGTCCAGCCGCGGCAGCGTCGCGAGGTTGTACCCGCCCTCATGCACGGCGATCAGCCCGATGCCGAGTCGCCCTGCAAGTGACGCGGCCCGGTCCGCCATCCGGTTGTATCCGGTCGCGGTGATCGCCTCATTCGAAAGCGGGTCGGCGAAATGCCCGTCCTGGCCGGCAGAGACGATCAGGAGTCCGGGGTCGAAGGCCTCCAGCGCCGGCTCGACAACCGCCCCCATCGCTTCCAGGTACTCGCGGTCCCCGCAACCGGGCGGCATCGGCAGATTGACGGTCAGGCCCTCGCCCTCCCCTGCCCCGGTTTCGGCCAGCCATCCGGTTCCGGGGTAGAGCGGCCACTGATGCATCGAAATCACCAGTACCGACGGGTCCTCCCAGAAAGCATCCTGGGTGCCGTTTCCGTGGTGCACGTCCCAGTCGAGAATCGCGACGCGGTCGACTCCGTGCCGGTGCTGGGCGTAGCGGGCCGCTACCGCGGCATTGTTGAACAGGCAGAAACCCATCGCCCGGTCGGGAGTCGCATGGTGGCCCGGTGGGCGGATCAGCGCAAAAAGGCTGTCGGGGCCGGATCCCGGGTCGCCCAGCATCGAGTCGACCCCGGCCATCGCCGCACCGGCCGCCTTCAACGCCACCTCGTAGCTTCCGGGACTGATCGGGGTATCGCCGTCGATCCAGCCGGGGCCTGCGGCCGCCCGGCTCTCGATCAGTTCCAGGTGGCCCTGGCCGTGGACCCGGAGTATGTCGTCCGGTTCTGCCTGCCGGGACTCGATTACCGCCAGCTCGGACCACTCCGGGGCCCGGTAGAGGTGGTCGAGGACCGCCGGGATCCGCCGGCCGTTCTCGGGATGGTCACCGGTGTCGTGGAGGGCCTGATCCGGCAGCAGGATCAGCCCCGTCGTGCGGCCCCCGGCCATCAGTCCGGCAGACGGAAGCCGGAGAGCAGCCGCTTTTCGCTTTCGCCCTTCACCTCGGCGATCACTTCCACGTTTCCGGCCAGCGGGGTATCGCGGATTTTGGTGGCCAGAAGGTCATCGACCTGGAAGATGCCGGCCGAGTTGTTCAGGTCGATCTCGATCCTGACCGGCTTGGTCTCTCCGGCCGAGATCCGGACGTTGTCGATCGCTGCGGCCGAGATCGAGTGGATTCCCTCCTGGCCGGCCTCGAGCGGGATCCTGGTGCGTCCCTCCGCCATGTCAAGCGCGTCCGCGACCCGCACGATTCCGGCTTCGACCGTGTAGGGCTGGCCTCGCCGGCGGTGACCGATGATCGCGTGGAGAATCTCGGAGGTGACGATCGAGCGCTCCGGTTCCGGGTAGATGTCGTCCAGCAGCCGCCCCAGCGCTTCGCGTGCAAGGAAGAGGCTGTAGGCCTCGTGGTCGGCCCGGTGGATCGACATGCCGACGTCATGGAGCAGCGCTCCCCCGGCGACCACCACCTCGGCGTCGCGCTCGCTCATGCCGTGATCGGTGACCATCGCCGGCTGAACCCCGCCTTTGGTCAGCAGGCGGGTCAGGCGAAGAGCGATGTTCAGGACGATCTGCATGTGGACCCAGGAATGGTCCGACATCCCCAGGCGCTCGGCGTGAACCTGGGCCATGTACCACCAGGCCCTCACCTGGTCGTCCCGGTTGACCGCCTGGAGGAAAGCCTCCAGTTTGCGATTGCCCCGGGTCGGTGCTTTCACCGATACCGAACTGATCGACTTGCGTCCCGACTGCCCGGTCGCCCCGGCCGCCGGGAGTCCGCCTTCCGGGTTCATCCCGGCCTCCGGTCGGCCAGGGGCCGGTCGGACTCCGCCAGCCAGAACCGGCCGCCGACCGGATTTTCAGCAACCGGTTCGACCGCCCGCCCCAGCCGCTCGGCAAGCGCGCCGTGGAGGACCAGGGTGGGGATCATGCGACGAGCCCCGGCCGGGCCGACCCCGAAGCGGTCGGCGATTTCTTCGGCCGGTTCGCCCCGAAGCGACTCGATTCCCGTCCGGACCTGCTCCGGGCCGGCCGGCGACCCGCAGAGCGCTTCAACCTCGTTCGCCAGACTGGAGACCACCAGGGCGCGATCGCCGGCCGGCCAGGCGAGCGAGGCGAGGGCGCGGGCCGCGCCACTGAACGCTGCCTCCACCTGATTTCGTCCCGGCGGATCCGAGAACCTGGCCTTGCGGGCGATCACCGCGGTGCCGACCGGCCTCGAGCCGAACCAACCGGGCACGTGCGCGGGGGTTCCGACGGCGATCTCAACCCCGGACTCGCCGATTCGGGCCACCGTGACGTCGTCCGCAGGCGCTGCCTCACCCGCAAAGGTTGCCCCGAGGAACGCGGCGGAGGCGCTCTCGCGCCGCGAGGGAATCCTGATTTCCCCCGATCCGATTGAGATCGAGGCCCGGTCAAGAAGTCTGATCAGGCGGGTTCCCCGGAGTTCCGGAACCGCTATCACCTCGGTCCTGGCCACGCCCAGATCCCGCAATGTTTCGACCTCGGCCATCAGCAGCGAAGTCAGTCGTTCAATGTTCTGATGGCGCGCGTCTATGTCGTGTTCACGCACAAGGAGTCGCGATGAGGAATCGGGACCCACGTCGGACGCAGTGACCCGGGTGGAGCGAAGCGATATTTCGATGACCCCCAGAAACAAGTGGGGGTAATCTTAGATCACTGCCCGCAGACCGGCCACTGACCGGGGCCGGAGCGCGTGTAAAGCAGCGCCGCCCGGTAGTCCTGTTCAGCCTCCGACGCCTCGGCCGGATTACCCTGTCCGCCGACCGCCGCCCACGTACTGGTGTGGAACTGGTACTTGCCGAAGTAGAGGCCACTGGAGGAGACCGACCGGGGGTCTCCCCCGGACTCACAGCCGGCGATCGCGTTCAGGGTCGCCAGGGAAACGCCGCCCGGCAGATCACTGAATCGGGCCGACTGCCTCTTCTTCTCCGCCAGGCGCCTGGCGCGGGTCTCGGCGATCAGGGCCCGGTGGCGGTTCAGGTGTCCCTCGGGATCAACGGTCAACGGCCGCAGCCGGAACTCGAGGGCTCCGGGCCGCTCGCCGGCCCCGCGGTCCTGAACACCCGGGGATTCAGCTTTCGCGGATCGCTGGTCATCGGCGGGAGCACCGGTCGAACGCTCAATCAGGAGGTTCCCGGCGATAATGGCGACGACAATCAGGCCCAGAAGCGCTCCGGCGATGGCACGACCAGTTATTTTGTCTGTTTCGGTCATTTGTTAGCGAACACTAATATCACACCAACAATTCCTATGCATTCCGAACTTGAACTGCTTCACGAAGCGTTTCCTGAGCGGCCCGAGGCCGGTCCGGCGCTTTCGCGGATCCTGCTCGATCAGGTCGCCGACGGCCGACGGGGCCCGACCGTCAGGCTGAGCCGTCCGGGGCGCGTCGTCGCTTTCGGCCGACGGGATACGCGGAGCCGGGGCTACGCCGGAGCGGTCGCCTCGGCCAGGGAGTGCGGGTTCGCGGCGATGGAAAGGTTGACCGGCGGCCGCGCCGCCGCCTACTCCGAGGGCACGCTGAGCCTGACCCTGACCACCCCCGACCCCGACCCCGGACGGCGGACCGGCCGGCGCTTCGAGGAGGCGGCCGACCTGCTCCGGGCAGCCCTGGCGAGCCTCGGGGTCGACGCCCGGATCGGCGAAATCCCGGGAGAGTACTGCCCGGGGACCTACAGCGTGAGTGCCGGAGGAAGAGCCAAGCTGGCCGGGATCGGTCAGAGGATGGTCAAGGGTGCCGCCCACGTCGGGTTCGTCATCGTGGTTTCCGGCAGCGACCGGATCAGGGCGGTGCTCGACCCGGTCTACCGGGCCCTCGAACTCGAGTGGCGTCCGGAGACGGTCGGAGCAGTTGAAGACGAGGTCGAGGGGGCCGGGCTCGATTCGGTCGAGGCCGCGATCCTTGACCAGATCGCGAGTCAGGTCTCGTTGAGACCGGTCGCTCTGGACCGGGGAACGCTCGAACTGGCCGAGACAGCGGCCCCGAAGTTTCGGTCCCCTGGATGAGCCCCTCCCCCGACCCGTCTGACCCGGCTGACCACGGGCCGGCCGGCCCGGCCGGCGGTAGGATACGAACGTGACCGCAGACCACGACCGAGCAGCCGGCAGCGTCGAGGACGGTCGGGACCTGGACGACGATCCCGGCCCCGGCGGTGAATCGGACGCGAAGCCCCGGAGCGACCGCAACGGCGACGCCCCGGACGATTCCGCTGCCGGTGCTGCCGATGGTTCAAAGCCTGACCCCACCGCCACCTCGAACGGCAGTGCTGCCGCCGGTGAGGAGAAAGGCGCCGAGTCGAAGTCGCTGGCCGAGCGGATCGTCGTGGGCGGAGCCCGCAGCGCCCAGCGCGTCGCCGGGGCGACCGGCATCGACCGGGCGATAGAGACCGTCGCCGAGGAGGCAATAGTCGGGGCGATCGAGAGCGAGGCCACCGAACGGGCGATCGCCCGCATCCTCAACGGGCCGGTGGTCGAGCAGGCGGCGCAGGAGGCCCTCCGGAGTCAAGCTGTCGCCGAGGCTCTGACCGACACGGTCAACAGCGAACTGGTTGACCGGGTCTGGGCCCAGGTGCTCGATAGCAACGAGACCCAGCTCCTGATAGAGCGGATCGCCGAATCTCCCGAGGTGCGGTCGGCGATCGCGTCGCAGGGGGTCGGTCTCATCACCGATATCGGCACCCAGATCGCGCGGGTTACGCGGGCCCTCGATTTCATCGGTGAAAGAATCGCCCGCCGTATTCTCTTTCGCCCGAAGCGATCGACACCCACGAACCACGCCGGTCTGTTCACCAGGGCCCTGGCGCTCGGCCTCGACCTCCTGCTGGTGAATATCTTTCTGATCACGACGATGGCCGTTCTGGGACTGGTGCTGTCGGCGGTCGGGGTCGACTTCAGCAGCGGCGCCGGCCAGGAACTGGTCGCCATCGGCGGACTGTTCTGGTTTTCCTCGGCCTCGGTTTACCTGTACACATTCTGGGCACTGTCGGGCCAGACCCCCGGGATGGGTTTTCTCGACATCCGGATCGAACACGACGGCAATGCCGGGATCGGACCCAAACTTGCGTTTCGCCGGCTGACCGGGTTCTGGCTGGCGGTGATCCCGTTCTGCCTCGGATTCATCGGCGTCCTGACCCGGACCAACCGCCGCGGCTTTCACGATCGCCTTGGCCACACAATGGTCTTTTACGTCAACCCCGCCGAACCGGACCAGCCGCATGCGGCGGCGACGGCCAGCGCGGATGAAGTGCGTTCCTCTTAGGGGCCACGCTGGTATCCTCAGGTCAGGGGAACCGTCGGAAACCGGTCCGGCGGGCAAACAACCGGGGGGATCGGTTTGCGTCTGAAACGAGTTCTGGGGCTGGTCCTATGCGCCGCCATCGCCCTGGCCGCCGGCGACAGCGCAGCCACGGCAGACCCCGCACCCGAACTGCCGGCCGGCCCGATCCTCCCCCAGTCCCAGTGGCCGAACGACCCC
>JAENXK010000144.1 GCA_016649615.1 Thermoleophilia bacterium
AGCCGACCGCCCGGCCGAAGTCGCAGCTGACCGGCGAGGACCTCGATCTGCAGTGGGGCCCGAACTGGGAAGACGACCTGGCCGGCTCGCTGCACGGCGCCGCCAACGACCCCAACTTCCGCAAGCTCGAAGAAGAGGTGAAGACCGAGTTCGAGCAGGCCTTCATGATGTACCTGCCGCGGATCTGCGAACACTGCATCAACCCTTCCTGCGTCGCGTCGTGCCCGTCCGGCGCGATGTACAAGCGGGAAGAGGACGGCATCGTGCTGGTCGACCAGGAGGCCTGCCGGTCCTGGCGATTCTGCGTCTCCGGCTGCCCCTACAAGAAGGTTTACTTCAACTGGGAGTCAGGCAAGGCCGAGAAGTGCAACTTCTGTTACCCGAGGATCGAGGCCGGCCTGCCGACCGTCTGCTCCGAGACCTGCGTCGGCCGGCTGCGCCACCTCGGCGTGGTCCTGATCGACACCGACCGGGTCGAGGCGGCCGCTTCGGTGCCCGACGAGAAGGACCTGCTCGAGGCCCAGCTCGACCTGTTCCTCGACCCGAACGACCCCGAGATCCGCGAGCAGGCGCTGCGCGACGGCATCCCGTCCGACTGGGTCGACGCCGCGGCCAACTCGCCGGTCTACATGATGGCCAAGGAGTGGCAGATCGCCCTGCCGCTCCATCCCGAATACCGCACCCTGCCGATGGTCTGGTACGTGCCGCCGCTGTCACCGGTCGAGACGCTCGGGGCCGATCTGGTCCGGGAGGGCGGCGAGTCCGAAGGCGTGTTCGCGGCGATCGACCGGATGCGCATCCCGATGGAGTACCTGGCCGGTTTCCTCAGCGCCGGCGACACGGCCCCGGTCCGCAAGTCACTCGAGCGCCTGGTGGCGATGCGCCGCTACATGCGGGAGACCAACGTGAACGGCCAGGCCGAGCCTCAGATCGCGCTCGATGCCGGCATGAGCCCGGAGCAGCTCGAGGCGATGTTCCGCATGGTCGCGATCGCCGACTACGAGGACCGCTACGTGGTCCCGAAGCGCCACGGCGAAGCCACACCGGAGGCCTTCGTCGAGCAGGGCTCCTGCGGCATCGATTTTGACAACGGCGCGGCGGTGCCACCCGGGCTCGGCACGACGACCGGGGTGACCGGGCCCGACCCGGTCGGCGGCCCGTTCGCCGAGCAGGTGATCGAGGCGACCAAGGAAGGGTCCGGAGACGACTTCGACATCCGCGACTATCTGACCCGTCACGGAAGCGATGGGGCCAACGGCAGCAACGGAAGCGGCGGCAACGGGGTCCACGGCACCAACGGAGCGACAGATGACCGCTGAGCAGATCCACCCGCTCAGGGTGGTCTCGGTGCTGACCCAGTACCCGGACCAGGCCGCGGTCGACGCGGCCGGACGGCTCGACCCGGCCGAGGTCGGGCCGCTCAAACCGAAGCCCCGCAAGTCGCTCGGCCGGTTCCTCGACTGGTACCGCGGGCATTCGGTGGCCGAACTCCAGGGCGAGTACGTCGACACCTTCGACTTCGACCGCCAGCGCAGCCTCCACATGACCTACCACATCCACGGTGACAGCCGGCAGCGCGGGCTGGCCCTGCTGCAGATCAAGTCGGCCTACCGCGAGGCCGGCTTCGAGGTCTCCGACAGCGAGCTGCCCGACTTCCTGCCGGTGATGCTGGAGTTCGCTGCGCTGGCCGAACCGCCGCACGGACGCGACCTGCTCGAACGTCACCGGCCGTCGATCGAGCTGATCCGCGAGAGCCTGCGTGCCGGCGAGAACCCCTGGGCCGGGCTGTTCGACCTGATCCGGGACGGGCTGCCCAGCCTCTCCAGCCGGCAGGTGGCCCGGATCCGCAGGCTGGCCGAGGACGGGCCTCCCAGCGAGGAGGTCGGCCTCGAGCCGTTCGCACCGCCGGAAGTGATGCCGACCGAGGACGGTCAGGTTCCGCTGCCGATGGTGGGGGGACAACAGTGACCGGTCAGACGATCATTTACGTGATCCTGCCGTACGTCGCGCTGACGATCATGGTCGCCGGGCTGATCTGGCGCCGCAAGACCGACACCTACGGATGGAACGCGCGCTCGACCCAGCTGCTCGAAAGTCGTGTGCTGCGCATCGGCAGCGTGCTCTTCCACGTCGGCGTGCTGCTGGCGATCGGCGGCCACATCATGGGCATCCTGATCCCGGTCTCCTGGACCGAGGCGGCCGGGCTCTCCGAGGACGCCTACCACGTGATCTCGGTGATCGGCGGGGTCACCGCCGGCGCTGCCGTGGTCGTCGGCCTGGCGGTTCTGATCTACCGGAGGCTGAAGTTTTCCAGGGTGCGGATCACCACGACCAGGATGGACGTGGCGGTGTTCGCCCTGCTCGCCTTCGGGGTCGTCACCGGCATGCTGGCGACGCTGACCAACCTCGGCGATTCGGTCCACTACCGCGAGTCGGTCGCCCCCTACTTCCGCCAGCTGTTCATCTTCGACCCCGACCCCTCGCTGATGACCGGCGGAGGAGTGACCCTGATCTTCCAGGTCCACGTCGTCGGGGTCTGGTTCCTTTATGCGCTCTGGCCGTTCAGCCGCCTGGTTCACGCGTTCAGCGTTCCGCTCGGCTACTTCAGACGCAGCCCGATTTTCTACCGACCCAGGGTCGTCCGACCCTCACCCAGTCGCCGCCCGGAGACCCCGGTCGGCCGATAGGAGGAATTGATGGATACAACACCCGCCGGCGCCGGCCGAAATCTCGCGCTCGCCACGATCGCGTTCGCGGTCTGTTTTTCCGCCTGGGGCATGCTGGCCCCGCTGGCACCCGATCTCCAGGACGAGCTCGGGCTGAGCAATACCGAGACCGGGATCATGATCTCGATCCCGGTGTTGCTGGGCTCATTGCTGAGGATCCCGCTGGGGGTGCTGACCGACCGGATCGGGGGGCGCCCGGTCTTCACCGGCATGCTGTTCTTCTCGGCCGGCGCGGCCGCGCTGGTCGGCTTCGCCAACTCTTACGCCGCGCTGCTCGGCGCCGGTCTCCTGCTCGGCGCCTCCGGCGCTTCGTTCGCGGTCGGCATCCCGTTCGTCGCCAAGTGGTATCCGCCCGATCGCCAGGGCATGGCGCTCGGGGTCTACGGGGTCGGCAACATCGGCACCGCGGTGGCCGCATTCTCGATACCGGTGATCCGGGACGCAACCAGCCAGGCCGTCGCCGGGCTGGTCTTCGCCGCGGTGATCGCCGCATACGGGGTGATCTGGATGAGCCTCGCCCGGCACGCGCCGGGCGCCAAGCCGACCCATCCCAGGTACCGGGAAGTGCTCGGGGCCGGCTGGCGGCTCTGGCGGCTCTCGCTGTACTACTTCGTCACCTTCGGCGGTTTCGTGGCGATGGCGATCTTTTTGCCGAAACTGCTCAAGGACTGGTTTGACTACTCGCTGACCGAGGCGGGGCTGAGGGCGGCCGGGTTCACGGTCGTCGCGACCGCGGCGCGACCGGTCGGCGGCTGGCTCTCCGACCGCATCGGTGCCGAGAAGGTGCTGACGGTCTCGTTTTTCGGAGTCGGCCTCGATGCGGCCGGCCTCACCTGGCAGGCGGCCGATCCTTCGATCGTGCCGGTCACGATCTTCTGCCTGACCATGGCGATGTTTCTCGGCCTGGGCAACGGCGCCGTGTTCAAGCTGGTGCCGAAGGAGTTCCCCCACGCCACCGGTGCCGCGACCGGAATCATCGGCGCCGCCGGAGGGCTTGGCGGTTTCTTTCCGCCGCTGATTCTCGGCGTGGTCAAGGATACGACCGGGGACTTCATCATCGCCTTTGCCCTCCTGGTCGTATTCGCGGTGGTGTGTGGTGGAATCGCGGCCCGCAGCATCTCGAGCGGCCCGGTGCCCGATGAGAGCGGCTGACCCGCCGGCGCCTCGAAGAGGCAGAGGGCCCGGGTCCGGCGCCGGCTGACCGGAGCCGGGATCCGTGCCGGCCCCGGGTGAGCCGGGCTCAGCCGATGTCGGAGAGGTCGATCTCGCGCTTCATGATCTTGCCGGTCGGGCCCTTGGGCAGCTCGTCGATGATCTTGATGTGGCGGGGGTACTTGTAGGCGGCCACCTGTTCCTTGGCGAAGGCCCGGATCTCATCCTCGGTCGCCGACTGGCCGTCCTTGAAGGCGACCACCGCGCAGACCTCTTCGCCGAGATCGTCGTGGGGGATGCCCATAACCGCCGCTTCGGCGATTGCCGGATACTCGTAGAGGACCTCTTCGATCTCGCGCGGGTAGACGTTGTAGCCGCCGCGGATGATCATCTCCTTCTTGCGGTCGACGATCTTGTAGTAGCCGTCTTCGTCGACCGTGCCCATGTCGCCGGAGGAAAACCAGCCGTCC
>JAENXK010000095.1 GCA_016649615.1 Thermoleophilia bacterium
ACCGAGACGGCGGCATCCGGATCTTTGACCGGGCTGGCCAGCGAGATACCGACCGGCCTGTTGGTGAGCAGGTCCGGATCCCGCCAGAAGTTCCGCAGCGAGCGACCGTCCACCTTGTAGCCGGGTCGGGCACCGGCCAGCTTGAGCAGGGTCGCGGGCACGTCGATATTGCCGGTTACTTCGTCCGACTTCTGCCTGGCCGGCACATCCGGACCGCGGACCGCCACCGCCACCTTCGAAGAAGCTTCGTGAGGCAGGAACTTGCCGGCGGTGAAGCGCTGCTCACCGAAGAAATAGCCGTGGTCCGAGAGGAAGAACACGTAGGTATTCCTGAGCTGACCCGTCTTTTTGAGGGCTTTGACGATCTCGCCGACGCCGTCGTCGACCGAGCGCAGCGACTCGAGATAGCGGCGGTAGTAACCGGTCAGGTTCGAGACCTGTGTCCCGCCCAGTCGCTTGGGTGCCGACGCCTGAATTGAATCGGGCTTGTCGCTGAAATCGAACTCGTTGAAGTTGGGTGGCTTGGGAATGGGGGTCCCGGCGGCCGATCCGCGATGCCTGGTCGCCGGCTGGGGGCCCTTCGGCTCCCGGGTGTCACCGTGGGGCGCCTGGTAGTCCAACTGCAGGAAGAACGGCGAATCGTTGCTGCGCCTGACCTCCTTGACCGCGGCCCGGGTCATCACGTCGTTCAGGTAGGTGCACTTCTTGCGGTGGTTCTGTTTCGCCAGCGCCTCCGCCGTGCACTTCCGTGAATCCACCGTCCTGCCCCTTGAGCGGTAGTCGGGGTTGCCGATCGGACCGATCGCGTAGCCGTTGTCGTTGACCCTGTAGCCGTAGTAGCGGGTGCCGGGCGCGAACGCGGTGGTGAACCACCGGTTCCAGCCGTTCGGAACCGTCTGATCGACCCGGCCGGCCACGTCGTCGTAATAGTCGTTGATGAACTTGCCGAAGTGGGAGGTGCGATAGCCCGCCGCCTGGAGCGCAACCGGCACGTTGTCTTCGCTGATCGGCAGGTTCTGCCAGCCGTTCCAGCCGCCGAACGCGCCTTCGTTGGTCACAAGGCCGCTGTTGTGCGGGTACTGGCCGGAAAGCAGCGTTGCCCGCGAAGGCGAACAGAGCGGGGAGGTCGCGTAGTAGTTCCTGAATTCGGTCCCGGCCCGGACGATCTCGCGAAGCGTATTCGGCATTACTTTCTCGTAGCCCCCCGACTTGCCGCGGAAGCTCGCCTTCATGGTCCGGGCGCTCTGGTCATCGGTCTGTATGACCACGATGTTGGGGCGCTCGGCCCGGGCCGCCGCGGGCTCCCGGCCCATCGCAGCAGCGAACGGCAGTACCGCCATCGCGGCACCGATCAGCACTCGGTAGGTCTGTCTCCGAAGAATGGTCAACTGGTTGATACTTCTACTGGCGGCGGAATCTCATGTTGAAACCGTCGATTCGCCCACTTGTTGCGGTTTGATCGTGCCATGACGGGGCCATGACGGGGTCGCCAGGCGCTCTCCGGGCAGTTCTCGATCAAATAGACTGGCCACCCCGTGAGCGACTCATCGAAGGCAGGCGCCCCACTGCCGCGGCCGTCCCTGTTGATGGGAGCCGCGCATCTCGGCGCACTCTGGGCGCTCGCTTTCCTGCAGCCGATGCTGTCCCTGCTGGGGGAGAACCCGGAATTTTTCGTGGCCCGCGGCAATACGGCCGGCCAGATCGTGATCTACGCGCTCGCGCTCGCGCTGGTCCCACCGTTGATCGGCCTGCTTCTGGAGTACCTCGCCCAGCTGATCAGCGGTGACTTCCGGTGGGGCCTGCACCTGCTGCTCATGACCCTGGTCGGCGCCGCTTTCATCCTTCAGCTGATCAAGGACCACCTGGGCTGGCCGGCCGGTCTGCTGATCGCGTTTTCGCTGCTGCTGGCGGCCGGAGGCACGTTCGCCTACGCCCGCTGGCGCTTTCCCCGGGCCTTCATGGACATCCTGACCCCGGCCCCGATCGTGATCCTGCTGATCTTCTTCGTCTTCAGCGGGACCTCGAGATTGATTCTTCCACGCGAGCAACCGGATCCGGTTGATGTGAGCATCGGCAGCCCCTCCCCGGTGGTGATGGTGATCTTCGACGAATTTCCTGTGGCGTCACTGATGACCCCCGAAGGAAAGGTGGATCCCACGCGTTACCCCGCCTTTGCCGATCTCGCCTCTGGCTCCACCTGGTACAAAAATGCCACCGGTGACGCCGCCTACACGCCGCTGGCCGTCCCGGCGATGCTGGCCGGGAGCGAAGCCAGCCAGTCAGACCTGCCGATCGCAGCTGACTACCCCAGAAGCCTCTTCACACTGCTCGGCAAGCGGTACAAGCTCAACGTGATGGAGGCCGCCACCAAGCTCTGCCCCGAAAACCTCTGCCCCGATTCGGCGACCGACTCGGGTGGCGAGGCGAAACTCGGAGAGCTCTTCTCGGACCTCGAAGTGGTCTCCAGGCACCTGCTCCTGCCCGAATCGATGCGCCGGGATCTGCCCGACATCTCGAACGCCTTCAGCGGGTTCACCGACGAAACCGATCCCGACGACGCGGGCATCAGCGAGGGCGAGTCGAGCACCGGCGTGACCGGGGCAACGGGGGTCACCGGCGGCGAACAGCCGGTCCGGACCGGCCAGGGCGCCGCCCGCAGGCTGGGGCGGCTGTTCGCGCAAAGCACGACCGCAGACGAGTTCGACCGGGTGCAGGAGTTCACCGATTCGTTCGATCCCGATGCGGAGTCGACACTGAACCTGATTCACGTCGAAAAGCCGCACTATCCGTGGCGCCACATCCCTGACGGCCAGCGCTATACCAGGCTGAACAGCGAGTGGTCCGGGCTGCTGCCCAACGACGGACCATGGATGGCACCGCCCCATGTGGTTGACATCGCGCTCCAGCGCCATCTGCTCGAGGTTGGCTACACCGACACCCTGCTGGCCCTGATCACCTCCCGCCTGAAAAAGATGGGACTTTGGGATGAGTCGCTGGTCGTCGTCGCGGCAGACCACGGCGCCGGTTTCCTGTCCCAGGTTCCCCGCCGCGCGCCTGATCCCCGCAACATTGGTGAGATCGGATCGGTTCCGCTGTTCATCAAGCAGCCCGGACAGACCGATCCGGAAGTCGTGAGCAAACACGTCTGTGCGGCCGACATCCTGCCCGAAATAGCCAGGAGCCTGAAGATCGATTACCCCTGGGAAAAAGCGGCCTGCCCGGAGGGCCGGGTGACCGTACTCAACTCCCCCGAGGGCGAAGCCTCTGCCTCTCTCGAGACGACCATCGAACAGCGTCAGGCCCTGACTGACCGGATCGATCGCGTATTCGGCACCGGGCTGGGCTGGAGGCCGACCTACCGATTCGGTCCACAGGGCCAGTTGATCGGGAAGAAGGTCTCCAGGCTTTCGACCAACCGCCGGCTCTCGAACCTGAGGGTAGATCCGGAAACCAGAAATGCGGTCAAGAACTACGACCCCTCGGCTCCGACCCTGGACGGCCTGCTTCAGCGGGGGCTGCTCCAGGGCTTCGGCGAAGACCGGGTTCTGGCGGTAGCGGTCGATGACCGGGTAGTGGCGACCGGCTGGACCTTCAAAGACGGTCTGGGGGCCGGTCCGGGTTACTCGATTCTGCTGCCGCCGGAATCGCTGGAGGCGGGCTTCAACAAGCTCGACATCTACCTGGTCGAGAATGACGGCAGGCGCCTCCAGCTGGTCTACGCCGGGGCCGGACCTCTACCCGACGGCGCCGGCCAAGCCGGTGACGCCCAGAGCGCCGGGGCGACCGGGGCGACCGGGGCGACCGGGGCGACCGAAGGAGACTCCGGCAATGGGTCCTGAGGCGCCTCTCCGGCTGGCCGGGCCGGGCGATGTCGCCACGGTCACCCGGCTGATCGCCGAGTTCCGGGACTTCCTCGGCGGGAGCCGGCCCGACAACGCGGCGATCGAGGCCACCGTATCCGCCCTGATCGGCGACCGCTCGACCGAATACCTGCTGATCGGCGACCCCGAGACCGGCTTCGCCCAGATCCGATTCCGGCTCTCGGTCTGGACCGGCAACGAAGATGCCTGGCTGGAAGACGTGTTCGTCGGACCGGAGGCCCGTGGCAACGGCTTCGGCCGGGCCCTGGTGGAGGCGGCCGTCGGCCGGGCCCGGTCCCGCGGCTGCGGCCGGATCCAGCTCGACTGCAACCGCGACAATGAGGCCGCGGTCCGCCTCTACGAGTCACTCGGCTTCGCCCCGGTTCACAACGCGCAGAAATGGGGAGACACCCCCGATCTCTTCTACACCCTGCCGATCGAAGGCTGATCCATGGAGAGAACCGGCCGGGGATGTCCGGCGGGCTCAGGCCAGAGGGAGCAGGTGAGTCAGCTCGGAGGCGGATATCTGGGTATTGCCGGTAAGAAGCCGGACCCGTTCAACCACCTCCGGGCCACCGAGAGATTTCCGAAGCCGGTCCCAACCGATGACCGGTGATGCCCCCGGGTCGTCCCGGGCTCGAATCACGTTGACGTGATTCTCGGCCAGATAGGGCTCTCCCTCGCCGAGGTAGGCGGTGCGCAACTCTCCCCTTCCAACCGCTCCGACCACCCGGTTGACGAACACTGCCGGGCCGAAGCGGGGTTCGCGGCCGGTCAGGTAGCCCGGCTTGCCCGCTCGGCTACCGGGAACCGGTGGGCCGCCCGAACCCAGATCGTGAGACCAGATCAGACGAACCGCCCCCGGACCGGGAGCGTCCCTCAAACGCTCACGGTGCTGGTTCCAGACGACCGTTCCGGTGCTGGCCCGGTATCCGAGTTGCCAGAGCGTGCGAAGGTTTTCGAACTGCCGGGTCAGTCTTTCCGGCTCTTCGGTGAATACGACCCGGTGGAACCCGGCTCCGGCCGAACTGTGCTCGAATATGAACGGCTCGTTCCCGGTGCCACCGTCGGTGGTCGATTCTGCCCTCTTTTCGAGCACCAGCAGTTGAACCGCCGTGTTCACTCCTTCGAACCGGTCGGCCCCTTCCAGCACGCTCAGCCTGGTGATTCGAGCCCGTCCGATCAGGTGTTCTCTCAGCCGCTCGAAGTAGGCCCCGCTGTTCATCGAGGGTGGGACGATGTAGGCCAGCCGGCCGCCCGGACGGAGCGCGTCGAGACCGGCCTTGAAGAAGAACGCGAAGATGTTGGCCCGGCCCGAGATGACTTCCCGGAAGCGGCGTTTCTGGTCAGGGGTCGGCCGGACCTGAAAGTAGGGCGGGTTGCCGACAACCAGGTCGTATCCGGGTATCTCACCCGCGGGGTCCAGAGCCGAACGGTGGACCAGCGTCGCCTCCGGAACCAGTCGGGACGCCGCCGCCAGAGCAGACTGATCGACGTCCCAGCCGGTCAGATCGGCCCCCGGCTCACGCTCCCGCACCGCGCGCAACAGCTCCCCGGTACCGGCTCCGGGATCGAGGACCCGCATGCCCGGACGGAGCGACAGGCCGTCGAGCAGCGCCCGGGCGACCGGCTCCGGGGTCAGGTACTGGCCCAGCCCCTTGCGCGATTCAGCCGAGCGGGTGCTGAGCCAGTTGCGGCTGGCCTCTGAAAGCTCCGGTGCACTCGGTGCATCCGGTGGCTGCGTCGTATGCGGCAACCGACAGACCGCCGGGGATCAGCCGCCGGCGCCGAGTTTCTTGACGGCGTTGCGGAAGGACTTGACTTCGAGCGAGGGCTTCTTCCGGCCGGCCAGCTTTTCGCCGTGCCGGTTGACCCAAATCACGGGGACCCTCATCTTCAGACACGGTGCGATATCGGTGTCGTAGTCGCAGCCGATGTGTAGCCAGCCCTTCTTGCCACCGATCCGGCGGGCGCATTCCTTGAAATGCACCGCGTCGGGCTTGTAGCTGCGGACCTGCTGGGCGGTGACCACCAGGTCGAGCTCGGTCCGCAGATGGCGGCGCGAGATGCCGAGCATCTTGTCGTCGATGTTGGAGATGATGCCTATGTCGAATTTCTTGCCGAGACGGTCCATCGCCGCGTTCGACTCCCGGAACGGTTTCCAGTAGGCGACGCTGTCGGGCAGGAACTGGGCCCGCGAAGGCTCGACTTCCCAGCCGATCTCACCGGCGACCTTGATGATCGTCCGGCGCAGCACTTCCGCGTAGAGCTCGTAGGAACCAGCCATGATCTCGGCCTGAACCTCGAAGAAGCGGGCCAGAAAGGGCTCGGTCTCAAAGCTGAAGCCGTCCTTTTCGGCTTCGACAGCACAGGCTTCGACTATTCCCTTCTCCCAGTCGATGAGGGTTCCGTAACAGTCCGTGGTCACCCACTCGATCTTTTTCAGGCTGGGAAGCGGCATGCGCGGCGGCCATTATGTCGGATAGTGTCCGCCCTCGGCTGCGACGTCATCCGGCGCCGGGTGATTTCGCCTGAAATAGAACCCGGAAAGACATGGACCTACTCGAATATCAGGGAAAAGAGCTGTTCGCCCGTCACGGCCTCCCGGTCCCGGAAGGTAGCCACGCGACCACGGTCGAGGACGCGGTCGCCGCTTCCGAGCAACTGGGATTCCCGGTCGCGGTCAAGGCCCAGGTACTGATCGGCGGCCGCGGCAAGGCGGGCGGGATCAAGATCGCCAGAGACAGCAGTCAGGCCCACGAGCACGCCGGTGACATCATCGGCATGGACATCGTCGGGCCGCACGGCGAGGGTCCGTTCAGGGTCGATGAACTCTGGGTCGAGGCCGGATCCGAAATCGAGGCCGAGTACTACGCCTCGGTGATCCTCGACCGGTCAGCCAAGAAACTGATGGTCATGCTCTCCCGGATGGGTGGCATGGACGTCGAGGCGATTGCCGAATCCGACCCCGACGCCCTGGTCAAGCAGCATGTCGATCCGC
>JAENXK010000097.1 GCA_016649615.1 Thermoleophilia bacterium
CCAGGCCTGCACCGGCAACGCCGGCAAGGGCAAGCTCAAGGTGACCAAGGTCAAGGCCAAAGGCAAGGTCAAGGCCAACAAGAAGAGCGCGTTCAAGGTGACGGTCAAGAACAACGGCACCGCGACCGCCAAGAAGGTCAAGCTGACCGGCAAGGCCGCCGCCAAGGGCTCGTCCGGCGTGGGGAACCTCGCCCCGGGCAAGTCGAAGACCTACACCAAGAAGTTCAAGGTCAAAGGCAAGAAGGGCAAGAAGGTCACGGTCAAGGTGACGGCGAAGGGCAACAACACCAACGCCTCTACTGGCAAGACCAAGGTCAAGCTCAAGTAGGTCCGAGCGAAACCTGGATCTTTCTATCCGCAGCATGAAAGGGCGGCCCTCCGGGGCCGCCCTCTTATGCGCCCGACCGGGCGCCGGGTCCGCCGACCGGAACTTTCGCCGACCGGCAGCGTTAGGGTGGTAACTGCCCGGCCGATCGGATCGTTTGGTTTGCCGTCCCGGCCGGCAGGAGGTTTCACCGTCGAGTTACGAAAGGGACTATGAGGAATTTGACAGCGGGTTTACTGGCGGCCCTGACGCTGGCGTTCCTGGCGGCAGCCGGACCGGCAGCCGCGGCGACCGCGACCGCGGAGCTCGAACTGACCCCGCACGGCACGCTCTACAAGGAGGCCACCACCTCAGGCAGCCTGGTGCTCGACGTGGAGGTCACCCCTGATCCAGGGGCGACAACCCTGAAGCCGATCGTATCACTGGATCTCGGCTTCCCCGACTACATGACTTACGCCCCTCACAACAAGGTGACTCCCGTCTGCAAGGCGATCACGGAAGAGGACGCCAACTATCCGACCGAAGAGGCGATCGCACGCTGCCCCGACTCGATCGTCGGCTCCGGCACTTCAGATCTCTTCCTGGCGCAGCAGGTCGGTGCCCTGGTCACCGATTCGGTGACGGTTAATTTCAACGCCGGCAGGGACAGCCGGGGCCGCCCCGTTCAGATCGTCCACGGGTACTCGGCCGTAACCCATACCGGCATATTCATCAGGGCGGTTCAGAAGAACAACGCTCTGATCATGGACATTCCCCGCCTCACCGCGGACTCCGCGGTTCCCGCGTTCGAGTCCCGTGTCCCCGGCAAAATGGGACAGGATCCGAACTACCTGCAGATTTCCTGTCCCGGCAAAGAGTGGACGTCGAGCGCGATCGTCACGATCGCGAATCGTGCCGACGACGGCTCAATCAGCAACAAGGAGGGCCTGAAGACACCTCGTCACACCCAGCCCTGCTCCGGCAAGGCCGGCAAGGCGAAGCTCGGTTCGGTAAACGTCGAGGCCAAGGGTAAGGTCAAGGCCAACAGGCAGGGCAAGTTTGAAGTTACGGTCAAGAACAACGGCACCGCGACCGCCAGGAGCGTCAAGCTCACCGCTCAGGGCGCCGGCAAGGGCTCGGCCAAGGGCAAGAACATTGCGCCGGGAGCGTCCAGGAAGTTCACCCTGAAGGCCACGGTCAAGGGCAAGAAGGGTAGGAATGTGACCGTCAAGGTCAGGGCGACCGCAAAGAAGACCGAGGCCAGGGTCGGCAAGGCAAAGGTCAGGCTCGCATAGCTCTCCGCCGTGAGGAAGGGCGGGTCGATGCGGCTGAGAGGAGTCGAACCTCCACGTCCCAAAGGACACAGGCACCTGAAGCCTGCGCGTCTACCAGTTCCGCCACAGCCGCGCGGGAAGCGCAACTCTAACGGCTGGCGGAGGCACTCGCTGCGCCGGGTGAGGCGGCCGGCGGGCTCCTGTGTCGAGCACCGGCCGGAGGCCACCCGATTCGCGCAGGCAGCCGGCCGGCCAGTGAGTGAGGCTCCGCTCCGCTTCCGCCGGAATGTTAGTATTGCCGCCGCTTGCCGCTATCGTCCAGGGGTCTAGGACGCCGGATTCTCAGTCCGGAAACCGGGGTTCGAATCCCCGTAGCGGTACTCACTGGAACCCGCCCGTGGTGCGGGTGTTTTCTTTGCATAAGAATCAGCGACGAATCGTTGGAACCGTAGTGAGCCTCTCGAAACCGCAGGAATCGGGAGTTCGTTTTCCCATTTTTCCCGAGGTCGCAGTTTGTTCAACAGCCTCCCCGCCGTGTTGGGGGCGGCCAGCTGCAAGGCTCGGGACAGGCGGGTTCTCATCCCGACGCCCGATACCTGTACGGACGCGAATTCTCGTCGTCGAAGACCACGCGCCGCGGCTACGCGCAGGCCCGGAGCCATCCCCTCATCGTCTGAAGCGACTGCCGGGCACTGAAATTTGCGAACTTGACCACCTGGTCGTTCGACAGCGCCTCGAACTGGTCGACAATGCAGGTCGCCTGTTCTTCGGTGATCTGACCGCCCGCCGTTAGGGACTGCGAGAGCTGGCTGGCCGTCAACGCCCGTAGCGCGTCGATCTGCCCGGAAGTCGCGTCCGGGTTGACCACCACGGCGACCTTTCTCCCACATGCGCGCGATGTCTGAGCGTTGTACCTGAGTGCGGCCTGGGTACTTGCGTCCGGGCCCGACTCGTCGATGATCGCGTCGAACCGGGCATCCGGGATCGCGTCAAGCTCTGTGGCGAGGCAAGTCTGCCATTCGTCGGAGAAGCCAACCTCGTCAGCGATCGAATTGAGGGTAGTGGTGACAGCTTGCTTCGGCGGCTGATCCGCCACGTCAGTCGGAACACTGATCGTCACGCCTTCGGCAACTTCGACGTCGGTCGTATCTGAAGCGGAGTCGCCACTGCAGCCAGCCAGTCCGGTCACCAAGGCAAGGCTCGCAATAGACAACGCTGCTGCAATTCGAGCTCTGGTCATGACTCTCCCTCTGTAGTGGCTGCTGATTCAAACCTACCTCATGAGGACCAAACAGAATTTTTGGTCCGGCTGAGAAGGCGACCGTCAGTGCCCTGATCGAGGCACACTGGAACTCCCGCCCGGACCCCACTCAACGCCCGGTTAAGGTGCAAGCGGATTCTCCCGGACCGACTGCTCACACATGCGCGCCGGCTCACGGACGCTGGTCCCCGGGGCGACTTGACCCCCGACGGTAGGCTGCCGGGTTATGGCCGATGCGATCCGCTACTGCCTTGAGCCGCGGCACCTGAGACGGACGATCGCCATAGCGATCGTGGTGGGGACGATCCTCACGGCAATCAACCACGGGGATACCTACGTGGCGGGGGAGAGCGTGACCTCGACCTGGGTCAAGACCTTTGCCAACTATCTGGTGCCGTTCGTCGTATCCAACCTGGGGTTGCTCACCGGGCGCCCAGGGTAAGCCGGGCCCGAAGGTCAGCCCCGGACTTCGGCATCGGGGAAGAAGGCCGCCAGGGCAAACCAGAACTGGTCGTCGGAGGGAATCTGCTTCAGCTGTTCTCCTTTAAGGTCCCCGTCTGTCGCCCGACCCCTGATGTTCCAGGTCGATCCTGTCTCCAGGTCTTTGAAGATGCCGTCCCCGGCCGACTCGAAGGCGAGCGTACGTCCCGCGACCTTCCGTTTGAATACCGCCGCGCCACCAGTCTCTTCTCCCTGGGCGATCTCGGCGTCATCCAGCGCCGAAGCGACGCGGGGATCGTAGAAGACCACGACCGGCATCCCTTTGATCTGATCCTGCACGATTGTTTCATCGGCAAGCCGGCTGAACGGATAGACGACTGCCGATTCGTCCCCGGTCCGGACGGCGCTCACCCGTTCCTTGGGCGGCAGGCGGTCGTCGGTCTCCTTGTCGTAGAGGAACGGCTCGGAGTCGGGCCGATCGTAGTCGGCGTAGGGGTTGGTGCCGTAATCACGGTTGAAACCGGTGTCGCGCGAGAGCACCTGGCCGTCGGGCGCTGCCCGTTTGAACTGTTCCCAGGAGAGAATCTGGGAGGGCAGCACTTCAAGCCTGGTTCCGGTCAACTCACCGATGATCGCCTCGGCGGTCAGCTGTTGCCACCAGGATTCCGTCTGGCCGTCGTACATGACCAGATCCGACCGGCGGAGCTTCCCCGTGGTGCCGAAGTCGAGCACCCGGCCATCGACCTCGCGACTGAAGGCCACGGTCGAATTGCAGAGTGGGCAGAACGTGACCGCGACCGGCTCACCGGCGATCTCGTCGTTGACGATCTCGTGCCAGGTGAGGATTTGAATCGGATAGGCCTTGCTCGTGCCGTTGCGTTCGAGAACTGCCACCGGCTCCCTCGGCGACAGGTACTCGTCGGCCTCGGCAACGGAAACGAACCCGGGATCGTCGAGCGCCGGGATATCGTCTTTGCCCGGCCCGCCGGAACGGATCTCGTCGAAATCGACCGAGCTCTTCGAAAAGTCGGTGTCCCATTCTCCGGTGGCGAACGGCACGTCGGTCGCGGCCTGCTGGTCGCCTCCGGAAACCTGTGCGCCGGAACCGGAGCCGTCTGAACCCGAACCGCCGCAGGCGGCGAGCAGCGTGGCTGACACGGCTACGGACACCACGACCACTGGCAGAGTGAAGGATCTGTGACGCGTGACGTCAGGTCGCTGCGTGCGGTCATGGGATCGTAAGCCGGGCAGTCGCCTTGAGTTCATCACCGGTTCTGACCCGATTTTTGCCGCCAGGGTTCAGCCTCGACCGGAATCCCGGTCCGGCCCGGGCCGATGGACCGGGCTCGGGTGAATCGTTTTCCGGCCGGCAAGATCAAAACGCATAGACCGGCCACCCGGCCGGTATGCCTTCACGACTGTGAGGCAGACGACTGTCAGGCAAACGTTCGAGGAGACCAGGTGAGACAAGTTTCAGGTGCGGCAGCCCTTTCAGGTGTGGCGGCGAACGGTGGCAGCCCCGAATCCGGCCGGGCGACCGGCTGCGGGGACCAGCGGTGAAGTCGCTGCTGAAACCGGGCGGGCTGGTTACCGTCGCGGCCGGGCTTGTGCTGGTGGTTTCGGCCTGCGGCTCGGACGGAGGATCCGACTCATCCGGCCAGACCGCCGAGCAGTCAGGTGCCGGGAAGGCGAAGCCGACCGGGGAGAAGATCCCTGCCGCACTCGCTGCGAATCGGGCCCAGGCAAACGAGATTCTCGATGAGGGGTCCCTGAAGCCCAAGCTGGATGAACTCAAGGGCCACCCGGTCGTGGTCAACCAGTGGGCATCCTGGTGTGAGCCGTGCCGGGCCGAATTCCCGTTCTTCCGTGATTCGGCCGAGGCGCACGCCGACCGGATCGCCTTTCTCGGCATCGATATGCAGGATGAGCGGTCGGCGGCCGAGGACTTCCTTGACGAGATTCCGGTCTCATACCCGAGCATTTTTGATCCCTCGGCCGAGCAGATCGCGTCGCTGGGCGGAGCAATCGTTTCACCGACGACCGCCTTCATCGACGAGCAGGGGGAGGTCGTCGGCCTTTTCCAGGGCGGCTACGCCACCCGCGAGATGCTGGAAGCGGACATTGACCGCTATCTACCGAACTGAGACCGGGACCCTCGCGTGCTGGAGGTAGGCGGGGTCGGCCTGCTCACCGCTCTGTTCGCGGGCGCGATCTCGTTCCTTTCCCCCTGCGTACTGCCGCTCGTGCCCGGCTACCTTTCGGCGGTGACCGGCGTTTCTGCGAACGATATGGACGATGCGGACTGGCGCCGGGTAATCGTGCCCTCGCTTCTGTTCATCGCAAGCTTCTCGGCGATCTTCATCGTGCTGGGCCTCTCAGCCACAGGAATCAGCCAGACTCTGCGGACCAACATTTCGACGCTCAACCGGATTGCCGGCGTGCTGATCATCGCCATGGGCGTCTACTTCGTGGCGACGTTGTTCGTCACCCGCCTGAACGTCGAGTGGCAGATGGACCACCTGAGCGCACGGGCCGGCCGGGGCGGACCGCTGGTCGTCGGGGCCGCGTTCGCGATCGCCTGGACTCCCTGCGTCGGCCCGACCCTTACCGCGATACTCGGGCTCGCCTCGACCACCGGTTCCATCTGGCAGGGGGGATTGATGCTCGCCGTCTACTCGCTCGGCTTGGCGATACCGTTCCTGCTGACCGCACTCGCGTTCTCCCGTATGACATCGGTCTTCGGCGTGGTCAAGAGGAACTACCGGGCGATCATGGCGTTCGGAGGGGCCGTGCTGATCGTGATGGGGGTGCTGGTCTTCACCGGAGAACTGTTCCGGCTGAACGTCGAGTCACAGCAGGTTCTGAACGACCTCGGGATCGATATGTTCAATCGGGTTTAGCCACGTCTTCGTGGGGGACCGGATGGCCTTCTTCGTCAATCGGGTTTTCGAACGGTTCGGGGTTGTCCTCGGCGAACTCGGCAGTCGCCTGGCGGGCCAGCATGGCCTGCTTGCGCAACTCGAGCCCGATCGGGACCACCGACAGGAGGACCACTCCGAGCAGGATGTACTCGATGTTGTTCTTGATGAAAACGATCTGACCGAGGAAGTAGCCGAGGGTGGTCACCCCGACGCCCCAGAGGATGCCGCCGATGATGTCGTAGATCAGGAAGCTGCGGTAATGCATGTGGGAGGTACCCGCCATCACCGGAACGAATGCCCTGACGATCGGGACGAAGCGGGCGAGGACGATGGCCCGGGCGCCATGTTTTTCGAAGAAGGCGGCGGTCTGGTCAACGTACTCGCGCTTGAAGAAGCGGCTCTCCGGCCGGTCGAACAGCGGCGGACCGAACCGGCGGCCGATCCAGTAGCCGGTCTGGTCGCCGGCGATCGCGGCGATCGGGATGGTCACCAGCAGGACCCAGAGATCGGGCAGGACGCCGCCCGCGGACAGCAGGCCGGCGGTGAAGAGCAGCGAATCGCCGGGCAGGAAGAAGCCGACCATCA
>JAENXK010000137.1 GCA_016649615.1 Thermoleophilia bacterium
CCGGCCTGTGCAGCGCGATCCGGGCTCTTACTCGCGCCCGGGGTCCCGCCGGCGCCTGAATTCTCACTCGCCCCTGAGCTCCCGCCCGCTTCAGGGTCCCCGGTTTCCCCCGAGGCTCCGGTCGCCCCGGAAGTGCCGGTGGCGGATTCGGCCGGGGTTGAATCGGTGCTTTCGGGCTGGGGGGTGATCATCGCGATCGCAGTCGAGACGCCGAGCAGAACCACCATCACCAGGATCAGCCTGCGGGCGGCCATCAGGCGGGTGCGTTCCGGCGTATGCAGGCGGCATCGGTCATGCGGTTGCCAATAGCCTAAGCACCACGATGAGTTTCCGGTTCACAACGGCAGGCGAATCCCACGGCCCCGGGCTGGTCGCGATCGTCGAGGGTCTCCCGGCGGGTCTCGAGTTGGACCGGGAAACCCTTGACCGGGACATGGCGCGGAGGCAGCTGGGGCACGGCCGCGGCGGCAGGATGAAGATCGAGACCGACTCGGTCGAGATCCGTACCGGCGTCCGGCATGGCTACACGCTCGGTGGCCCGATCGCGGCGCTTGTCGCCAACCGCGACTACGAGAACTGGGACGAACGGATGAACCCCTGGCCGATCGACGGCGAGATTCCGCCGGTCACCCTGCCCCGCCCGGGTCACGCCGATCTGGTCGGCATGTGGAAGTACAAGCATGACGATCTGCGCAACATTCTCGAGCGGGCGAGCGCCCGCGAAACGGCCGCCAGGGTCGCGGCCGGGGCGATTGCCCGGGCCTTCCTCAGCGCGCTCGGGGTGACGGTGCTCAGCCACGTGACCCGGATCGCCTCGATCAAGTCCCCCGACCCCGAAGGCCTCACGATCGAGGATTTCGAGGGAGTCGACGATGATCCGGTGCGCTGTCTGGATCCGGCGACCTCCGCTCTGATGGTCGAGGAGATCAACGTACTGCGCAAGAAGAACGAGAGCCTGGGCGGAACCTTCGAGGTCAGGGTTTTCGGCCTGGTGCCCGGCCTGGGCAGCCACGTCTCCTGGGAGGACCGTCTCGACGGGCGCCTGGCTCAGGCGGTCTGCTCGATCCAGGCGGTGAAGGGCGCCGCGATCGGTGAGGCCTGGGACGTCGCCTCACGGCCGGGCTCCGAGGCACACGACGAGATCTTTTATTCCGAGGAACGCGGCTACTACCGCGAGACCAACCACGCCGGCGGTCTCGAGGGCGGTATGACCAACGGAGAACCGCTCTCGGTCCGGGCGGCGATCAAGCCGATTTCCACCCTGACCAAGCCGCTGCGTTCGGTTGACACGGCCACGGGCGAGGCGGCCCAGGCCCACAAGGAACGGACCGATTCGACCGTGGTCCCGGCTGCGGCGGTGGTGGCCGAGGCGATGGTCTGCCTGGTTTTGACCAAGTGCTATCGCGAGAAGTTCGGTGGCGACCACATCGACGACGTGATTGCCGCGATGGATGCCTACAGGGATCGCATCGGCTGGCAATGATCTGCCTGGTCGGGTTCATGGGGGCCGGCAAGTCCTCGGCCCTGGTCGAGTTCGCCGCTCAGGGGCTCGAGACGGCGGACGCGGATGATCTGATCAAAGCCGAGATCGGCGGCCCGATCGCCGACTACTTCGACGAGCACGGGGAGGAGTCGTTCCGCAAGGTCGAGCAGGAGATTGTGCTGAGAGTCATGGCGGACCCGGCGATCGATGCGCTCGCCCTCGGGGGCGGCGCGGTCGAGAGTCCCGCGATCCGCGAGGCCCTGAACAGCGACGCACACACGGTTGTCTGGCTGGAGATCCCGGCGGAAGTGGCGTGGCGCCGGGCGCGGAAGGGCCGCCGCCCGCTCGCCCGGGACCGCAACGGTTTCGGCGAGTTGCTTGCCCGCCGGCACCCTCTTTACATGGAGGTCGCCGACGCCACTCTGCCGGCGACCGGCCGGCGCATATGGGAACGGGCACTGGGACCGGTGCGGATCCTGACCGAGCTGCCTCCCGGCACCCGGATGTTCTGGGCCGAAAGCGCCAACGGCGATTACCCGGTGTACGTCGGCCGCGGTCTGCTCGGATCAGCGCTTTTCAGTGATCCCGGCGCAGCACTTCCGGGTGAGGGCCGCTCGGTCTGTATCACCGACGAAACGGTCGGGCCTCTTTTCCGGGACCGGCTCGGGCCACTGGCCGGAGAGATCGCAGTGCCACCGGGGGAGAGTGCCAAGACGCTTGCCCGGGCCGAGGAGGTTCTGCGCGAGATGGCCGCACTCGGCATGACCCGGGCCGATCGGGTGATCGCCCTGGGCGGCGGCGTGATTGGGGACCTGGCCGGCTTCTGCGCCCACACCTACCAGCGTGGCGTGCCGGTGGTCCAGGTCCCGACCACCCTGGTCGCGCAAGTCGATTCCGCCTACGGTGGCAAGACCGGCGTGGACCTGCCCGAGGCCAAGAACTACGTCGGTGCCTACCACCTTCCGTCGCTGGTGGTGACCGACGTGGACGCCCTCGACAGCCTGCCCGACAGCGAGATCAGCGCCGGCATGGCCGAGGTGGTGAAGACGGCCCTGCTCGCGGGCGGCCGGATCTGGGAGCAGGTCCGTGACCTCGAGCCCGGCGGCATAACCGGCCGGGCCGACCTGGTCTACGCCTGTGCCCGGTACAAATGCAGCGTGGTCGCCGAAGACGAGCGCGATGCCGGGATCAGGGCGGCGCTCAACCTCGGCCACACTGTCGGCCACGCGATCGAGGCGGCGACCTCCTACGGCCGTTACCGGCACGGGGAGGCGGTTGCGCTCGGGCTGCTGGCCGCGCTGCGGCTATCCGACCTGCCGGGACTTCGAACCGAAGTGGAGGAGTGGAACCGCCGCCACGGGCTGCCGGTCGAGCTGGACCCCTCGGTCGGGGTCGATTCGGTCCTGGCAGCGATCGAGAAGGACAAGAAGCGGACCTCCAAAGGGGTCGGCTTCGTCCTGCTCAGAGCGCCGGGTGAACCGATGGTTGACTGCCTGGTCGCGCCCGATAGTGTGCGTCAGGCAGTGGAGGAGCTGATCAGTTGAGCCGGGCCGCAAACCGCGTCGCCATCCTGCATGGCGTGAATTTCGACGTGCTCGACCGGCGTGACCCGGAGCTTTACGGAGGACTCAGCCTGTCCGAGCTCGAGTACCGGATCGGCCGCTGGGCCTCCGAGCTTCACCTCGAACCGAGTTTCTTCCAGACCAACTCCGAGGCCGAGTTCTGCGGCTATCTGCACCGGCTCGGCCAGGGAGCGGACGCCGCGATCATCAACGCCGGCGCCTGGACCCATTACAGCCGGGCGATCGGCGACGCCTTCGCTGTCGCCCCGGTGCCGGCGGTCGAGATCCATCTTTCCGACGTCGAAGCCCGTGAAGACTGGCGAAAGGTCTCGGTGTTCGAGGGCATGATCGATACGCGGGTGTTCGGCAAGGGAGTCGAGGGCTACCGGGAGGGGCTGAGCATCATTGCCGAGCGGCTCGGCGCCGGCGGTGGCTGAGAACGGCGGTCCCGGCGCCGGCGGGCACGCCGGCCGGGCGGAGCGACTGCGCGAAGCGGTGGCCGCGGCCGGGCTCGACTCGCTGCTGGTCACCGATCTGACCAACATCCGTTACCTGACCGGGTTCGGCGGCACCAACGGGGCCTGCATCGCCGGTCCCGAGGAGTTGATCTTCCTGTCCGACTTCCGTTATGCCGACCGTGCGGCGGAAGAGGTCGAGGGCTGGGAGGTTGAGATCATCGGCGGCGAATGGCTTGTCGGGCTGGCCGGACGGCTGGATGGCCGGGTCGGCTTCGAGGACGATCGCCTGACCGTACGTGACGCGGCAAAGCTGGCCGGTGCGGCCTCGGAAGGGGTCGAGCTGATTGAGGCGGGAGGCAGGGTCGAGGCACTGAGGAGAATCAAGGACAGGTCGGAGATCGAGGCGATCGCGGCCTCATCGGCGCTGACCGACGGGCTGTACC
Organism: Thermoleophilia bacterium; assembly: GCA_016649615.1. GTDB lineage: Bacteria > Actinomycetota > Thermoleophilia > Solirubrobacterales > 70-9 > 67-14. The sequence continues at coordinate 3,947 of JAENXK010000137.1, forward strand.
TCGAACTGGTCGAACGCGGCTTGATCGGCCGGACCGAGGCCGAGGTGGCCGGCTTCGTGGTCGCCCGGATGCGGGAGGAAGGAGCCGAGCCGTCGTTCCCGCCGATCGTCGCCTCCGGTCCGAACGGAGCCTCGCCACATGCCGAGCCGGGAACGCGCGAGATCAGCGCGAACGAGCTGGTGACGATCGACATGGGGGCCGAACTCGACGGTTACTGCTCGGACTGCACCCGTGCGTTCGCGACCGGGGAGCTCGACGTTTTCGCTTCCGAGATTTACGAGGTCACCCTGAACGCGCAGGAGGCGGGTCTGGCCGCGGTAGCCGCTGGCCGGGAGGCGGTGGAAGTCGACCGGGCGGCTCGTGAGCTGATCGAGGCTGCCGGATATGGCGATTTCTTCGGCCACGGTCTCGGCCACGGGGTTGGCATGGAGGTACACGAAAGCCCCCGGCTCGGCCCCCGGTCAAACGACGTACTGATGGCCGGGGATGTGGTGACGATCGAACCCGGGATATATGTATCGGGCAGGACCGGGGTCAGGATCGAGGACCTGGTGGTGGTGGGCGAGACCGGGATCGAGCGCAACCTGAGTTCCATCTCCAAGAAACTGAACCGGGCCGCCTGAAGCAGGGCGGCCGGACCGCGGGCCTGACCCGGCAGGCGAGATCGTCGAAGCTGGACAGTCCGTCCGCTTCTCCGCTACTCTGTGATAACCGTCACAGAGAAGAAGGCGGCAGAGATCTTGCTCCCAGTCCGGGGAAGGCTTCACAACTCCGAGTGGCGAGG
>JAENXK010000081.1 GCA_016649615.1 Thermoleophilia bacterium
GAGGTCCGCGAAGAATTCGGGGGGGCCGTGGAACTCGGCATCCATGCCCACAATGATGCCGAATGCGGCGTCGCAAATTCGCTGGCGGCGGTGCGTGAAGGGGCCCGTCTCGTCCAGGGGACGATCAACGGTTACGGCGAACGCTGTGGCAATGCCAACCTGGTCTCGATCGCGCCGGCGCTCGAGATGAAGATGGGCTACGAAGTCGTCGGCCCGGGGCGGCTGGCCGAGCTCTCGGCCACATCGCACTTCGTGGCCGAACTGCTCAACGTGCCGCTCAACCCCGATCAGGCGTACGTGGGGCGGAACGCTTTCGCTCACAAGGGCGGAATGCACGTAGCCGGGATCGAAACCGATGCCCGGACCTTCGAGCACCTGGAACCCTCAAGCATCGGCAACGACCGCATGGTTCTTCCGTCCGAACTCTCCGGAAAGGCGACGGTGCTGGCGCGGGCTCGCGAGATCGGCCTCGATCTGGATGATGCTGCCGCCCGGGAGGTCGTCGATGAGCTGAAAGAGCGCGAGCACGAGGGTTACCACTACGAAGCGGCGGTGGCCTCGTTCGACTTGCTGCTGCGGCGGAAGGCGGGCCGGTACGAGCCGCTGTTCCGGCTGGAATCCTTCCGGGTGATCACCGAAATGCGGGAGGATGGCGAGGTGGTCACCGAGGCCACCCTGAAGATATGGGTCCAGGGGGAACGCCACGTCCGCGTCGCCGAAGGAAACGGCCCGGTCAACGCCCTTGACCAGGCACTGCGATCGGCGATCACCGAGCACTATCCACACCTTGCCGACATCGATCTGACCGGTTACCGGGTACGGATCCTCGACTCCGACCACGGAACCGGGGCGGGCACGCGGGTACTGCTCGATTCGTCCGACGGCGAGGACTCATGGGGTTCGATCGGTGTTTCGGAAAACATCATCGAAGCATCCTGGGAGGCCCTGGTCGACTCGCTCGAGTACGCATTTCCAAAGCGGGCGGAAACTGCCGGGGGCGAGCTTCCGGCTGACCAGGGGTCCGGCAGTGACTGATCGGCCGCTCCCCCTGGCCAAGCCGCTCATCGGTGACGAGGAGGAACGACTGGTACTCGAGGTCCTCCGCTCCGGACAGCTCTCGCTCGGGCCGATGCTGGAACGGTTTGAGCGTGATTTCGCCGATTGGCTCGGGGTTGACGATGCGATCGCGACGAGCAGCGGGACCGCCGCGCTCCACCTCGGCGTAAGGGCCCTGGGCTGGGGACCCGGCGACGAAGTGGTGCTGACCCCGTTCACCTTCGTCGCCAGCGCCAACTGCCTGCTTTACGAAGGAGTACGGCCGGTGTTCGCCGACATCGATCCGGCGACCTTCAATCTCGATCCGGGGGCCGCCGCCGCCGCGGTCACCGAACGGACAGCCGGGTTGCTGCCGGTCGACATCTTCGGTTATCCGTCGGCAATGGATCAGTTCGAGCAGTTGGCCGGACGGCGGTCACTGAGCCTGCTGGAAGACTCCTGCCAGGCTCTCGGCGCGATCGACTCGCAGGACCGCAAGGTCGGAAGCCGGGGCAACCCCGCCACATTCGCCTTCTACGCGAACAAGCAGATGACAACCGGTGAAGGCGGGATGCTGATTCCGGAGAATCCGGGGATGGCCGCGCGGATACGCTCCGAGCGAAATCAGGGCCGGGCCGTCGATATGGCCTGGCTCGACCACGACCGGCTCGGCTTCAACTACCGGCTCTCCGACGTCGCCGCCGCGATCGGGGTCGCTCAGGTGTCCAGACTGGATTCGATTCTGGCGGAGCGCCGGCGGGTGGCCGATCAGTACAGCCGGCTCCTGGGAGGAATCGAAGGACTCGGGCTGCCGTCGCCGGGCGTCGAGCCGGTCCGACGCAGCTGGTTCGTATTCCCGGTCCTGTTGCCGGCCGGGACAGATCGTGAAGCCGTGATCAGGTCGCTGCATGAGTCGGGGGTTCCTGCCAAGGCTTATCTGCCGGCGATCCATCTGTTTCCCCATCTTCGTGAACTCGGATACCGGGAAGGACAATTTCCGGTGGCCGAGGAGAATCTCGACCCGCTCGATGGCACTTCCGTTCTTCGGAGGCATGTCCGAGGCCGAGGCGACCCGGGTGGCTACCGCTCTCAAATCCGCCCTGAAGGGATAATCAGCCACGTGTCCCGATTCCGAGAAGACCCGGACCCACGGTTCTGGCGGCTCAACCGGTCTATCGACTTCGACCGTCATCTGGCCCCCTACGACATCGCGCAGTCGCGGGCCCACGCCCGTGCGCTCAACCGGATCGACGTGATCACCGACCCGGAGCTGGCCGAACTCGACCGGGCGCTGGCCGAAATCGGCGTGGAGCTCGAGAGCGGGGAGTTCGAGTTCCTTCCCGCTGACGAAGACATCCATATGGCAATCGAGCGCCGGCTGGCCGAGCTGATCGGTGACCTCGCGGGCAAGCTTCACACCGGTCGCTCCCGGAACGACCAGGTGGCGACCGACATCTGTCTGGCCGTGATTGTGCATTCCCGCAGGTCCCGGGCGCTGATTGAGGCGAGTATGGGCAGGCTGCTCGAGCTCGCCCGGACCCACGCCGCCTGGGCGATGCCCGGCTACACCCACCTGCAGCGGGCCCAGCCGGTCTACCTCGGCCACCACCTGCTGGCCTATTTCTGGATGCTCTCCCGGGACCTCGACCGCTTTGAGGCCGCTCAGGCTGCGGCCGCGGTCATGCCGCTCGGGTCCGGTGCCCTGGCCGGGGTCAACTGGGAAATCGACCGTCACCGGGTCGCAGCCGAACTCGGCTTCGATTCGGTCACCGCGAATTCGCTTGACGCCACCTCGAACCGGGACTTCGTACTCGACTTTCTCGCCGCAGCCTCGATCTGCGGTACCCACCTCTCACGGCTCGGATCGGAGCTGGTCATCTGGTCCAGCACCGAATTCGGCTTCTGCACGATCGCCGAGCCCTTCACCTCGGGATCGAGCATCATGCCCCAGAAGCAGAACCCCGACTCGGCCGAGCTCCTCAGGGCAAAAGCCCCCCGTCTGGTCGGAGATCTGACCACCGTGCTGGGCGTGATGCATGCCCTGCCGCTCACCTACGGAAAGGACATGCAGGAAGACAAGGAGCCGTTCTTCGACGCGGTCGAGACGATCGAAGCATCACTCGAAATGACGGTCGGCATCCTCGAGGGCATCGAGTTCGACCGCGAGCGGCTCTTTGATGCCTCCGGAGACGAGATGCTCGCCGCGACCGAAGTAGCCGACCTGCTCGTCCGGCGCGGCGTCCCGTTCCGCCAGGCCCACGGGATCGTCGGAGATCTCGTCCGGCTGTGCGTGGCTGAGGGGCGCAGCCTGTCGGACCTGAGCAGGCAGGAGATCTCCGCCCGCTCGGATCAGCTCGACGACGAGTACTACGAGGTACTGAACCGGAGCAGCTGGCTTGAATCCAAGCGAAGCGAGGGTGGAACCTCGGCCGAGAGCCTGAAGCACCAGATCATGCTGGCCGCCGCCCGGCTCGAATCGCCCTAGCCGGGCGAGGCACCGCCACTTTCGGGAGCAGCGCCGCCACCCGCGGGCGGGGCGGGCGTGCTCGGAGCAGGGGTCGGGGCGGGAGCAGGGGCGGGTTGCGGTTCGGGTGCAGGTGCCTCCGGCGCGGGGGCTGTCGTCTCGGGCGCGGGCGCCTCCGGAGCAGGACTGGCCGACGCTGCCGGGGTTACGGCGTCGGACGACTCCGTGCTCTCGTCCGTGGTGCCCTTCTCCGCCGCCTTGGCCTCGCGGTCGGCCAGCCGGGTTGCCTCGATTGCCTTCCAGGCTTCGATCACTCTGGCCCAGATGATCGCCGGGAAGGTTCCGCCGTCGACCGGGCTGCCACCGTACTCGGTTTCCATCGGCGTGATGCCGTCCGGGTATCCGACCCAGACGCAGGCGGTCACCTCGGTGATCGCGCCGCAGAACCAGGCGTCGCCGTTGTTGTCTGTGGTTCCGGTCTTGCCCCATTGCGAGTCATCGCCGACATAGGCGCTCTTGCCGGTGCCGCTGGTCACCACCGTGCCGAGGATGCCCTTGGCGGTCTGGGCGACCTCGGGCGAGATCACTTCGGTGCTCAGGACATGATTGTCACCGCCCCTGATCGTCTTGTCCTGGTCATCGGTGACTCTGGTGAAGGAGACCGGGGAATCTCCCGGCTCGGGGGCGAGTGTGCCGCTGACCCGGCGGCCGTCGTTGGCAAGAGTGCTGAAGGCATAGGTCCATTCGTATGGTGATACCACCGACGTCCCGAGCACCATTGCGGGGTTGGTCTGGATCTTCTGCCGGACCCCCATCTTGTGGATCGTCGCCGCGATCGATTTGGGGCCGCCATCGATACTTTCGAGCCCGACCTGGGCGTAGACGGAGTTGTCCGAGTAGGTGGTGGCCGTGGCCAGGGAGGCCGAACCCAGGTAGCTGTCGCCATAGTTCTTGACCGGAAACAGCTCCTTTTTCCGTTTACCGAACCTGAACAGCTGTGGGGCGGACTCATAGACCGTGTCGGGCGAGATCCCCTGATCGAGTGCCGTGGTCAGGACAAACGGCTTGATCGTCGACCCCGGCTGCCGCTGGCCCTGGACCGCCAGGTTGAACGGCGCAGACTCGAAGTCGGGCCCGGCGACCATCGCGTCGACCGTTGCGTCCTTGTTGTTGATGACCACAACTGATGCGGCCGGTCCGACCCCGCCCAGCGTGCCATCCACCGCCTCCTGCGCCGCTGCCTGCATATCCAGGTCGAGCGTGGTCTTGACTTTGAGCCCACCGAAGAAGGTGCGACCGGCTCCGAACCGGTCGACCAGTTGCTGGCGCACCCATGACGTGAAGTACGGGGCTTTCGAATCGAGTCGTGGCGGAGTGATCTCCTCGCTCGACGGCAGAGGTTCGGCCGATCCTTCGTCGTACTGCTCGGCGCTTATGTATCCCTGATCCAGCATTTTCTCCAAGACCGTGTTGCGTCGGGCCAGGGCGTCCTCCGGAAAAGCCTCGGGGTCAAATCCGTAGGGGTTCTGGATCATCCCGGCGAGAAGCGCCGCCTCGGACGGGGTCAGGAGTTCGGCACAGGGTTCCTCGAGCGAGCCGCAGGTGGGGTGGGCGTCTCCGAAATAGGTCCGGGCAGCCGACTCTACGCCGTAGGCGCCGGAGCCGAAATAGACCGTATTGAGGTATTCGGTGAGGATTTTGTCTTTGGTCCATTGCTGTTCGATGTGGTAGGCCAGGGACATTTCCCGGACCTTCTGAAAGACGGTGCGGGAGTTCTGTGCCTCGAGAGCCTGCTTGACCAGCTGCTGGGTGACAGTCGAGGCACCCTGGCTCGCGCTCTGGGTGACGACGTCCTGAACGAAGGCGCGGCCAAGTCCCTGAAAGTCGATGCCTCGGTATTCGTAGAACCTCGAGTCCTCGATCGCAACCACCGCATTTTTCATGTTCGGCGAGATGCTCTCGGGCGGAATCAGGATCCGGTTCTCGTTGGAACTGAGAGTTCCGATCGGCTCGCCCTGGCTGTCGAAGACCTCTGTGTTCTGGGCCGCCTTGAACTGGGCGTATTCCTCGATCGCGGGAAGGTCCTGGGAGACCGCCATGACCATGCCGAAAAAGGCCGAAGCCATGCCGAGTATCGCGAGGCCGAGCGCGATGAAGAGGATGCGCAGCTTCTTGATCTTCGGTTTGGGCGGCTTGCCGGGGGGTGGGAAGGAGGGGATTCCTCCGATCTGACCGCCGAACCCGTCGCCGCCGCCGGAAGTGCCACCGGCGCCGTCGGCGGATCCGTTGCCGGCGGCTCTGTCGTTGAGGCTCCCTCGATCGAGGGAGCTCCGGCCGACCGGGCGGAGCACGCTGCTGCCGCCGTTTTCGCCGGTGGCCGCATCGGCGTCGGTGGCCGCATCGGATGCGTCCCGTTCTTTCCGGGGATCGCTCCCCGGCGGCTGCTGTGTGGTCTCGGATGCCATCTGGTGGTGGAATGACCGCTTCGCGCCAGACTCGGATAGCCGGAATGCGAGCGGTTCACCGCTTCTGCAAACCCGATGGGATCACGAAGTCGCGCCGGTCAGTCTAGCATTGCGATCGTGTCAGCCAAAACAGACAAACGCCCGGACCAACCGGGTCGCGGGGCTCTGGAGCGGGCCGCAGCGTTGAGCAGCAACTCAGTCGAGGCCCTGCCAGAAGGCGGCCTGGCCCGTCAACTCGACCGCGAGGCGCCCCTGCGGATCAAGCTCGGGATCGATCCCACTGCTCCTGATATCCACCTCGGACACACGGTGGTCCTCAACAAACTGGCCCAGTTCCAGGATGCCGGCCACCAGGTGATGCTGATCATCGGGGACTACACCGCCCGGGTCGGCGATCCCAGCGGCCGGTCCGACCAGCGCCCGATGCTCACCCCGGATCAGATCGACGCCAATGCCGCAACCTTCCAGGAGCAGGCTTTCAAGATACTTGACCGCTCCCGGACCGAAGTCCGCTTTAACAGCGAGTGGCTGCGGATGGAGGCCGAAGAACTGTTCTCTCTGATGGCCAAGGCTACGATCGCCCGCCTGCTCGAGCGCGACGATTTTCAGAAACGGATCGAAGCCGAAAAGCCGATTTCGGCCCTGGAGCTGCTCTACCCGCTGCTTCAGGGCTACGATTCGGTGGCGATCGATGCTGAAGTCGAACTCGGAGGCACTGATCAGAAATTCAATCTGCTGTTCGGCCGCGATGTGCAGGCCGCGTACGACCGACCTCAGCAGACAGTTATGACGATGCCGATCCTGCCGGGAATTGACGGGGTCCGGCGGATGTCGAAATCGCTCGGCAACTATGTCGGGGTCACCGACCCCCCGGAGGAAATGTTCGGCAAGCTCATGCGCGTCCCGGACACGAGCTTGAACGAGTACTGGCAGCTGCTCCTGGGGGAGGACCCTCCCGCGGGAGAATCACCCAGCGAGGCCAAGCGCGAACTGGGCAGACGTCTGGTCGCCCGCTTTCACGACGAAGAGGCCGCCGCCGGCGCGGAGGAACAGTTCAACCGGCTTTTCGTCCGGCACGAGGCTCCCGCTGAAATCGACGACTTTGAACTGATCGCGGACGGAGAGGTTCACCTGCCGGCGGCCCTGGCTGAGATATTCGGGATCAGCCGCAGCGAAGCCCGCCGGGTCCTGACCCAGGGAGGGGTCAAGCGCGACGGAGAGGTCCTGCCCCCCGAACCGCTTGACTACCCGGTTTCAGAGCTCGACGGATCCGTTCTCCAACTTGGGAAACGGCGTTTCGGGAGGCTCCGGATCAAGGCCTGAAGCCAGACCCGGAGTCGGCTCGACAAACTTCCCGGAGGCATGTATACTTCCGCGTCCGCTGAGTCGGGCGAGTGGTTCGACTCCAGTGTTTCGTGCGGTGAAAGACACCGCCGCGGCGCACGCGGTCTTTGAAAACTGAGCAGCGTGCATTACTCCGGTCGGTCTGACTGCCCGGAGAAATGTTCGAGCCCGATTTAACAGTCCGACGCGCCAGCGCGCCGGACGATTGTTGTACCCCGTCATATCCGTTGCCGTATTTGTGTACTTGGCAACATTTCGATATGACACGCTCTACGTTGAATTGTTAGAGGAACCCGAATCCTTTGGATACGGGGGCTGGTCCTTCGGGGCCGGCGCTGATACCTCGCAACATTTTTCACGGAGAGTTTGATCCTGGCTCAGGACGAACGCTGGCGGTGTGCTTAACACATGCAAGTGGTGCGACGAACCAGAGCTTGCTCTGGGGCAAAGCCGCGAACGGGTGAGTAACACGTGGGTAATCTACCCCGATGACCGGGACAACCCGAGGAAACTCGGGCTAATACCGGATGTGGTGCACAGGCATAAGCCTGTTCACTAAAGGTAGCTTCGGCTTCCGCATTGGGAAGGGCCCGCGGCCCATTAGCTTGTTGGTGGGGTCAAGGCCTACCAAGGCAACGATGGGTAGCTGGTCTGAGAGGACGATCAGCCACACTGGGACTGAGACACGGCCCAGACTC
>JAENXK010000050.1 GCA_016649615.1 Thermoleophilia bacterium
CCTCAATCCCTACTCGGCGGTCTACTGCTCAGGAGAGAAGAAGGGTGGTGAGCACAAGACGATCTGGTACAAGCGTGCCTTCCGGCGGATCGCGGTGATCGTGCGCGGCGGCCTCGCCGCCGACCGGACCGACAAGAAGCTCGCGAACCTGGACATGCCGCCGGTCAGATACGGAGATCTTCCGCGCCCGAAGGCTCTGCCGGCCCCTCCGGTGGCGCTTATCTGGAGTCCGCTGCCGGCCGGCTCGCCCCGGGCCAAGGGCAACTGGCCCGGCAACTACTGGCCCGGCAAGAACTTCGTCGACTGGGCCGGCACCGACTTCTACTCGAACTACCCCCACTGGAAGGACCTGAACAAGTTCTTCAAGGCAAAGAAATGGCGCAACAAGCCGTTCGCGCTGACCGAGTGGGGCGTAGCCGGGGCCGACACGGTCAAGTTCCCGCGCCAGATTTTCAACTGGATTGAGAAGCGCTCCCGGGTCCGGATGTACAACTACTACCGCGGTTTCGGCACGGTCGACAACCCCTACAACCCGGACCTCTACCCGGACGCGATGAAAGTCCTTCGCAACAAGCTGAAGAACCCTCGATACGTGCCTTACGCCTACGGCTACGCGCGCAAGCCCGAGTCTTCAAACGGCAGCTGAAAAAACCGGGCCTCCGGCAACCCAGGGCCGTAAGATCCGGCCGGCGGCGATGTGACAGCGGCGGCGGCTATCGAACTTCCAGCGGGACCGAGCCGAAAAGGTTGCTGGCGCCTTTGGCGCGTGCCTTGATCCGCAGCTGCAGGCGCTGACCCGGCCGGACCGAAGCCCGGGGTCCTGTCCGAAGGTAGAACGTTGCCCGTTTTCCGGACTCGAGCTTCGGGCCTTCGTGCAGCCAACCCCCTTGACCGTCCCCTTGGGCGCCTTGAGGCAGATCCTCAGCCCCCGGGCCGTCTGCCCGCCACCGTTTCTTACCCGGACCTTGAGACGGGCCGATCGGTCGGCGCGGAGCTTCAGAGGCTTCGGGGAGACCTTCATCTGGTGGAGCCGGGCCTTTTCGGCCGGGTGAATAAACCTGACTGCCCGGGCCGCATTGACCCGGCCGCCGGTGACCGTCTTGCCCTTCAGCGACTTGGTCGGTACCACGCTTTTCTTGATGATTCGCTTCAGCTTCTCCGGTCCGGCCTTCGGTGCGACCGACTTGACCAGTCCGGCCACGCCGGCCACATGAGGGCTCGCCATCGAGGTTCCCAAATCGGCTTTGTAGACCCCTCCGGGCGGCATGGCCGCAACGCACTCGACCTTCATTTTTGAGATCACGATCAAAGGCAATGGGGTCGGTGTTCCGTTGGCCTTGAATACGAGCGAAAACTCGACCTCCGAGGCCCCTTCTAGCTCCGCAAGCGGGAAAGTAAGAGGGGCTCCTTCCGGAATATTTTCAAGATCCCCAGCAGTGATCTCCGCATTCGGGACCTGCTTCGCCGGACCCCCGTCGACCCTGTATTCGACCGAGAAGCCCTGATTCCCGTGGAGGCTGATGTCGTTCTCAATTTGAAATAGGCCCAGGTCAATGCGGCAGAAACGTTGGGCCCTGAGGTCGAATTGATCCTTCAGACTCGCGCTCGCTTGGGCCACCGGGGAAGGAACGTCGCCATCACGGCCGTCGAAGATGAGCACGGGGGCACCGGCATCCTCGAGCTTCCACGGATAGGGCTTCTGGTCGAAGCCCCCGATCCCTTTCGCGAAGTCAACATCGAGCGGGTAGGACAGGTTGGGCACCGTGCTTTCGATGTCCTTACCAGGCGCCCCGAGATCCACAGACTTCCTGCCGTAGTTGGATCCGCCCACGAAGAAGTCGGCCATTTTCGCCCGGGAATCGATCGCCGCGACGCAGAGGATGTTCGGAAGGCTGAAGTTGCAGGGGTAGTACGGGACTTCATCGTTGTTCATGCCATCGTTTCCGGCAGCAACCACGAACAGCGTGTCCGGGCTGGCCGCGATCGCTTCTTTCCACACCTTGGCCTCTTCCCCGCCAACTGCCCCCCAGGCTGGCGTTTGCGATCGATATGCCGTTCTTGCCGGCGTAGCGGAGTCCCGCGGCAACGTCGGCAGAGTTGCCGAGATTGTTGAAGTCCAAGACCCGAATCGCCACCAGTCGGGTCTTCCAGTTGACCCCGGCCACGCCGAGACCGTTGTTCCCGACCGCGCCGATGGTGCCGGCGACGTGGGTGCCGTGACCCTGCTGGTCGGTCCAGGCGCCCGGGTCGACCTTCCAGTCGAAGGGATCGCCGCTGCTAGGCGTGGCTACGAAGTTACGGCTCAGTTTGCGGTTCAGGTTGGGGCCGAGGTCGGGATGGGTAGCTTCAATGCCTGAGTCGATTACGGCAATTTTCCTGGTGCTCCCGGTGGTCTTTTTCCAGGCTGAACGAGCGCCGATGTCTACTCCTGGCCTGCCATATACCGGTTCGCCGCCCGGATCCATGATGTTGGCTGTTCTGGCCATCGTTCCTGAGGCCCCAGAGCAGACCCAGGCGGGGATCGTTGGGCAGTCCCTGACCCTCGACGATGTAGTTCGGCTCGGCCCAGCGCACTCCGCCCTGATCCTCCAACTCGTCAGTGGCAACCTCTACGTCGTCGTCCTCATCGATCTCGACCACTCGGGTCTTGGACAGGCCCGGCACCGATTCGGAATCTTCTGCGTCCACTGCGTCGAGCGAGGATGAGATCTGCTCGGAATCGCTTCCCTTGGTGAATCCGACCACGATCTCTCCCGGGACGTAGGCGGGAAAAGTCGACTCGGCTTCGCCGGGAACGGGCAGGACGGCCGCGGCCGAGCCCACGCTGATCTGGAACAGAAGGACCAGCAAAACGAAGGCGGCAAGCGCCGCCCTCAATGCCCTGGTTTTCCCTGCCTGCGGTACACGGAGAAAATGCCAAAAACGACCGCTTGTATTGTGTGCCGCCGGGGCGTAGCTTGTGCTCTCCGGCACCAACCAGGAGGAGACCGATGAGCTTCGAAGATCTGAAGGAATTCCAGGGACAGATGTGGGGTGCCGGACCGTTCGAGGAGGTCGAGGTCCACATCGCCGACATGCACGACGCCCTGGTCGGGGCGCTCGCTCCCGAGCCGGGAGAGTCGTGGCTCGACCTCGCCTGCGGGACGGGCGCGGTGGCTATGCGCGCGGCGGCAGGCGGAGCCGAGACGACCGGAATCGACCTGGCTCCCGTTCTTGTCGAAACGGCACGGCGAAGGGCCGACGAGGCCGGGCTTACGATCGACTACGAAACCGGTGACTGCGAGAACCTCCGGTTTGGGGACGGGTCCTTCGACATCGTCAGCTCGTCAGTGGGAGTCATGTTCGCCCCGGACCAGGAGACGGCTGCGGCCGAACTTGGCCGGGTCTGCGCCCCGGGTGGCCGGCTCGGGCTGACCACCTGGCGACCGGATGGCGGGGTCGGCGAGTTCTTCAAGTTCATGCGGCAGTTCCAGCCCCCGATGCCCGAGGGGATCGGTAACCCGCTGGACTGGGGACGTGAGGAGCACCTGCAGGATCTGCTCGGCGACTCGTTCGAGCTCGAGTTCAAAGAACTCGACACCCCGTTCGAGGTCGAATCGGGCGAGAAGTTCTGGGACCTCTTCTCGCGTGCCTTCGGGCCGACCAAGGTCCTGGCCGACTCGATGGACGAAGCCGACCGGGAGAAGTTCCGCCAGGCCGTGATCGATTTCGTCGAACGTGAACGGGACGGCGACATGATCAGGCAGTCCCGCACCTACCTGCTGACCACCGGCACCCGCCGCTAGGCCGACCGGGCGAGTCCGGCCGGCCCTTCGAACCGGAGCCCGACCCGGAGCCGGGCAGGGATCGGGTGCGATCACTCATGTATGCCATGGGTAATCGCACAAGATCGGGGTGGGCGACTCTCTTCCGCCAAGACGAAGGGCCCGGCGATTGCCGGGCCCTTCGGAAAGCATCGGCCGGTGGCGGACCACTGGCCGGCGGAGGCGGGAGCCTCCTTACATCATGCCGCCCATACCGCCCATGTCGGGCATTGCGGGGGCGGCGGCGCCACCTTCCTCCGGCGGCTCGGCCACGATGACCTCCGTCGTGAGGATGTTCTTGGCGATCGAGGCCGCGTTCTGCAGCGCCGAGCGGGTGACCACGGTCGGGTCGAGCACGCCCGCCTTGACCATGTCGCCGTAATCGCCACTTGCCGCGTTCAGGCCCTCGCCGTCTTTCATCTCACGGACCTTGTTGACCACGACCGAACCCTCGAACCCGGAGTTCCCCGAGATCTGCCGGAGCGGTTCCTCGAGCGCCCGGTGGATTATCTTCGCGCCGGTGCGCTCGTCATGGTCCTCGATCTTGTCGACATCGAGAGCCGACTGAGCGTTGAGCAGAGCGACTCCGCCACCGGGGACGATGCCCTCTTCAAGCGCCGCACGGGCAGCCTGTAGAGCGTCCTCGACGCGGTGCTTCTTCTCCTTCATCTCGGTCTCGGTAGCAGCACCGACCTTGACCACGGCTACGCCGCCGGCCAGCTTGGCGAGACGCTCCTGGAGCTTCTCGCGGTCGAACTCGGAATCGGTGTTCTCGATTTCCGACTTGATCTGCTTGATCCGTCCCTTGATCTCCTCAGACTCGCCGCCACCATCGATGATCGTGGTGGTGTCCTTGGAGACGACAACGCGGCGGGCCTGGCCGAGCTGGGACAGCTGGGTGTTCTCCAGCTTGAGACCCATTTCCTCGGTAATGACCTCGCCACCGGTCAGGATGCCGATGTCCTCGAGCATGCGCTTGCGGCGGTCGCCGAATCCCGGCGCCTTGACCGCAACACCGGTGAAGGTGCCACGCAGCTTGTTGACCACCAGCGTCGCGAGGCATTCGCCCTCGACGTCCTCGGCCACGATCAGCAGTGCCTTGCCGCCCTGCATGACCTGCTCCAGTACCGGGAGAATGTCTCGGACGGAGCCGATCTTCTGGTTGGCGATCAGGACGTAAGGCTCTTCAAGCACAGCCTCCATGCGGTCCTGGTCGGTCACCATGTAGGGCGAGATGTAGCCCTTGTCGAACTGCATGCCCTCGGTGAAGTCGAGCTCCATGCCGAAGGTCTGGCCTTCTTCGACGTTGACCACGCCGTCCTTGCCGACCTTCTCGATTGCGTCGGCGATGACGTTGCCGATCTCGTCGTCGGCAGCCGAAATGGCGGCCACGCGAGCGATCTGGTCCTTGCCGTTGATCTCCGCCGACTGCTTGTTGCGGAGATTGTCGACGACCGAGTCAACGGCCTTCTCGATCGCGTCGGCAATCACGTTGCCGATCTCGTCGTCGGCGGCCGAAATGGCTGCCACGCGAGCGATCTGGTCCTTGCCGCTGATCTCTGCCGACTGCTCGTCACGGAGATTGTCGACGACCGAGTCAACGGCCGTCTCGATCCCGCGGCGAAGCGCCAGCGGGTTGGCCCCGGCGGCGACGTTCTTGAGACCCTGGCGAACGATCACCTGGGTGAGCAGGGTGGCGGTGGTGGTGCCGTCACCGGCGACGTCGTTGGTCGCGGTTGCGACTTCGCGAACGAGCTGGGCGCCCTGGTTCTCGAAGACGTCCTCGACGTCGATCTCGCGGGCAATGGTGACACCGTCGTTGGTGATGGTCGGGGCGCCGAACTTCTTGTCGAGTACGACGTAACGACCCTTGGGGCCGAGGGTGACCTTGACTGCGTCGGCAACGGCGTCAACGCCGGCCTGCAGGGCCCCCCGGGCTTCTTCTGCGAACTTCAGCTCTTTGTGAGCCATATTTTCCAATACCTCCTGTAAAGCTTGTGTTTGGGGTGCTTACTGGACCTTGGCGAGGATGTCCGACTCACGCAGGACGAGCACTTCGTCGCCCTCCACGGTGAGTTCGGTCCCGCCGTACTTGGAGTAGAGGACCTCGTCGCCTTCGCTCACGTCGAGCGGGCGGCGGGTTCCGTCTTCAGCCACGGTGCCGTCTCCGACTGCCACGACCGTTCCCTTCTGGGGCTTCTCCTTGGCCGTTTCGGGAAGCACGAGTCCACTTGCGGTGGTCTCTTCTTCCTCGACCGGCTTGACGATCAGCCTGTCCCCGAGGGGCTTCAGCTTCATTCGTATACCTCCATTGTCATTATTCTGATTAAGTGGGCTTTTCGGCGTCAGAACTGACCGACACCGTTGGCACTCTCATAGGGTGAGTGCCAAACCACACTGAACGATACAGGTTTTCCGCTGTCAGTCAAGCCGGTCGGGAGGCGATTCAGCCCGACTCGGAGGTGAACCCGCGGATCTCACAGCCGAGGTGGCCGGCCAGCCCTTCGGCGCCGCCCTCCATCACGTGATCGTGGCCCTTGACGAACAGCGGGCGCGCAACCGGGACCAGCACGACCATCCACGGCCGGGTCGGGCTCACGTCCCACCGGAAGCAGACCGTGGTCCAGCCGTCGGCGGCGGTCAGATCCCAGCTGCCAGAGCCGCGAAGATCACCGCTCGCGATCCCCTTGAGACGGTTCGGCTCGACCCGCTCGACCGCTTCGATCGCGATCTCGAGGCTGTAGCCGAGCGGGCCCTGCCAGCGGGAGGTCGCCTTCTGGCCGATCCCGTCGGGACGGCCCCGCTGCCTTTCCTGCACGTCGCTCAGCCCGGGCCACCATCCCGGCCAGCGCTCGAAGTCAACCAGGGCATCCCAGACCGCCGGCAGTTCGGACCGCAGGTCCCAGCGGGAAAGGAAACGGAATGAGGCGTCGGGTTCGGAAGCCGGCGGCGCGGCTACCGGTCCGGGAGTCGCCTCTCCCGGCTGATCAGTTGGTCGAGGGGACAACGCCAAACCCGGCCGGCCCCGGTTCGACCACCTGGGAGAAATGGACGATCGTGACCAGGTGGTCCGACTTGATCGGACGGTCGTAGATCTGCTCGAGGAAACGGCGGGTCTCCTCGACCCGCCGGAATTCCGGATTGTCACGCTCGATATCGCGCGGTGAGAGTTCGGAGAGGGGTTTGACCTCAACCTCGTCGATGATCGCCGAGAAGATCTTCTCCCGCCGGGAGTGCCGGGAGCCGACCGTCACCCAGACGACCTGGCTGCGCTCGTACTTGGCCGACTTGTCACCCAGCCGGATCGTCGCGGTCTTGCGCCCGCGTCGCAACTGGTCGACGAACAGCGGTGAGTAGAAGTTGAGTGCGTAGAGGCCGGAAGCCATGGTTCTCAGAATATGTAGTTGCTGAGCTTCTCGGGTTCGAGCACCGCCACCCGGCCGCGGCCGGCCCGGACGACCCCGGCTCGTTCGAGTTCGGCCAGGAAGCGGCTGACGCTTTCCCGCGAGGTTCCGGCGAGCTGGGCGAGGTCGGCCTGATTCATCCGGATCGTCACCTCGCTGTGACCGCCGTCCATGTTTTCTTCGCTCACCAGCTGGGCGAGCACGCCCGCCACCCGCGAAGGAACCGTCTGGAACGACTGGCGGGAGATCCGCTCATTGGCGGCTCGCAACCTGCGGGTGAGTGCGGCGACCATCTTCACGGTGATGTCGGGGTGGCGGGCGAGCAGGGCCCGGACGTCACCGGCGGGCAGGGCAAGCAGCTCCCCTTCTCCGCCGAGCGTTTCGACGCTGGCAGAGCGGACCTCGCCGTCGAGCATCGCCAGTTCGCCGACGATATCGCCGGTTCCGAGCGTGGCCAGGGTTATCGCGCGGCCGTCGGGATGCTGCCGGGTTACCCGGAAAGTCCCGGAGCGCACGATGTAACAGGCGTCGGAGTGATCACCCTCGTGGAAGACGCGGGTACCGTCGGGGTAAGACCGCGGGACGGCGACCCGGGAGAACCGCTCGAGTTCGGCATCATCTAGTTCAGCGAACAGGGGAACGCTTCGGAGCAATCCGACGACACTTTCCTCGGCCAAGGCCACAGCCACGAGTATCCCGCAGTCCCGGGCCGAATGCCAACCGGCTTTCCGATTTTTGCCGACCGGCCTCGAGCAATTCCGGCTGAAACACGTTCCGGGCCGCCGAAATCAGCCAGGAGCGACCAACCGGCGTGGTTGCCGGCTGAAGCCCGCGGCGAGCAGGTGCGCTTCGAAGCCGGAACCGATCAGCGGTTCACCGTCGAACCGCTCGACCTTCAACGGGGTGACCAGGCCGGACTCGGCGCACCTCGTGAATTCAGCCAGCAGGCGGGTCAGCTCCTCACCGGAAAGCTCGGGGTCCAGTCGCAGGATCCCCTTGCCGCCCTTCTCGAGAAAGAGCACCGGCAGCCCTGAACGCAGCATCACGTAGGAGCCCGGGGTGCGGGATGGCCGGCGGCGGCTCTCCCGTTTCGGCCAGGGCAGGACCGTCCCGTAGGGGTTGGCCGGATCGGTGGTCGCGAGCACGGTCAGGGTTTCGTCATCCAGCGGTTGCGAGCGGAGCCGCTCGACCGCCCCTGCCAGCGCGAACTGGGCCCCGCCCAGCCCCTCGATGAAGTAGCCGCGCCGGGCCGAACCGAGCACCTCGAGGTTGGACAGTTCCGGATACAGGGTCGAGAAGCCGCCGGGAATGCCTTCGGCAAGGGCCATCTCCCGGGTCAGGATGCCGTGGCGCTCCAGCATCAACTCGGCCTGGGCCCTGAGGCGCGGCCCGATCGGCGGGGCCCCGGCGAACAGCGGCGCGGTCAGTGACCAGCGACCCTGCACGGTCGGACCGGTCGCCGGTCGCCGCCGGGAGAACCGCCGGCCGCCGGGCTCGGCCGATGGCACCGCCCTGAGGCGGGGAGCACGGAGCGGGGCAAAAGAATCGTTGGTCACCTCGCCGGCGAAAGCGAGGTCCCAGAGGGCCGAATGCAGCTCTTCCGGCGAGTGGTCGAGTTCGGTGGCCAGATCGAGCCAGAAGGCGGGGCCGCCCCCCAGCCGCTCGCGGATCGAATCGTGGACCTCGCCCTCCGGGGGCTCCAGCTTGCCGTTGGCCGGCGGCGGTCCGGCCAGCCGTACGTCCTCACGGAAGTAGAGCGCGACCCGGCCGTCGGAACGGCCGATCGCCCCGGCCCCGATCCAGACGATTTCCCCGCTGGTGCAGAGGCCGTCCAGCCAGGCAGAGCTGTAGGCGCCGAGCCGGCGCGGCAGGACGTCGCGCTCCCACACCGACGGGGTCAGGGCCACTCCCTGCAGCGGCACCAGGATCTCGCGCAGCCGGTCGATCCCGGCCCCGCTGCGGCGATGCCGGTCGATTCCCTGCCAAGAGGCCAGGAAGCGGGCGTATGTGGCGGCGTCGGCCGGTTCGACCTCCTTGCGAAGCCGGGCGAGACTGGCCCGGCGGACCCGGCGAAGCACGTCGGCCTCGCACCACTCCCGCTCGGTTCCGCCGGGCAGGATCTCGCCGCGAACAACCGTGCCGGCCGCCTCGAGTTCCCTCAGAGCCGGGGTCGGATCGACCCCGTAGCGGGCCTTCAGCCGGGCGGTAGGAAAGGGACCGTGGGTGCGGGCGTAGCGCGAAAAGAGCGTGGTCAGCGGATCGTCCCGCTCCTTCAGGTAATCGGCCGGCAGCCCGCCGGGGGGAGAGACCCCGAGCGCATCCCGGTAGAGCCCGGCGTCTTCGGCGGCGATGAAACGCTGCTCGCCGTTGATCCTGACCTCGACCGCACGCCGCTCCCGGACCAGGTTCTCGAGCATCGAGCCGGCCGAGTAGCCCTCGGCTGCCCGGGCGTCGGCCTCCGCTGCGGTCAGGTCGCCGAGCCGGCGGAGGATCTGCTGAAGGCCGTCACGATCTCCGGCCCGGCCGTGCTCGGTCAGGTGCTGCAGCGAGCGCTCCACCTCCTCCAGCGCCTCTGGTTCGATCAGGTCACGCAGCTCGTCCTGCCCGAGCAGTTCGCGCAGCAGTTCGCGATCAAGCGAGAGCGCGGTGGCCCGGCGCTCGGCGTTGGGCGTATCGCCCTCGTACATGTAGGTCGCGACATAGTCGAACAAGAGCGATGAGGCGAACGGCGAAGCGGTCGGGGTCTCGACCTCGACCAGCGAAAGCCGACGCGAGTGGATACCGCGCAGCAGGCGGTCCAGCGCCGGCAGGTCGAAGACGTCCTGGAGGCACTCGCGGTAGGTCTCGAGGATCACCGGAAAGCGGGGAAAGTCCCGGGCGACCTCAAGCAGGCTCTGGGCCTTGAGCCGCTGCTGCCAGAGCGGGGTCCGTTTGCCGGGGTAGGCCCGCGGGATCAGCAGCGAGCGGGCGGCGTTCTCACGAAACCGGGCGCCGAACAGGGCGGAGGAGCCGAGCTCGCGCACGACCAGGTCCTCCAGCTCGTCCGGCTCGATCAGGACCAGATCGCTGGAGGGCGGCTCGTCGGCGTCCGGCAGATGGATGGCGATGCCGTCATCGGAATAGATCGCATCGGCCTCGAGGTCGTGCTCATCGCGCAGCTTGCGCGCGATCGCCATGCCCCAGGCGGCGTGGACCCGGCCGCCGAATGGCGAGAGGACGCAGAGGCGCCAGTCGCCGATCTCATCGCGGAAGCGCTCGACCACGATCGCCTGGTCCGAGGGCACCACCCGGGTCGCGTCCTGCTGCTCCTGCAGATAGGCGACGAGATTGCGGGCGGCCGGCGGATCGAGGTGGTGGGTCTTCTCGAGCTCGACCGGGTCGGCGTTGACCGCCTCGCGGGAGAACGCCCCGATCGCCTCGCCGAGCTCCGCCGGGCGGCCGATCCCGTCACCTTTCCAGAACGGGATCGCCCCGGGAACCCCGGGGGCCGGGGTGACGATCACCCGGTCGCGGGTGATCTCCTGGATCCTCCAGCTGGAAGCGCCGAGCAGGAAGACCTGTCCCGCCCGGGCCTCGTAGACCATCTCCTCGTCGAGCTCCCCGACCCGGCGGCCGTCCGGCAGGTGAACCCCGTAGAGGCCGCGGTCGGGAATCGTGCCGGCGTTGGTCACGACCAGCGAGCGCGCGCCCTTGCGGCCTTCGATCTCGCCCTCGGTGCGGTCCCACACGATCCGTGGCCTCAGCTCGGCGAAGCGGTCGGAGGGATAGCGCCCGTCGAGCATGTCGAGCACGTTTTCGAACTGCTCCCCGGAAAGGTCACGAAACGAGGCGGTCGAACGGACCAGCTCCAGCGCCGCCCCGGTTTGCCACCGGTCGAGGGCCGCCATCGAGACCAGGTGCTGGGCGAGTACGTCGATCGGGTTGACCGGGATCACCGTCTCTTCGATTTCGCCGTCGCGCATGCGCTGGGTGACCACGGCGCTCTCCAGGAGATCACCCCGGAACTTGGGGAAGATCCGGCCCCGGGAAACCTCCCCCAGACCGTGCCCGGCCCGCCCGATCCGCTGCATGCCGCGACTGACCGACTTCGGCGATTCGACCTGGACTACCAGGTCGACCGCACCCATGTCGATCCCCAGCTCGAGTGACGAGGTCGCGACCAGGCAGGGGATCTCGCCCGACTTGAGCAGCTCTTCGACCTGGGTGCGCTCTTCGTGGGAGAGCGAGCCGTGGTGGGCCCGTGCCAGGACCGGGCCGTCGCTATCCCCGGCCGGGCCTTCGGCCTCCCCGGCCGCGCCCTCGCTCTCCCCGGCCGCCTCTTCGGCGCGGTCCGAGTCGAGCTCGTTGAGACGCTGCGCCAGCCGTTCGGCCGAGCGGCGGTTGTTGACGAAGACGATGGTCGAGGTGTGAGCCTTGACCAGGTCGAGGAGCTCCGGGTAGATCGCCGGCCAGATCGACCGGATCTGCGCCGCCGGGGACATCTGTCCGTCGCCGGCATCGCCGTCGAGCGACGGTGCCTCGCCGGACCCCGGGAGCGGGCCGGTGGCCTCGTCGTGAAGCGGGAGCGGACCGGAGTCCTCGCCGGATTCGCCCGCCACCGGGGTCGCCACCGGGTCTTCGTCCTGCGGCGCCGGCAGGCCGGGGTTGCTCATGTCTTCGACCGGAACCACGATCTTGAGGTCGAGTTCCTTGCTGCTGCCGGCGTCGACTATCTCGCACTCGCGTCGTGGCCCGACCAGGAACTCGCCGATCCGCTCGAGTGGCCGCTGGGTGGCCGAGAGTCCGATCCGCTGGATCTCCCGGCCCTGTCCGGCGCCGTCGCCGGCATCGCCTGCGGACCGGCCGCCGGTCCCGTTCCGGACCAGGTGGTCGAGCCGTTCGAGGGTGAGGGCGAGATGGGCGCCGCGCTTTGTCGCCGCGACGGCGTGGATCTCGTCGACGATCACCGTCTCGACCGAGCCGAAGATCTCCCGCGCCCCGGATGAGAGCATCAGATAGAGCGACTCCGGGGTGGTGATCAGGATGTCGGGTGGGTTGCGCCGCATTTTGGCGCGCTCCGACTGAGGTGTGTCGCCGGTCCTCAGCGCGACGGAGATCGATGAGCCGATTCCCCGCAGCGGTGCCCGCAGATTGCGCTCGATGTCATAGGAAAGGGCCTTCAGCGGGGAGACGTAGACCAGCTTGACCCCGGTCCGTTCCGGTTCTCGCGAGAGCCGGTCGATACCCCAGAGAAAGCTGGCCAACGTCTTTCCGGAGCCGGTCGGAGCGCAGATCAGGGTGTGAGCCCCGCCCGAGATCGCTCCCCAGCCCAGCGCCTGAGCCGGGGTCGGGCCCTCGAACGAGTCGGTGAACCAGCGGCGGACCTCGGTGCTGAAAGGTGAGAGGGGATCCTGGGTCGGCTTTGCGGGCATGGGTAACCCCCGGATGCTACGCCCCCGCCACCCGGAATTCCGGCCCGGACCGCAGAAACCGCCCGGTGAACGGGGAATTTGCGTGAAACCCGGAATCGCGGTTGCGAATGTGTGCGGCCCTCTGGATCCCCAATCGGGATCGATCGCCGGGATCCTGTAGAAATTGCGGATACGGAAGCGCACCGAATGAGTGTCTGTGCGGTTATGGGAGCGAACAAGGTAATCCAGTCTCGTTCCGTGCTGGCTTCCGAGGAAGGTCGTGTGAGCCACACCCACAGTTCAGATTCCGATAGAAGGATCGACCCCGGAACCGGAGGTCAGACGGCGTCAGCCGGTCGCCAGAACGACCTCGGATCCGTGCGGCAGCGCCTGCTGCGGTGGGCCTTGGCTTTCTCGGACACCGCGGCGATCCTGATCGCCATCGGAATCACGGCTCTGGCCGACCGGTTCACCCCGGAAAACCTGCCCTGGGCCTTTCTGACGATTCCGGTCTGGATCTTCATAGCCAAGATCAACGACCTCTACGACCGCGACCACCGGCGCATCCAGCACAGCACGTACGGCGAGATCCCTTCGCTTCTGGCGACGGCCGCGATCACCGTCGTACTGGTCAAGTTGACCTCAATGGTGTTCCAGGCACCGATCCTGCCGAGTTCGACGATCATCCTGGTCGGCGGAATCAGCGTCGCCTTCGCGATCGTCTTCCGGGGTCTGGTCAGGCTCTTCTTCCGCCGGCTCACCGGTCCCGAGCGGACCATTCTGGTCGGGTCAGGACCCAAGGCCGGAATGGTCTCGAAGCGGCTGATCGAACAGGGAGGGGCCGGCATCGAGCTGGCCGGCTTCGTCGCCTCCACCCCGAACGGCGATACCCCCGGCCCGGCGGCGCTCGGAGTCAGCTACTTCGGCGATCTCGAGGGGCTGCCGGAAACTGCCCGGAAACACTCGGTTTCCCGGGTGGTGATCGCCGATGACGGGCTCGACTCGAAAGCGATCGGGGCGATCATCAACACGTGCCACGAAGCCCGGATCGCGGTGACCATGGTGCCTTCGAACCAGGAGGTGCTCGGCCCGGACACCGAGTTGAGCCGGGTCGCCGAAGTCCCGATGCTGGACTTCCACTACAGCTTCCCGACCCGTTCGACCCTGGCGATCAAGCGCAGCCTGGACATCCTCGTCTCCGGCACGCTTCTC